>DIPA01000082.1:3195-14164 GCA_002427055.1 Firmicutes bacterium UBA5500 | reverse complement strand
GTAGGGAGATATTCAGTACTCTGCTCCGCCTGGACAGCAAGACGCTCTACTAATCTCTGATCGTAGGAAAGACGTGGGTAAGCAGCTAGACTGGGATTGCTTTCCGCCGCGCTTCTGAGCTTTGCCAGCGTCTGCCCGGCAAAGACAAGCATCTGCTCAGTGCGCTTCCCCTCATTAAGTGGGACTCCTTTCATCCAGCTAAGCAGGCTTGCCAGAGTTCCGTCGGAAAGCCGTGCAACCACATCGCCTGATAGTGTTTTTACGGGCTTTTGTACAGAAATGTCGGTTTGCTCCCCGAGTGCACCTATAAAGCCAAGTTCGCCTCGCAGGAGTGTTTCCTGATCACCATCAAAGACTGATAGATCAAAACCCGAAACCGGGTTTTTCAGGCGAAGACAGAAAGAACTCCCCTCACAATCAATCCGATAAGTACGGTTTTCGTTGTGCCGCAAGAGAGTAGCCTTTGCGTTTGTCAGCCCATATAGGGACAGGGCTTCACTGACAATACAATCGGACATGATGGCTGCCCTCCTTTCAGTCTGTAAATTCCTCTGTACGGGGGAGGTAAACCTCGTCTACAACAAGCCCTTCCGCATAAACTGCGCGTTAGTCCCATCAATCCGCAGAAACTGCTCGGTTGCTTGCTGGCCGATCTTCTCCGGATAGGCCGCCACCGCGGCTAAGCATTCTGCTTCATCTATAGTCGTAAAAGTGCTGTTTTGGTAAATAACCTTCCCGTCAACTGCCACCAGCGCCACTTCGTCTCCCCTAGCACTATACACCAGGTTGGGGACTATATTGCGCATAGGGTGTGTATAGACTGGCATCATTGTTGGCTTGTGTAGATCTACGGCAATGAAGTCTGCCCTCTTACCAACCTCTAAAGACCCAACCAGATCGCCTAAACCGACTGCCTTAGCTCCTTCAATAGTAGCCATCCTCAGCGCCCGCCACGCAGGCAGAACTTCTGGGTTTTGATGCTTAATCTTGTTGAATAGTGCCACCAGTTTCATCTCGTTGATGATATTGTGGCAGTTATTACCTGGAGCTTGGTCCGATCCAAGCGCAACATTGCCACCAGCGTCTTGGAAAGCGAGCGAAGGCGGCACCACACCATCAATAATACCGATGGAACCGGGGCACACAATCATAGAAGCGCCACTCTCGGCTACAACCCTGGCCTCAGCGTCGCTCGCATCAGTAAGGTGCACGGCAATTAACGTCTCGTCCAAATAACCTATTTCCTGTAGCCACGTAATAGGCCGCTTGTTGTACCTTTGCATAACCTGGTAAGTTTCGCGATCGCCCTGTTGTGTGTGCATGTGAATCTTGGTTTGCCTTTCTTTTGCCAGCCGCTGCACCCTGAGCAAGAGCTGCTCGCTTAGGAAGTCCGCTCCCTGAGGTCCGAAAAGAACTCTAATACGTCCATCGCTCCTGCCATGCCACTTCTCAAAGAGGTCCAAGTTGGCCCTAAGCGAGGCCTCCCCTCGGGTAGGGTCAAACTCATATAGCTCTCCAGGAGCATACACTCTGGATTTAGCCTCCCTGATTGTGCATGTGATATTACCCCTAGCGCCTATCTTGCTGATAAAATTACAGACAGGGTCCATATTGGTAGAGTAGTCTCCCAAAGTAGTTGTTCCAGCTTTAATGGCCTCAATGATAGCCATTTTACTTCCAGCTAAACTGGCTTCAACAGTTGTCGCCGCACTGAATGGTTGTAATCCATACATCATCCAGTTATTGGTATCCTGAGCAAGTCCCCGCAATATAGCTAGGGAGGTGTGCATATGCCCGTCAATAAACCCTGGCATAATAGCGTGATGCTCCAGCTGCAGAACTTCCTCGGCCTGATATTCCTGACCCATTAGGTCCGCCTTTTCAATAGCAATTATCTTGCCTGAGTCTACAACCATGGCAACTCCAGACCTATATCCAACGCCTGCACCTTCCATGGTGTAGAAATGCGGTGCCTTAACAATCATATCTACTTTTTTCACATGGCTCACTTCCTCTTATTCATACCTTCTAATGGGAATCAACCAATATTAGTTCCTGTAAACCAATGGTATCACGCTTTTCGGCATATAAAAAGACATAGTATCTCTTTGTGGAATCTATGTCTTTTAGGTAATAACACTAGTTCGCTGTCTTACCATCCTTCTCCTTCCAAGTGCTTACGATGAGAGCCTTCATGCCCACACTCAGACGCAACCACCGAACATATGGTTGACAATCAGCAATCAACCATGCTATCCTCTGTCTAGGGAAAGTATGGAAAACGGGAGAGATCGAGGATGAAAATCATTGACGTTGACGCGACCAACTTCCAGCAGATCAAGAAAGACTGTCAGTCCTGCACGTACTGGCACGAATGCGACGCAGCCGACCCCACCGAAGCTCGGCGCAGCATGTTTGCTGATGCTAGGCTCAAAGGCAAACTAGCTGTTGATGACAGCGGCACGGCTATCGGCTTCGTTCAGTATGGCCCGCTAGAACTCTATCAGGAATTTGCTAGACTAAGGCAGGGGTTCGGCACAGAGTTGATCACTGGTGCATGGGTTATCACTTGTCTCTCAACGGATAAAGGCCATCGAGGGAAGGGTATAGCTAAGGCTCTGGTTGCGGCTTTGATAGACGAAGCCTCTGCTCAAGGCTGTGTACTCGAGGCTAGTGGTATGGAAGATGCCAACTTCGAACAAGTATCGGTAGGGCCGGCTGAGCTTTATCGACAATTGGGCTTCCAAGAACTCGCGCGCTTTCGTGACAAATACGGAGTTAACGTCTTGCTTAGAAAATAGCGCCGACTATTAGGTCGTATCGGATGCCGAATAACGGTCTTGAGCTTTTCCGGAGCGGTTCTGCGTGGGTCGCCCAGGGTAAAAGCTCTTTTGTATTTTCTGGTAATCTATAGCTACCATCTTATCTTGCCTCCAGTATATTGATTGATGGCTGTATTCGCTGGAATAGTTATTTGTAATTATATCTCTAAGTTTTTAGTAATTGAAACGATTGCGATGCCAACGAAAAATCAGTACTCATTCTCGAACATGAGGATTGATTCCTTTGTGGTATTGACTACCAACCGTATTACAAATATAATACAGATACAGACTGTATTATATTTGTAATACGGTTCGAATTTGAGTGCAGGAGGGGTGCCATGATTTCCTTCGAACAATTTGACTTACAGGATGGTAGCCCCATCTATCTGCAGATTATTCGGCACGTTAAACAGAGCATCGTTGCCGGAAGTGCTCAGGATGGAGACGAGATGCCCTCCCGGCGAGTCCTGTCGGCGTTATTGGGGGTCAATCCCAACACAGTGCAGAAGGCGTACCGGATGCTAGAAGACGAGGCCATCATTGAATCCCATTCCGGCGCGAAAAGCTATCTGGTTCTGGACGCGGGGAAGGTGCAGCGAATTCGCGAGGAACTGCTGGCAAACGACGTCCAGGCAATTGTCAGCGCCATGAAGGGGATGGGCCTCTCTAAGAGGGAAGCTATCTTCTTGGTTGATAAACTATGGGAATAAGGAACGGGGGGCGTGAGCATGAGACAACATTTATCCGTGCTGATGCTGGCGGCTAGAAGCACTATCTACAAAATTCTAGGGCTGTTTGCATTTACAGCAGTGGCCGAATGTGCACTGTTCTATTTCGCGTTACAAAAAACGCTGGGAGGAGAACCGCTTGCCCTAGAACAGTTGATGAGTGAAAGCCGCATTGCCTTAGTATGCGGTGTCAGCTTCCTGCTGCTCTGCGCACTGCTCAGCCTCACTGGTTGTGAGATCGGCGGTAGCAAGCTGCGGTATACCCTGCAAAGGCTATCCGTTGGTGAAATAACCATCGTTTTCTGGTGGGCAGTTTACAATGTGGCCTGTTTCTTCCTGTTCTGGGCGCTGCATGTAGTCATTGTCCTACTGCTAAGCCGACTCTATGTGGCTCGGATGGATACGGCATACGTGAGCGGCCAGACTATCTTGCTAGCATTCTACCGCAACAACTTCCTGCATAGTCTGTTGCCACTGGCAGAAACCAGCCGCTATATACGTAACGCTATCTTCGTTCTCAGCCTTGGCATCAGCGCAGCCTGTTTCGCCTATCGCCAGAGGCGCGGTGAGAAAGTATTTGCCATAGTGGTGCTAGCGATGTTGGTCGTCGTGTACTTCTCCAAGGCAATGGGTAACTTCGGGAGCGACCTACTACTTTCCCTGACTGCCCTTGGCATCACAGGAAGTGCAATAGGGATCTGGAAGGGGCGTGGCTTAGAAGATGAATCATAAAAAAAAGCTGGTCCACTACGCACCGCCAGGGGTTAACCTAGGGCAAGAGCTGGGTTGGTTCGCAAGCGGTATCGGCGCTAGCCTGCTGTATAGCCTGGGGTTTCTGTTTCGTTATTCGAGGGAGTATCAGTTACTGTTTCTGTGGGACGGAACAGCAAAAGTGCTTAATACCAGTGCGGTAATGCCGAACTTTGTGCAGGTACTGGGCGGCAGCCTGGATACATTCCTCGTACTCGCGCTCTCTATGGCGGCCGTTGCTATCTATCATTACAGTTACCACTATCAGGGCAGCAAGAGCATTTACCTAATGAGGCGGCTGCCAGATCGCTGGGAGTTACCCAGGCGCTGCCTTACCCTGCCGCTCATGGGAGTATTAGCCTGTCTATGCGTGGCACTCCTGCTACTCCTTATCTACTACGCAGTTTACATGGCTTTTACTCCGCGGGCCTGCCTGGCACCTTATCAGTGGCAAAAAATCTGGAGTGTTATCTTGGGGGTGGGAATATGATCGAGATTAAAAACGTAAGCAAATACTTCGGCGGTAAGCGTGCTTTGGATGCTGTCAGTCTAGCTTTGCCGCAAGGGCAGATCGTAGGCCTATTTGGCGAAAACGGCGCTGGCAAGACTACTCTGATAAAGTGCATTCTCGGTTACCTGCGCTTTTCTGGTGAGATTACCCTAGACGGCGCACCTATCTCGCGCAAAAATATCGCTAGGCTCTCGTTTGCCACCAGCGAGCATTCCTTCTTTCCCAATTTAGATGCAACGGCACACAAAGAGTTTTATGAGCAACACTTTCCGCAGTTTAGTGAAAAGCGCTTTCGCGGCCTGATGGAGTTTTTCGAGCTACCAAAACACAAGGCTTTGCGTCACTTTTCCACCGGCCAGAAGAACCAGTTCGAAGTCATTTTGTCCCTGTGCCAGGGTGCCGACTATATCCTCATGGATGAGCCCTTTGCCGGCAACGACGTGTTCAACCGGGAAGACTTCTACAAGGTGCTGCTGGGAATTCTGGAGCCGTCGGAGACCGTGTTGTTATCCACCCACCTGTTAGAAGAAGTGGAAAACTTCATCGGTCGGGCTATACTCATTCGCCGGGGCAAGATTGTCGGGGATGTGTCTATGCTGGAGCTGGAGGATTCGGGCAAGTGCCTAATGGATTATGTGAAAGAGACCTATCACTACAAGGCTGATCGGGTAAGCAAGGCGTTGTCCGAGTTAACCGATGAGCAATAGAGGGAGGGATATGCCATGCGCAAGAGCCTAATACTCACGCTTCTGCTGCTTATTCTCGCCGCCGGTTCCTTTGGCTATATCCATGGCTCTGTGGACGCCAGTAAAGATGCAGTCGTCATCGACGAGACTGTGCTCTACGGCGACAAGGTTATTGCAGAAGGCATCAAGGTTGACCTGAGTACGCACTGCGACTACCGCCTGTTCTGGGATACCCTCTATACCGTCGGAGAAAAGCCGGAGATAAGCACAACCTTTACTTTCTCGCAGGCGCAGCTTCAGCCAAAGCAAATTAAACCCCCTGTCTTTAACATCTATCTAGATGACATGCTTAGTGGCGGCGGTGCCTCAGGCTACAACATAGACATGGAGGCAGAAACAATTCCACTTCCAGTTCGGGACGTGGCTACCCGCACCAAGCCAGGCGAAAAACATACGGAAACCGTATACATCAAGGATTACTATGATTTTTACCCTATCAGGGTGGATTTTGAATGGCCATCTGGATTCGCCGTCAATCAGGATACACTGAACCTCTTTGCTGGATATTTCAAGATCCCGGTCTACCCAAAGCACCAAGTGGAAGTAAGCGTGGAGAAGAACGCTGCTGGCAACGTCCACTCCATCGAGCACTCACCCCTTTGGGAGACAGAAGTCTACTCCCATGCCACCAGCGTTGTGACTGATAGCCACTGCTTCTTTACCTTTGCCTGCGCCACCGTAGATGGCCAGTTACTGGACACCAGCCATATTCCAGGCGGCTATGGCATCTACCGCTTCCCGCGGTACACCCAAAGTGGCGTCCACATTCTCACTGCCGATGAGTTGCAGACTGTGTTTCCTTTAGATGCTGAACGAGCGCGGGTAATCGCGCTAGAGACGAGCCAGGATAAAACCAAGCTGCTGCTTGTGACTAGCGAAGACGGGGACTATATGCTGACTGTTATTGACGCTGTTACAATGACAGAGCTGCAGAAACTGCGCATAATGCACATGGACAAAGAGGCTGGACCATGGGGCTTTTGGCTTAGGGGCTTCTACGTCTATGAAGACTTCATCGTTCCTATTAGCAGCGACAGTAGATTCGCCCTGTTACCACTGGATGTAGAAGGCAAATACGAAGTGCGATTCGAGGGAAGCCTTAGCGAAATTAAGGGACATGAGCATGCTTTCTCTGATGAGCTGGTTATGAGCTACAACGGTAAAGAGCTGGCAGTCGCTGCGTTTCATTATGCCTATAACCGGCCCCGGAACAACTGCAGCTTCTACCTCGGCGTCTATACCAATGAAGGCCTAGCTTACGCCGGACACTATCAGCACAGCCTGGATAAGAGTTTGATAGAAGAGTATCGCCTCATCTGTCAGCCGCTAGAAGGGACCTCGCCGCGCGTGACTTGGGGCGATTAAGTTGATAGTTGAAGTCCGCCACTTAAACAATAACAAAAGACGGTGGGCAGCTTAACGTCCACTATCTCTTGTTATTGCCCGCAAGTACCCTTCCAGCCTGCTGTCGGGATGAACACTCTAGCTTGCATAAAGCCGATCAGGTCACTTACAATGTATGAAAGCAAGGGGGTTATAATCGAATGAAATCCAAGAAAACTATAGCGTTGCTGCTAGGGGTGGCGCTGCTTGTTACATCGTTAACATCCTGCGCCAACAAATCCGATCCCGATAAATTTGACTACAGTGCTGGTCTAACTGAAAAAGGCTTTTTCGAGAACATTAGGGCATCTGACTATGTGACTTTGCCGAACTATAAGGAGGCTTCGATCTCTCCCAACGTGTTTATTGCCTCGGAAGACGCCCTGAATGAGCAGCTAGCCAACATTCTAGCCAGTTATACCAGTTATCATCAGATTACCGACCGAGCGGTGGCCGACGGCGATACCATTAACATCGACTATGTCGGTAAGGTTAACGACGTAGAGTTCAGCGGCGGAAACACTAACGGCGCGGGCACAGATGTGACTATCGGCGTCACCCAGTATATAGACGATTTTCTTGAGCAGCTTATCGGCCACACCCCGGGTGAGACCTTCGACATCGAAGTCACCTTCCCCGATCCTTACCAAAACAACACTGACCTCAGCGGCAAGGATGCGGTATTCACCGTTACCATAAACCATATTCGGGGTGATGCCGTGAATGCCGAGCTGACTGACGAAATAGCTTCCAAATATGGGTTCGACACTAAAGAGACACTAATTGCTGACATTAAAGAGTGGATAATCAATCAGCAGAAGCTCCAGTTCTTCGATGAGCTTATCGCCGACGTGGAATGCAGCGAAATTCCCGCTGCCGTTCTTAACTATGTTAAGAACCTAGACATTGCTTATTTCACCGACTACGCTGCATCAAACAACATGGATCTGAACACCTTCATGCTCACCTACACGGATTATGATTCGCTTGACGCCTATGTCGATGCGCAGACGGATACCTACAACAAAAATGCTACCAGATATATGGTCGTGCAGGCGATCGCCGAAGCTGAAGGCTTGAGCGTCACAGACGCTGATATCACGGCAGGAGGATACGCCGATTATGTAGAAACACACGGCCGTCCTTATCTCAAGTTGTTGCTACTCCAAAGCATAATCGTCCCCAACTTTGTTGCGGACAACGCTACAGTCGATAATTGAGTTTCCGGGAAAGCTAACCTTCACACAGGCGGCAAACCCCGATGCTAATATGCCGTTGTTATGCAAAAGCGGTATTCGGAGAGCACTCCGAATACCGCTTAACGTTTGCACAGTCTACTTCTGCCCCAGCAGCTCCCTCACCCTTGCGTCCGTCAGGCTTTTAATCACCTCTACCGCCAGATCCACGGTGGCGTCGACGTCGAAAACTGAAGAGTAACAGTAGTGTGTATGTGCATACCTGGCCGGAATCCCGAGCACAAGCGTCGGCACACCCTTGTTGGACAGATGAATCTTCCCGGCATTGGTGCCACCCTGGGCACGAACTGCACTCTGGTAGGCGATACCCTTTGCCTTGGCCAACTCCTTGGCATAGCCTATGAAGCGCGGATTGCTAACCATAGAACGGTCCAAATGCCTGATCTGCGTTCCCTTTTTCAGACAACCCTGAGCGGTGAATTCATCGTAATAGATATCATCTGCGGGAGAACCCTCGAAGACGATGGCAAGATCGGGCTTTGCGGACCTGGCAGTTATCTCGGCGCCGCGGGTGCCCACCTCTTCCTGAGCAGCAAATGCTCCGACCACGTCAACGTTCAGGTTTTCACCCTTCAGCCGATCCATAACTTCCAGGATACACAGGCAACCCATCCGGTTATCGAAGCACTTCCCCATCATGACCCCGGTTTGCTCGTTGTAGGCAAAACTGACATCCGGAGCAATGGGGTCTCCCGGCTCGATGCCAAAGACTTCGATAACTTCTTTCCGGCTGGTAGCGCCGATGTCCACATAGATGTCATCCAGTGTCAGCTTCTTGTCTCTCTGGGCTGCGTTCATGAAATGCGGTGGCCTCGACGTTGTAATACCCTTAATCAGCTGGCCCTTGCTGTTTCTGATCACGACGGGATGCGCTGGAACATTGGTCGTCACCCATCCACCAAGGGGAAGGAAGCTGATTAGGCCCTTAGGCGTGATGGCTTGAACCATGAATCCTACCTCGTCGGAATGGGCGTCCAGCATAACCACCGGCCTGTTACCGGAATTGCTCTTCAGACGCGAATAAACATTATTCATCGGGTCGACCTCTACGTCAAGCCCGATTGAGTACTTGGTGATGACTTCCACCACGGCTTCCTCAAAACCCGATGGGCCAAAGGCGTTGGAGAGTTCTGCAATTGCTTTGATACGATCCATAACTAATCTACCTCCAATTATGCATTTGTTAATTTCCATGCAGCTGCTGTAAGTCTTTCTGCCGGGCAGAATGCCCTGCATCCTGCCTAATGGATAACCTTTCTCCGTCCCGCTCTGAAATCCTCCCAATTCACCACGGAAAGCACGCGCAAGGGTAGCTTCTTTCATCAATTCGATCAAATCTATGACACTTCTAGCATGCCGACAATCTCATGTTGCTCACAAACAGGGGGCATCTGCGGCACATTGACGCTTTTCGAAAGTAGTGCTACCATAAACATGCTATTTGCCTAATGAAAGTGACATTAACTATAGGGAATATAGCACATAGAAAACCATATTTTTATCTGAATACTGCTAATGCCATTCAGATAAGAATACGATTCATGAGCAGAGTAGGACTTTGTGCGTAAATCTTTTATTTACAGTGCCCTCTGAACGGGGAGTTGTCAGAGGGACGAAAAGCCTTTAAAGGCTTACGGTACAAGGTTCGCATCCCGCTGCTACATAAGGAGAAGCGGTGTGATTGTTATGCCTCTTGTTATGTAGCTGTGCTGCATAACAGGAGGTGTTTTTATGACAGCAACATAAGTTGCCAATTTAGCGATGCCTTTTTGTCAACGTTTCATCTATGGAGGGAGAAGTTAAATTGAGAAAATCATCCTTATATGTGCGCCGCATCACAATATCTGCGGTATTTCTTAGTATTTCGCTTGTTTTAAAGACCGCCTTTTCCTTTTACATTCCTATGTTCGGACAAAATGGGATAAATGTTGGTATCTCCGGCATCTTCTCTATCATGCCATCTCTTTTGTTCGGGCCTGTGTATGGTGCTGTGGTGTCTGGACTTTCTGACATTTTAGGTTACCTATTAAAACCTATGGGAGCCTATCTGCCTCTAATGACGCTGGCCGTAGCTGCTGGTGGATATATTAGGGGCGCACTGTGGGCTGTCCTACGCAATAAGGATAGCCGGAAAATGAGAATTGCGGTTACGATATGTTCTGTGTTTTTGCTCATTGTAGGCCTAAGTAATATTGCGTTTCTGTCTGCCGATGGTATTGATGCCAAGTTTTACGACCGTGTACAAAATGAAAATGTCAACACAGATAACCTACACCTCGTCAGCAAAATGCAGATCGCAAGGACAATTGATACGAAAAACCCCTCAGGGAATCTGGCAACCTACATTACTTTTGTAACATCCGGAATTATCGGCAGCGCTGCTCTCGGTATTCTTTTGCTGGCCGCCGATATTCTTCTATCAAAAAAGCTACCTCACAACGCGTGCAAAGGGCAGGTCTCCCAGCTGCTTATTGCCATGCTTGGTTCTGGTCTAATTGTGACCACCCTTAACACAATCATATTGCGCGAAATGCTCTATACCTCATGGAAGGTACTGCCGTTTGCAGTAATATGGATTCCTCGCGTGATTGAAGAAATATTGGGCAATACGGTGAAAGCATATTTTGTGGCTGTGCTGCTAGGCGTTTGCAGAAGGCAGCATAGCCTGAACGAGTTAATAATCGGAACGTCAAGTTACAGCACAGGCTCTTAGCAAGGCTGCAAAGAACGGCATGAAGTACCGCGCTAAGTAACGCGGGACTTCATGCCG
>DIPA01000082.1:2268-3047 GCA_002427055.1 Firmicutes bacterium UBA5500 | reverse complement strand
GACTGCTGACAAAGGTCGTGGCCCTCCTGCACCTTTCGCCGAGTGGGCATCCCACGCAGGATGGCTTCTTGCGGCAATGTTCCTTTGCATTTGTCACAATAAGAGCGTGAAAGTAGTTATAGACTTCAGCACTCTTCGGCAGATGGCTCTCAAAAAAAGCCTTAACCATCGCGTAACTTTTACCCGCTTCAATCGGATACCGCTCGCAAAGACGAATGGTGTAAGCGTCTACCACGAAGGTCGGAAAGCCGAAGGCATACAGCAATATCGAATCGGCGGTTTCCTGCCCGACACCCTTTGTTGAGAGCAGTTCGGCTCGTAGCTTTTCCAGCGACTCGCACTGTACGGTCGGGCCATCATAGCCGTATTTCTTAAACCACGCAGTCACCGCTTTCAGATAGCCCGCCTTTTGATTATAGAATCCAGCCGGACGGATTATCTCGGTCAATTCTGCGAAGTCAGCATTCTCTACAGTTTCCGGAGTAAGGTTGGTACCGAAGTTTGCTATTGCCTTTTCGACGTTGCTCCAAGCCGCATTCTGAGTCAGTACTGCACCGACTATAACCTCATAGGGAGTCCGCGCAGGCCACCAGTGCGAATCGCCGTAATGGGCTAGGAGCGTTTTGTATACGGATAGCAGCTTATTCCTCATTAGTGACCTCCCTTGAATCTGTAACAGACGCCACCACCGTTACCCAAGTACGTTGCCATGTCTGCTCCGACGGCCAAAGTCCTTTCCGTAATTCGGGCGATGCGTTGATTCTGTTTCTGATTCATTC
>DIPA01000082.1:0-2101 GCA_002427055.1 Firmicutes bacterium UBA5500 | reverse complement strand
AATATAACAACATCATTTATTTCGCCCACTTGCGCGCGGTTTCAAAGGCCTCCGCCATGCGCTGCGCGCGGGCGATTACCTCGCGGGGATAGTCAATAAAGTCCAGGAGCTTGATGGCGTTTTTGGTGCGCGCTTTCCCAGGGTAGAGCTTGTAGTCGAAGACGATGCCTTCGTCGGTGATCTGTTCGCGGAAATGAAAATTGTCATAGCTCCCGCTCAGGATCTCCGTCAGCTCAATGTCGTGTGAGGCCACCACGCAGAGGCAGTTCTGCCCGTCCAGCCAACCGAGAATGGAGGCCGAAGCCGCGATGCGCTCAATGGTGTTTGTACCCTTCAGTATTTCATCTATGAAACACAGGCAGGAAAGTTCCGCGCTGAGGCTTCTCAAAATGCGCCGCAGAGATTTGATCTCGGCAATAAAGTAGCTGTCGCCCGCAGCAACATTATCCCGCACGGCCATGGAGGTCAGCACTAGAGAAGGCCGCAACTTAAACTCAGCTGCCAGGCAGGTGTAGATTGACTGCGCAAAAATGCAGTTGACGGCCACAGCCTTGATGTAGGTTGACTTGCCCGAGGCGTTAGACCCGGTGATGATGGTATTGCGCACAAGGTCGAGAGGGTTGCACACCGGCTGATCAACCAGCGGATGGTAGATTTCCCGCCCCGACAGTTCATTCTGACCGATAAACACGGGCGTCGTGTAATGCGGAACGCAGCGGCGGTACGAGGCCACGGCAATGGCCGCGTCCAAGCGGCCTAGCTCCTGCCACAGGGAATGGAACACATCGGTGTGCTTGCAGAGGGTGTTGATGATCCTGTTGTAGTTGATAAAGTCGTACATAAAGAGAATTTTGATGTAGTCGGAGATAAAATCCAGGTCCTTAGACGACTTGGCTAGGAAGCCGGCGCCCATCCCCGCCACCTTTCTCAGGGGCGCGTGGAGCTCTACCAGGCGTTCGGCAGAGTCTCGAAAAGCAGGGTGACTAATTTTCCGCAGCTTGCCGGCGCAGGCGACGATGGAGGACATATACGCGATTGAGTTGAGCTCTTTCTCGAGCAGAAACTTGTGCTTGTAGTAAACCAACATGTTGATTACCGAAGCCGCTGCCAGCACCGCTACTCCAGCCTGCCAGCTGATCAGAGCAAGAGCCAGCCCGCACAGGGGCAAGGAACCCAAGATAAAGTACATCCACATGTTGCTCAAGCGCTTGTCGCTGGGCGCAAAGATAAAGTCCGACACTCCGTTAAAGTCATTCTTGCCGAGCTTGCCCAAGCGGAATGCGATTTGCTCCCTCTCCACCTCATGCGTGTCCAGCGCGCACACCAATTCATCAAAGGCTTGAAGCTCTGCCTGGTCAAAGCAGAGCTCATGCAGCCGGGCGTACATGTACTCCGCACCCACGCTCGAGAACGTGCTGTTGAGCTGGGTGAAGATGAGATTCATGTCTAGATCGTTCCAGGTAATATCATCAATATACCGCCCGTGGCCAAGGCGAAGCTTTTTCTCCTCCCAATATGTCTCGACGCTCTCCAAGCGATCTACCCGGAACCGTGTAACGGGGGGCTTTCCCCAGCTCTCGCGCGCCATGCGCTTAATCTTTGCATTAGAGCGGTATGTATCGATCAAGATCAGCAAAATCATGAAGCCGAGAGCGGCAGTAATTACCAATGCGGTCATAGGGTACTCCTTTCATGAGGTCTCCCTCCCCGATTAACAATAACTTTGCCATGAGTCCCGTTTCTCCTTCATTAACCAGGAAAACAAGAGGACACTATGCAAAAACGGTACTCAGGAATCATTCTGAATACCGTTTGACAACTGCAAAACGTTATACATTTGGCGGAGGCCTACCGAATCGAACCCACCGGTGGAAGGTAAAGCCCCCCGGATGATGCGGGCGCCCGGTTTGCTCCTCAACAGTGACCTACCCTCAGGATGAGTACAAGCAGCAAATATTTATTCCGTTATAATCTCCGGTCCATCATACCACTCCGGAGTCTTATAATGCTTAGCCATTTGAGGACGATACTTAGCCATTTGCTCACTTAAGAATCCTACTGGTGGGGCAACTTCCTTACCTTCCGGAACGAAGAATTTGCC
>DIPA01000072.1:9120-16329 GCA_002427055.1 Firmicutes bacterium UBA5500 | reverse complement strand
GATACTATACGAGGAGGAATTAGCATGAGCCAGCCAGTGCGTAAAACTGAACAGCAGCAGCCGGGCGTTCCGAGGCGTGGACCGGGCGGCCCCGGTAGACGTGGCGGGGGACATGGCCCGGGAGGGCTGGGGCGGCCCGTTGAAAAGGCGAAGAATTTCAAGGGCACCTTGCGTCGCTTGGTGCGCTACCTGCGTCCCTACACTTGGCAGATGGTTGCTGTCGTCTTGATGTCTCTTCTGGGAACAGTGAGCGGCATAGCCAGCCCGAAGATTTTGGGGTTCGCAATCACTAAGGTATTTGCCGGCGCGACAGCAAAGCTGAAAGGCATCCCCGGTGCTGCAATAGATTTCATCTACGTCAGGAATATACTTTTTACGCTTGTCGGCCTCTATGCCTTGAATGCACTGTTTAGTTACCTGCAGCAGATTCTCATGGCTGGCATTGCTCAAAAAACTGTCTATGATTTGCGGCAAGATGTGAACAAGAAGTTAGGGCGCTTGCCCCTGAAGTTCTTTGACGCGCATACACATGGCGAAATTCTGAGCCGCGTGACCAACGATGTTGATACCATTAGCAGTACCTTACAACAGAGCATCACGCAGATGATCACTTCGTTTGTGACCCTCGTCGGCGTAATTATTATGATGCTCAGCATTAGCTGGCAGCTAACCCTATTCGTGCTGATCACCTTGCCTCTTTATGTGCTAGTTACCGGGGCAACGGCTAAGCGTTCACAGAAGTACTTCGCTGCTCAGGCACGCATCTTGGGCGAGCTTAATGGTCATGTAGAAGAGATGTATGGCGGACACCGCGTTGTGAAGGCCTATGGACATGAGCAGGCCTCGATTGCGCGCTTTCAAGAGATCAATGGCGAGCTTTACGGAGCCTCCTGGCGTGCCCAGTTCATTGCCAGCATTATCATGCCGCTGATGAACATGATCAACAACATTGGCTATGTGCTTGTTTCAGTGGTTGGAGGCATCTACGTTACTCGGCAGGTCATTGAGCTGGGCGATGTGCAGGCTTTCATCCAATACGCCAGGCAGTTTACGCATCCCATTATTCAAACCGCAAGTATTGCCAATACCCTGCAGTCAACAGTTGCCTCAGCTGAGCGGGTGTTCGAACTGCTAGATGAGGAAGAGGAACTACCCGATTGTGAACCAGCGGTAGTCATCGATATGCCAGAAGGAACAGTGGCTCTAGAGAACGTTAGCTTCGGTTATGACCCTGAGGCTCCCCTGATCAGTAACATGAACATCAATGTGCATGCTGGGCAATCTATTGCCATCGTTGGGCCTACGGGCGCAGGCAAGACGACTCTAGTTAACCTGCTGATGCGCTTCTACGAGATCGGCGCAGGGAAAATTACCATTGATGGCCACGACATCCGCGACCTAAAACGTGGGGACCTACGCAACTTATTCGGTATGGTCTTGCAAGACACTTGGCTATTTAACGGTTCCATTCGCGACAATATTGCCTATGGGCGACCCGGTGCTAGCGAAACCGAGATTGTGGCGGCAGCCAATGCAGCCTACGCTGATCACTTTATTCGCACCTTGCCCGAAGGTTACGATACTATGTTGAACGAAGAGGCGTCCAACATCTCGCAGGGGCAAAAGCAGCTGTTGACCATTGCGCGTGCTATTTTGGCCGACCCGGCGATCCTTATTCTTGACGAGGCAACCAGCAGTGTCGATACACGCACTGAGCAGCTGATTCAGACAGCGATGCTGCGCCTGATGCAAGGCCGCACCAGTTTCGTCATCGCGCATCGGCTATCTACGATCAGAAATGCCGACCTGATTTTAGTAATGGACCAAGGTAGCATCATCGAGCAAGGCACTCACGATCAACTGATGGCCCTGGGCGACTTTTACGCCGACCTTTACAACAGCCAGTTCACCAGCAATGGCATCAACGGCGTCGCCTAACCCTGAAATGAACTTTTGGAACCGTCCCCAAAGTGTCAGCAAAAAGCCCCGCAGGGGCTTTTTGTTGTTCCCGGTGTAACCTTTTTTTCACTTGTAACTGAACTGTTGCTTCTATAATAAGGTCGAGCATATAGAGGAGGAGCGATAGAATGGGTGCCCGCAATCATCAGAGCGACAATCGCACAACATCAACAGAATCACGTAGAGGACCTAAGCGCCGGCTGCTGGCAATCGGCTTAGCTGTGCTAGTATTAGGGCTGGGTTTAGTTAAGCTGGCACCTTGGTCGGTATTATCGGCGCACAACCAGCCTACCGAAGAGCAACCGGAAGCAGAGCCGGAACTGCTGGACGAGCGTTTTAACTTATTGGTAATGGGTGTAGACAAGCGGCCCGACGATGTCGGTCGTACCGATACTCTAATGGTGGTCTCAGTGAACAAAACCGATGCACCACGCATTCTCTCCATTCCGCGTGATACGCGGGTCCAAATTCCTGGCAGAAAAGGCTTTACCAAGATCAACCATGCCTACGTGTATGGTGGGCCCGAGCTTACGGTGAATACAGTCAGCGAATTCCTGGGGATTAAGATCGATGGCTACGTGGTGGTAAAGCTGGCGTCCTGCCCCGACATTATTGATGCCATTGGCGGGGTAGACATTGATGTAGAGAAGCGCATGCACTACGTTGACAAGGAACAGGGGTTAACGATCGACTTGCAGCCGGGCGAACAGCATCTTACCGGGGAGCAAGCCATGCAATATGTCCGTTACCGCGACAGCTTGGGCGATGAAGGCAGGGTACAGAGACAGTTGAAATTCGTCAAGGCTTTAGGCCAAAGTGCAATGAGCGCAAGTAATGTTCTGCGTCTTCCTAGCATTATCCGCACTTGCTACGCTGGTGTGGACACCAATATTGGTCTCAGCGAGGCCCTGCGCATTGCGGCGACCGCAATGAAAACTTATGACCTGGGGATGAACACCAATATGCTACCCGGCGAAGGGGAGTATATTGATAGGGTAAGCTACTTCGTTCCTAATCTAGAAGCAATGTATGAACTGGTAGCCACAAACTTTTTCTCTGACAATGAACGTCAGCAGTACTTATCTAAAATACCAGAACTGCTACGCCGCTATAAGGTCTGAAGCCATAGCTGATTTAGACAACAGGAGTGATGAAATGAGCAGGAAACGCTGGTTGCTTATAGTCCTGATGCCTATGCTTGCCGGCATTCTACAGGGCTGTACTACGCTGGCCAATCCAACGGCACTGGTTGCGCATCCTCAGCTACCCGGAGAACAACAGGCTCTGCAAGAGATAGTGCAACCGTTCCTGCCAGCGGGAGCCAGGCTAACGGTACCATTGGAGTCTCCGGCAGCAGGCGCCATTAGGCAAGTTGATCTACGTGGCGCAGGAGAAGCAACTGGTTTGCTTGTTTTCTATACTGGTGGAAGCTCCGAACTAGAGCTCGGTCTGATCATCCTGGAGAACTTGAGTGATAAATGGGTTCTGCGCGGACACATTCGCGATACCGGCAAATGGTTTGACCGTTGCCTTGTGACTGATCTTTCTGCTGATGGTGTACCTGAACTGCTACTTGGCTATGGTGGCGAAAGCAGTTGGGCAAAGATGCTGGCAATTTACCAGTTGCAAGACGACACGTACGAGCTTACCGCTCGCTTGGCATACGTTGATTTGGCTGTCGGTCGGTTGGACGACAACAAGACATACCTAGGCATACTAGAGAGCTCAGCCTCAGCCGCCTATCTCTCAAAGGTCACCCTCTACGAACACGGTGCTGGGGTCTTGACTACTGCTTATAGCACGGCTATGGAGGGCTATCCCGGAGCTATCATTTTTGGTCAGGCCACAGCCGAGAAGCGAGCAGTGTTCGTTGATCTGGGTTTTGGCGCTCATTCAGGGCGAACTGTCATAGTTGCCATTAACAATGGCGAAATTGACAAGGCCCTAGAAGCCACTAGTGCAGAACAGGAGCTCATTAGTTGGTATAAACCGCATATGATCGAATGTACCGATATCAACCAGGACGGTCTCATTGAAATTGGGACTGAGCTTGAGGCACCCGGCAATCAAGCCGCTCCGCCAACATACCTAGAGGCATGGTACCAATGGGACGGCGCGGAAGGTCTGCAACCGGTGTTGCAGGCGTTTGCTTCTTACCCGGACTATCGGCTCATTCTGCCGGCCAGGTGGCACGACCAAGTTTCCGTGATCGAGGAAAGCAACACAGAGGAAGACATCATGGTTGCGCAATTCTCGGCCTACAGCCCCAGTCGTAGCAATAGTCCCTTTTTGACTATCATGGCAATGCCTAAATATGCTTGGCCGCGAGAGGAGTCTAAACTTAAGGCAGCTAATACACCCTATATTCTTGTGGGAGAAAGAGAAAACAGGCTAGTGATTGCAGTCTTCCCCGTAGATAAACAGGCATTAGGGGCTAAAGCTGCGCTGCTGCTACCGACTGCCGAAGAGCTAACAGCCAATCTTCATGTTTTTCCGTAAAGGAGACTGCCCCAAGGTAAGTACTGAGCATAAAGCTAGCAAAAGATGTTGGATTGTAGGAGGTAGTGACCTTGGCGAAGGTATTGGTCCTTGACGATGAAATACGCATTCGTGGCTTCATCGTAGTTAATCTAGAGAGCAATGGGTTTGAGGTAGTCGAGGCAGCCAGCGGCGAAGAGGCGCTACGCATTGCCCATACCCAACCAGATATTCAAATAGCCTTACTAGACATTATGCTACCCGGTATCGATGGTATTGAGGTATGTCGGGAGCTAAGACAGTCATATCCGGCAATGGGCATTATCATGTTGACCGCCAAAGAACAAGAGCAAGACAAGGTTAGTGGGCTAGAGGCAGGCGCCGATGATTACGTTGTGAAGCCCTTCAGTCCGAATGAGCTAATTGCGCGGGTGAATGCATTGTTACGCAGAGTTACCTTAGTTGAACAAGTTAGCTCAAGTAGCGAAGAGCTCATTTGTGATCCTTTCGTGCTCTGTGTCTCAGAATACAAGCTGTATAAGGGAGAAAAAAGCATCGCCATGACGCCTACTGAGCTGGCAGTGATGGAGGTTCTGCTCAAGCGCTCAGGCAAGGCAGTCAGTCGTGACGAGCTGCTAGATGCAGTCTGGGGTCCTGATTATTTCGGTGACCCCAAAATAGTTGATGTCAATATTCGCCGTATCCGAAGGAAGATAGAAGACGACCCGAGCCGTCCCTTCTATATAGAAACTGTGTGGGGCCACGGATATCGTTGGCACGGTGAGTCACTTGCATAGCCTCAAGCGACATTTGGTCGCCCGTTATGGGGCCATCATTGCTATTACTGTGCTGCTCCTGGAAGGCCTCTGCATGTTTGCCATCAGAAGCTACTATGTCAATACTATCGAGCAAGTGTTGAGCAACCGCGTTCAACTCACCGCCGATTATTACCAGAAATACGTGCCTGGCGTAACCCCTTTAGCTAGAGCGCAGAAGCTACTGAGTAGTGTCGATAAGGATGAGGTGGCGCTGGTAGAAGTGCTAGACTTACAGGGCCAACCAGTCCTCGATTCTGACGGTTTCATTGCTGACTATCGGCACACTACTCCGGAAGTAAGTGCGGCATTAAATGGTCAGCAGCATGCCTGGGTAGGTAAGAGCCCTCTAACGGGAGAGAAGATTTTAGCCGTAGCTGCACCGTTGTGCCGCGATGAGAGTAGGGATACTGTAGGAGTACTGCGCTATAGTGTTTCCTTGGAGCAAACGTTTCGCGTTATCCAGCGGCTATATATATACTGCCTTTTGGTTGGCCTAATCGTCATAGCGCTAGTGCTGGCGCTGTGCTATTCCTTGGCCTGCCGTATTCTTTTGCCTATAGAAGACCTCACTATAGCGGCCAAGAGGCTTGGCGCAGGTGCACATGATGTACGCGTTCGCCAACGCTCGCAAGACGAGCTGGGCCAGTTAGCGGCCACCTTTAACTACATGAGCAGTCAGCTTGACGCTGCCGAGCGTGCCAAAAATGAATTCCTATCTTCCATTTCACACGAGTTGCGTACACCACTCACTTCAATTAAAGGATGGAGCGAAACCCTGTTTTCCGGAAAACTAGTTGATAAGCCAAATCAAACACAACTCGGTTTAGAGATAATTTGCGAGGAGACCGACCGCATGATTGGCCTGGTTGAAGACTTACTAGACTATTCCCGTCTGCAAGTGGGGCATATTACTCTCAGCCTAGAGACAGTGGAAATCAATGACCTCGTGACAGAGGTCTACCAGCAGCTAACTATTAGGCTGAGCGAGCGACATATCGGCCTAACCCTAGATCTACAGCAGCAACTACCCTTAGTAGAAGCCGATGACGACCGCCTAAAACAGGTGTTGCTCATATTGCTAGATAACGCCCTCAAATTTACTCCACCTGATGGCCTAATCAGCATCAGAACTAGATTTGAGCAGGACATAGTTATCACAGTGGCCGACACCGGGCCCGGCATTGCGCCAGAAGACCTGCCCTTTATCAAGAACAAATTTTACAAAGGCAATAGCAAGCTGCCCGGCAGTGGCTTGGGCTTATCGATTGCCCAGAACATTGTGCAACTACACAAGGGGCGTCTGGAAATAGCCAGCCCGGCAACCGGCGGCACAACGGTTGACATTTGCCTGCCACAATCGACACCCTGGACCGCGGGGACGTACAATTGGACCAGTAAAGCAAATTCTACCCGTCAAAACTTGTCATAAAAGCGAAACATGTATCATATGCTATAGGAAGCGAATCTCCATGTTCAGCATCTAGGGGGATGAAAATGATAGAATTCCGGCCGGTTACCAGGCACAACTTCCAGCAGGTTGCCAACCTCAGAGTAGCCGCCTACCAGGAGGATTTCGTCGATAGTGCCATCCACTCGCTAGCACAGGCATATGTAATAGGAGAAGCGTGCAAACCATTTGCCATCTATCATAATGACAACGTAATAGGCTTTATCATGTTTCGCTATGGCTTAGGCCATAAAAGAACCGAAATTGCCAGCATCATCATCGACAAGAACTATCAAAGTCAAGGGTACGGAACCAAGGCAATTCAACTGGCCATCGACCTCCTGACAAACGAAGGTAAGACGCGAGTTGTTCAATTAGACTATAATCCGTCGAATTTGGTGGCCAAGCATATCTATGAACAGCAGGGGTTCTCCGTGGTCAAGCTGGAGGATAATGGCGAGATTCTGATGGAAAGGAACTTGTGGCACTCCCACTGATTAGTAGAAT
>DIPA01000072.1:6505-8969 GCA_002427055.1 Firmicutes bacterium UBA5500 | reverse complement strand
TGAACTTTTAGAACCGTCCCCGAAGTGCCACATCACAGCAAAAAGGAGAACACTGAATGCAGACAACCATGAAGGGTTTTGCTATGCGCAGCATCGGTAAGGTCGGTTGGATTGAGAAAGAGGTCCCACAGGCAGGTCCACTTGATGCAATAGTGCGCCCACTAGCCATAGCGCCTTGCACTTCCGACGTTCATACGGTTTGGGCCGGTGCTATCGGTGATCGCAGGGATATGATCCTCGGGCACGAAGCAGTGGGTGAAATAGTAGAAGTTGGCGAGCTTGTGCGTGATTTTAAGCCGGGCGACAAGGTAATCGTACCCGCAATAACACCCTATTGGGGTTCGCTGGAAGCCCAAGCTGGTTTCCCGCAACATTCCCGCGGCATGTTGGCCGGTTGGCAGTTCTCTAACTTCAAGGATGGCGTTTTCGCCGAGTTCTTCCATGTGAATGAGGCGGATGCCAACTTGGCCTTGCTACCTGAGAGCGTCGACCCGGTCCACGCTGTCATGATCTGCGACATGGTGGTAACCGGTTTCCACGGTGTCGACTTGGCTGACGTCGGTTTTGGTGATTCGGTGGTTGTTATTGGCATTGGGCCTGTGGGCCTGATGGCCGTCGCCGGTGCCAACCTTAGCGGCGCTGCTCATCTATACGCAGTTGGCACTCGGCCCAAATGCGTTGCAGCTGCCAAGGTTTATGGCGCTACCGACATTATCAACTACCACGAAGGCGATATTGCCGAACAGATTCTCAGCAAGACAGACGGCAAGGGCGTTGACCGCGTTATCATTGCCGGTGGCAACACTGATACTTTTGCCCAAGCAATCCGTATGCTTAAGCCCGGCGGCACCATTGGCAACGTGAACTACCTTGGTGAAGGTGAATACATTAAGATTCCCCGCGTTGAATGGGGCGTTGGCATGGGCCATAAGAGAATCAACGGTGGCTTAACCCCGGGTGGCCGCCTCTGGATGGAGAAGATGGCTGCCCTCCTGGAAACCAAGAAACTCGACACCAGCCACCTGGTGACCCATGTTTTCCATGGCTTTGACCAAATCGAGCCGGCCCTGCTACTGATGAAGGACAAGCCTGCCGATCTGATCAAGCCAGTTGTGCTGCTTGATTAATGAGGCATCTAAAGCCCCCGAGCTCGGGGGCTTTTTCATGGCTTAACACTAAATTTGGGCGTATGTTCACAAATGAACTTGTGGAACCCCCCGGTGTAGGTGGATGGCGAGGGGAACCAATGGTATAATAGGACTGAAATATTAAAAAAGCGCTGCCACAGCGGCGCTTATTACTTGCTACGAGGAGGATGAGCTTGTTTAAGATTGTTAGTAAGAAACGCCTGAATAAGGAAAGCGTAGAGTTAGACATCGAAGCACCATTGATTGCCAAGAAAGCCAGACCAGGCCAGTTTGTTATCTTTCGTACAACAGAAAAGGGTGAACGTGTACCCCTGACGATTGCTGGCGCAGATCTGGAAAGAGGAACGGTTAAGATTATCTTTCAGATGGTTGGACGTTCCACAATGGAGCTCGGAGAGATGAATGAAGGCGATTTCATACAGGACTTTGTCGGTCCGCTGGGTAAACCGTCAGAACTTGATCCCCTTAAAGGGAAGAAGGTTGCTGTCATCGGCGGCGGTCTGGGCGCTGCAATTGCCTATCCCTTAGCAGCGTATTTACACAAAATAGGAGCAGATGTTGACATGATCGCGGGATTCCGAAACAAGGATATTATTATTCTCGAAGAGGAAATGAAAGCTGCTAGCACCCGCCTTTTTGTTACGACTGATGATGGTTCTAATGGTACAAAGGGCTTTGTTTCCGATATTCTGCAGAAGCTGATAAACGAGGGCACCAAGTATGACCACGTCATCGCTATTGGCCCGGTTATCATGATGAAGGTTACTTGCAGTCTCACCAAGAAATACGACATCCCGACAACCGTGTCTATGAACACGATTATGATTGATGGCACCGGCATGTGTGGTAGTTGTCGTCTAACGGTGGGCGGCGAGACCAAATTCGCTTGTGTTGACGGTCCCGACTTCGATGGTCATCAAGTTGACTTTAACGAAGTAATGAGCCGATCACGTATTTACAACGAGCAAGAAAGACATGATAAGGAAGCACATGTTTGCCGTCTGACAGGGGAGGTCCGTCATGAGCACTAATCGCAATATGTCACTTGTGAAAACACCGATGACCGAGCAGGACCCGAATGTCCGCAATAAGAACTTTGAAGAAGTTGCCAGTGGGTATACCAAAGAACAGGCGATGGAAGAAGCCCGGCGCTGCATGAACTGCAAACACAAGCCCTGTGTTTCCGGTTGCCCGGTGCAGGTTCGTATTCCCGAGTTCATTGAGAAGGTTGCCGAGGGTGATTTCGATGCAGCCTATGAGGTCATCACATCCACGAATAATCTGCCGGCGGTCTGTGGGCGCGTCTGCCCTCAGGA
>DIPA01000072.1:6110-6409 GCA_002427055.1 Firmicutes bacterium UBA5500 | reverse complement strand
GGGCGCGTCTGCCCTCAGGAAAATCAGTGTGAAGGACAGTGTGTGCGGGGCAAGAAGGGCGAGCCGGTAGCCATTGGCCGTCTGGAGCGTTTTGTTGCCGACTGGCGCATGCAGCAGGAACAGCGCGAGAGCGCCCAGCCCAAGCACAATGGCCACAAGGTGGCCGTGGTCGGTGCCGGCCCCTCAGGCCTAACCTGCGCCGGAGATCTGGCGAAATTAGGTTATGAGGTGACTGTTTTTGAGTCGCTCCACGTGCCGGGTGGCGTCTTGATGTATGGTATTCCTGAATTCCGGCTGCC
>DIPA01000072.1:0-6039 GCA_002427055.1 Firmicutes bacterium UBA5500 | reverse complement strand
ATTCCTGAATTCCGGCTGCCCAAAGCCCTTGTTCAAAAAGAAATCGATGGCCTACGTGCCCTTGGTGTCGATATCAAAACCAACATGGTAATCGGCCGTGTTCTAATGCTCGATGAGCTGATGACTGAAGAGAACTACGAAGCCGTCTTTATTGGTTCCGGTGCAGGTCTGCCCAGCTTCATGAAGATTCCTGGTGAGAACCTGAATGCAGTTTATTCCGCTAATGAGTTCCTCACCCGTACAAACCTCATGAAGGCCTACAAGTGGCCTGAAACTGCTACCCCAATTCATGTTGGTAAGCGCGTGGCCGTTGTTGGCGGCGGTAATGTGGCCATGGATGCCGCGCGTTCTGCCAAGCGTTTGGGCGCCGAAGAGGTCTATATTGTATACCGTCGTTCTGAAGACGAACTTCCTGCCCGAGCAGAAGAAGTGCATCACGCCAAGGAAGAAGGCATTATCTTTAAGCTCCTCTGCAACCCGATCGAGATTCTCGGCGACGAGAAGGGCTGGGTACGCGGAATGCGCGTAGTCGATATGGAACTTGGCGAAGCGGATGCTTCAGGAAGAAGACGTCCACGGCCGATTCAGGGTTCCGAGCATGACATGGAGCTCGAGACAGTCATTATCGCGATCGGTCAGTCACCCAACCCCTTGTTGCGACAGACCACTCCCGATCTCAAATGCGAGTCTTGGGGCGGCATTGTTGTCGACGAGGAGAGCATGGCGACCAGTGTGGAAGGCGTCTACGCCGGTGGCGATGCTGTGACGGGTGCTGCTACGGTAATTCTGGCAATGGGTGCCGGTAAGAAAGCAGCAGCTGCCATTGATGCCTATATACAGAGTAAGTCAGAATAGATTTACCCTCTAGATAAAGGCCCTGGTTTTCCACGAAAACCAGGGCCTTTGTTTGGTGCCTGACAAGCTTAGAGCAGTGCTATACCGAGTTGCTTGCATTGCCGTTCTATTGCCTGCGGCCAGATTGACGCCTGCACCTCGCCAATGTGCGCTTTTTGCAGCAAGAACATGCACATGCGTTATTGTCCGATTCCACCGCCAATGCTATAGGGCAGTTTTCCTTCCAGAAGCATCCGGTGGTAAGTAAGCTCTGTGCGCTCTTCGCATCCAGCCAATTTAAGCTGTCTGAGCAAAGCTTGCGCATCCACTCGAATCCCCATCGAAGAAAGTTCCACCGCCTGCTGTAACTGAGCATACCAGAAGATGATATCTCCATTTAGCTGCCAATCGTCGTAATCGGGAGCTCGACTGCCGTGTCGTTCGCCAGACCTGAGGCTGCCGCCGATTTGCATAATAAAAACGGCACCTTTCTTTTTGGCAATTGCCTGCTCACGAGCTTGTGGACTGAGCGTTGGATAAAGATCAGCTAGTTCCTGCGCTGTGATGAAATAAATCTCTGTTGGCAACTGGGGTTCGATTGTTGGGAATGCGTTATATAAGTGCTGTTCGGTTGCCAAGAAAACTTCGTAGATCTGCCGTACGACCTGCTGCAAATAGGCGAGAGTGCGGTTCTGCTTACTTATACTCTGTTCCCAATCCCATTGATCAACGTAAAAAGAGTGTAGGTTATCCAGCTGTTCATCCCGCCGTATAGCATTCATGTCAGTGTAAAGCCCTTCGCCACTATGAAAGCCGTATTTATACAATGCCATCCGCTTCCACTTAGCTAAAGAATGCACAATTTCCAGTGGCTCATCAACACCGTTGGCGGTGAAAGATACTGGTTGTTCCACACCGTTGAGCGTATCGTTGTAACCCGAGCGTGAGTGCACGAACAGTGGGGCCGAAACACGAGTAAGCTGCAACTCCCCAGCTAGCCGAGTCTCAAAGTAATCCTTAATCAGTTTGATGGCAATCTGTGTCTCCCGAACCCCAAGACTAGCTATATACGTAGTCGGCATTGCCACCGTCAGGTTTTCAGACATCATAGCGCTCCTCCTCTGCCTTTAAAACACCACAAAAAAAGTCCTTCATCCCTAAATACAAGGGACGAAAGACTCATACTTCCGCGGTACCACCCAAATTAGCAGTCTGCTCAACTCTTATCAGTACGGAGGCTCATGCTCGATACTGTCCTATTGATAACGGTAAGGCCCCGTCCAAGCCTACTGGCGCCTAGCTTTCGGTTGGAAACTCCGAGATGTTCTTCCGCATAGGCCTTTGTGCCGGACTCACACTGTCACCAGCTCGCTTTGACTATCTCCTATGTTTACTCTTCTCTTCATCGTCGATAAGTTATTTAATTATGGTGCATCATATACCTTGCAGGCATAGCTGTCAAGGCTCCGCCCCGCGGCACGCAAAGAACTACCATAGTGCTTCCACATCAGAAGTCTGTACTTAGCCTAATCTGCTTGCCATTATCTATATTCTTAAATGGGAGAGTGAATCCTGTTTAGGCTTCTACTGGGGAAATGGCCAGGTCTTCGCGCACCGTTTCAAACATAGTCCCATTCCAGGTCAGGTAGTCCTGAATATAGCCCAGCGTATCTGCTGCAAAAGTGCCAAAGACACGCGTCAAGGCTATCAGACTGCATACATCACTGTTTTCGTCAAGAATTACAGGCAGCGCCATGATAAAAGGTCCCACGTTAGCCTCTGTTGGCTCTTTCAGCGTGCCGTCGGGGTTGTAAAGATCGGCTGCTGCCGGGTCTTGGCTCACGTCTATCCGAAATGCCAGCCCCCGCGTTACGTCTTCTACAACCACCACGAAACCGTCAGCATAGAAAGCCCTAAACTCACGACCATCTAAGTACCTATCGCCCGAGAACAACAGGCGCGCCTGGTTGTTGACAAACGAGTATATGTAGGTAAAAACAAAACCACCGCTGCCTCCCGACTGAATGCTCACTTTCACGTCTAGCACACCGTCGCCCGTAAAGTCGCACAGCAATAGGGTCGGCTCGAAACCGGCGTTCTCTGCCAACGCCACCTGCGTAATACGCCCGGTGCGTCCGTTTTTGACCAGCAAGGTAATGTCCGTAATGCGCATGCTATCTTCGTTTTGGGTTCCTGCAAGCCACACCTCATCCAAGACACCATCGCCAGTCACATCGCCCTGGCGGCTAACAATGATAGTCTGCATAGTTGAATGTGCCACCTTTGATCCCCCCATCGGTTTTCGTTGGTACATTCTATGTATCTTGGGCAGAAAAGGGGAGGGAAGAGGAGGCACACAGATTTTTACTCCCCCAGTTATTCTCAGTGTTTTTTGGCCCCCTCATCGCAACGCTCTCGTCCCCTAATATTATCTGAACACCCAAGCAGGATTTGACATATACTTGGAGAATATGGCATAACGTGTGTCTTATGCCTAGGGGCAGTCTTGGCACGTGTCCAAGTAGATAGATTAGGAAGGGATTGGTTATTACGTTGGCATTTGTCTTCGGGTTAATTTCTGTGATCCTTGTCACTTTATTGGTTGTAGCAGTGCACTCACTATTATCCTTTGACCTGACATCTTTTTCGTTGTTCTTTATCGTTCCGGTTGGAGCAATTTTCACCAGCGCGGCGGCCTGCTATGGCTATTATCTCGGCTTATTAAAGTCAAATAAGAAGCTCGATTCCAGACCAAAATGGGTGGGAGTCTTATTCGCCTTTGTTGCCTACGTTGTCATGCAGTATGGTTTCTACTGCACGGCGTATTTGGACGAAAACATAGACCTAAACTTTCAGATGACTGGCGAGCATATTAGCCAGTTCTGTTTCAGTGACGCAGACGAGCCGATCAGCTTTTTCTCGTTTACAAAAATGGTCATTGAATCTCGGACAATATCGTTTACTAGGTATGGAAATAGCGTGCTTGAAGTTAAAGAGAATGCGGTGGTCAACTGGGTATTTTTTGGCATTGATCTGCTGGGTGCCATGTTCGGCAGTGTGGTTGCCCAGATGATCGTGATCGGCAGCCGAAAATACTGCGACCAGTGTAGGCGATATATGAAACAGAAGGATCTGTTCAAGTTCCCGGCCGGCGATCAAGAGACCCTAGATAGCCTCACGAACTCTGATTTGTTGACGGCTGACAAACTGCACGAGCTGCTGTCCGCGCAGTATGACGGCGAAGATGTGCATTATGATGTTCAGCTTGATTGGTGCACTGAGTGCTCTGACGGGTATCTGCAGCTCAAACTGATGCAGCCTGACCGCAAGGGCAGGATGACGCATAATGAAGAAGAGAGCATTGAGGTAAGGTTAAGCTCAGCAAGACGATTCTTGTAGCCTAGATCAGAGAAACGTACACTTTCACTATGCTTAACCCTCTTGACAGGCACTTCTTAGGTGCCTGTCAAGAGGGTTTCAGCTTGCGCAGAAAGCGCCTTTGGCTTACCTCAGCTTCCGTAGAGCAGCTCGCACAACAGCGGGAGCGATGTCTGGAGCACGCCTACTTCTAGCAATTAATCTGTGTCGGTGAGCGCGGTCGATAGAGGTGGGAGCATTGACGCGGTGAAAGTGCATATTGGTGCCCGGGATATCTACATCGATGCCTGAGAGGCCATTAATAGCATGGGCATGCCTGCGGTCGTAGGTGGTGAGTGTACGCAGTTGGTGTACGTGCTCGCCACTCCTTAGAACGAGTGGGCGATCCGAGATGGCCAGTACTAAATGCCGGTGCTGAAGTTGCCGAGTGGTGCGACGCGCCAAGGCATGCGTATGGCCATTGCGTATCTTTACCATCATCTATCAAACACCTCCTTACCAGACATACTATGCAGGGTATAGCTAGGAGTGTGACTGAACAAACCGCCTAATTAACTATAATGCAGCCTAAGGTTCTGCTTCGGGCCCTAAATTCATCCCCACGCAGACAAGAATGGAGACAAAACATAACCTGCTCTAATTAAGTAATTAAGTGTCTTCGTATAGTGGAAGGGCGCTAGGGTATAGCGGTATTGCAGCCGCCTCAAGTCATGCCTACTACCTTAAGCGTAATGTTCTGCATACCAAACACCTCCATTTTCTTACGATTATACCCACTCACAGTAAAGCTAGTGGAGTATTTTTACCTAAAGTTTATGCAAAAGGCCTTGTCATGTACCTTAAGCAATGAGGGGCCAACTTGGAGCTGCACCCAGCCAAGTTAGACAACGCCCAAATACAGAAGGAGGCTATCAATATTTATCAGGAAGACAGAGTCACAAAACCGAAGGCATTTTTTGATGCGTGCGTGTGCACTTTGCCTACTTATGTACCTTATATAGTGAGCGGGTAAAACGCACCCTGTCCAAAAAACAAAGGAGGTTATTTTTATGGAGAAATAAAGCAAGTAAGGAAAGCGGCAGAAGCTTCTTTGCAGCGCATCGAAGCGCAGTACCTACGAGGAGGTAATCAGAATGGCTGAAATCAACGTCTTTCCTGGCTATGCGTACCCACCAAACAGAGATCAGGTTGAAACCAGGGAATTCAAAACCACGTTCTCATGTCTCGACAACACATATTACGACGTCGTCGACATGCACGGCTTTCAAATAGAGCAACACCTGCGGGCAACGGAAAGATATTTCCCCCAAGAAGCCAAGGGCTGGTTTAAGCAGCATAGCACCTCGCCCGGCTATGCCTTGCGCTATAACGGTAAGACCTATGATGGTGTTGCCGGGCTGACCAGGCTGCCAGTAATCCGCCTTTGGCCAGAAGAAGAACCCTATCTTCTAGTCTACGAACTAGGACCAATAACCATGGTGCAACTAGCAGTCTACCAGGCAATTGCTCATGGCGCGGTCGAGCCCTACATGCTGGATGTCATCTTTTCCAGTAACTTCGCAGTCATCGCCAGGGATGTTATGGGGCCTAAGACACTAGACAGTGCTTATAGGAGGATGACAAAGTTTGGCATGTTGGAGATTGCGCCTAGCAGGCGGGAAAGTCGACCCAACTCTCGACGCGGACCAGACCCAACGCGTGACGGTAGGCGCCCCGATGGCTACTATCTGTATGGACCAAACAAGGGCAAGCCATATTATAGGCCCAAAGGGAAATAGGGAGAGCTACGGAACAATTTCCTAAAGTGTGAATGTCAATTAGAAACTG
>DIPA01000102.1:21407-21614 GCA_002427055.1 Firmicutes bacterium UBA5500 | reverse complement strand
AAGGCGGGTAGATCTCGTTGGTTGGGTAAGCGTCCAACCGTTCGCGGTTCAGTCATGAATCCGGTCGATCACCCGCATGGTGGTGGTGAAGGCAGAGCACCTATCGGACGTAAGGCTCCGCTTACACCGTGGGGCAAACCTACATTAGGTGCACGTACTCGCCGGAAGAAGCAAAGTGACAAGTATATTGTGCGTCGTCGCAAGCCT
>DIPA01000102.1:20983-21270 GCA_002427055.1 Firmicutes bacterium UBA5500 | reverse complement strand
GTGCGTCGTCGCAAGCCTTAAAGCGACGAGAAACCCGCAACGCCTAAAGCGTTGCTAGGAGAAAGGAGGCCACACATTTTGTCCAGATCCCTAAAGAAGGGTCCTTACGTGGAAGAGCGGTTGCTTAAGCGTATTGAGGCTATGAATGATAAGAACGAGAAGCGGGTCCTGAAAACTTGGTCGCGTAGCTCGACAATCTTTCCACAAATGGTGGGGCATACAATTGCTGTTCATGATGGTCGGAAACATGTTCCGGTGTACATCACTGAAGATATGGTCGGACATAA
>DIPA01000102.1:14348-20872 GCA_002427055.1 Firmicutes bacterium UBA5500 | reverse complement strand
ACTGAAGATATGGTCGGACATAAGCTAGGAGAGTTTGCTCCGACTCGGACTTTCCGTGGTCATGGTAGTCATACGGAGCGTTCCACGGCTCTGAAGTAAGTGAGGAGGGAATAGACGCATGGAAGCTAAGGCGGTGGCAAAGTATATCCGCATTGCACCCCGTAAAGCGCGGATTGTCATTGACCTCATTCGCGGCAAGAGCGTAGGCGAAGCTGTTAATATTCTTCGCTATACCCCCAAGGTTGCTTCTCAGCCGATTGAAAAGGTCATCCGCTCGGCAGTGGCCAACGCGGAACACAATTATGACATGAACGCCGACGAATTATATGTGGCTGAAGCACGGGTAGACGCAGGACCAGTTATTAAGCGTTACCGTCCACGTGCCCAAGGGCGTATTTATCCTGTATTAAAACGTTCTTGCCACATTACGATTGTAGTCAAAGAACGATAGGAGGAGGGATCTAGCAAGTGGGTCAAAAGATTCACCCCAAGGGGTTGCGAGTAGGCATTATTCGAGACTGGGACTCTAAGTGGTATGCAGAGCAAAACTACGCGGATTTCCTCCTTGAGGATCATGAGATTCGCCAATACCTGAAAGAGAGATTGTTCAACGCTGGTATTGACCATATCGTCATCGAACGCGCTGGTAATGTGATACGTACATTCATACATGCGGCTAAACCTGGAATGGTAATTGGGCGCGGTGGTTCCGGTGTAGAGGATCTACGCCAAGCTCTCGAGAACCTTACAGGGAAGCAAGTCTATGTTAATGTAATTGAGATTAGAGTGCCTGAGTTAAGTGCGCAGTTGGTGGCTGAGAATATTGCGGCACAGTTGGAGCGCCGTACTCACCATCGGCGTGCTATGCGTCAGGCAATGATGCGCACGATGCGTGCAGGAGCAAAGGGTATCAGAATTAACGTTGCTGGACGACTAAATGGTGCTGAGATTGCCCGTTCTGAGTGGACACGCGAGGGAACCATTCCTTTGCATACTTTACGGGCTGATATCGATTATGCTATCGCTACTGCCCATACAACTTATGGTCAGATTGGCGTCAAAGTCTGGATTTATAAAGGAGAAGTTCTGCCGCAACCAAAAGCTAAAGCGGCGGAGGGGGGCGAGTAATCAATGTTGATGCCAAAACGTGTTAAGTACCGCAGACCGCATCGACCCTCTCTCAAGGGTAAGGCCCAAAGAGGCACTGAAATCGCCTTTGGTGAATACGGTTTGCAAGCGCTAGAAGCGGCGTGGGTTACCAGCCGTCAGATCGAGGCTGCTCGTATTGCTATGACGCGTTTTGTTAAGCGCGGCGGTAAGGTATGGATCAAGATCTTCCCAGATCGCCCGATCACCCAGAAACCGGCCGAAACGCGTATGGGTAGCGGGAAAGGTTCCCCAGAGTATTGGGTGGCCGTTGTTAAACCAGGTAGGGTGCTTTTTGAAATGGCTGGCATCGAGGAAGATGTCGCGCGAGAAGCAATGCGGCTTGCCGCTCACAAGCTACCGATTAAGACTAAGTTCGTAACACGTAAGGATACGGGTGGTGAGCACAATGAAGGTTAAGGAAATTCGAGATATGTCCGAAGTAGAACTCGAACAGAAGCTTGTTGCTCTAAAAGATGAATTATTCAACCTTCGTTTTCGGTCAGTTACCGGTCAGCTGGATAACCCGATGCGCATTACAGAAGTACGCAAATCTATTGCCCGCATTAAGACTGTTTTGCGGGAGCGCGAACTCCATATTAGCTAAGGGGAAGGAGGCGTATGATGTTGCACCGCAACCTACGCAAGGTACGTCAGGGTGTTGTAGTCAGCGATTCGATGGATAAGACGGTCGTCGTAGCTGTAGAAACGCTTACTCAGCATCCTTTATATGGTCGCACCGTTAAGAAGACGGCCAAGTTTAAGGCCCATTGCGAAGATAACCAGAGCCGTGTTGGTGATGTGGTACGGATCATGGAGACCCGTCCCCTCAGTAAGAGCAAACGCTGGCGCGTGGTTGAGATTGTCAGGAAAGCTGAGTAGCTCAATTTGTTACTAGAAGGGAGGCCCAGAGCATGATCCAAAAGGAGAGCCGTTTACGTGTGGCTGATAATTCAGGAGCTAAAGAGATCTTGTGCATTAATGTAGTTGGCGGACATCATCATCGTTATGCAAACGTGGGAGATATCATTACCGCTAGCGTTAAGGTAGCCACACCCGGCGGAGTTGTTAAAAAAGGAGACGTCATCAGGGCAGTAGTCGTTCGTTCCGCATTTGGAGTCCATCGTCGAGATGGTTCTCACATTAAGTTTGACGACAATGCAGCTGTGATTATTGACACCCAGGGCAATCCTCGCGGAACCCGCATCTTCGGCCCAGTCGCCCGTGAGCTACGAGAGAAAAACTTCATGAAGATTGTTTCTCTAGCTCCCGAAGTACTGTAAGGCCAGTCAGGGAGGAGGCTTAAGTAATGAGTCAGCATAAGCTGCACGTTCGTAAAGGTGATACCGTTATCGTTTTGTCTGGGAAAGACAAAGGTAAGAAAGGCAAGGTGCTTGCCGCTTACCCTGGAGAGGGTAAGGTGCTCGTAGAAGACGTTAATGTCGTAACTAAGCATAAGAAACCGAGCCCCACTATGCAGCAAGGCGGGCTGCTCAAACAGGAAGCACCCATTTTTGCTGCTAAAGTGATGTTGGTTTGTCCTGCTTGCAAGCAGCCTACCCGTGTTAGCCACCATATTCTTGAGAACGGTACAAAGGTACGTGTTTGCAAGAAGTGCGATGAAAATATCGATAAGTAGTTTAGAAGGGAGGGTTAGGCTGTGCCACGGTTAAGAGACAAATATCAGAGTGAAGTCATACCTGCAATGCAGCAGAAGTTCGGCTACATGAATGTTATGGAGGTACCACGCCTGGAGAAGGTCGTTCTGAACATGGGCGTAGGTAAGGCTATCCAGAATGCTAAAATACTTGATGCAGCAGCCGGCGATCTTGCGATCATTGCCGGGCAGAAGCCAGTAATCACCCATGCTCGTAAGTCAATCTCCAACTTTAAGTTGCGCGAAGGAATGCCCATTGGTGCGAAGGTTACCTTGCGTGGGAATCGCATGTATGAGTTCCTAGATAAATTGATGAACATTAACCTGCCACGCGTCCGCGACTTCCGTGGGGTCTCACCCAAGTCTTTTGATGGTAGGGGAAACTATTCGTTAAGCGTTAAGGAACAGTTGGTTTTCCCTGAGATTGATTACGACAAGGTTGAGCAGATCCAAGGTATGGATATTACGGTCGTGACTAGTGCTCGCACTGACGAAGAAGCTAAGGCGCTACTGGAGTTCCTCGGTATGCCATTCCGCCAGTAAAACAAGGGAGGGACAAGTGTGGCCAAAAAGTCGATGATTCTGAAGCAACAGAGCGAACCAAAGTTCTCGGTACGTCGTTATAATCGATGCAGAATTTGTGGTCGCCCGCATGCTTATATGCGTAAGTTTGGCATTTGCCGAATTTGCTTCCGTGAACTCGCTCATGAAGGGCAGATTCCGGGAGTAAAGAAGGCTAGCTGGTAATGCCCCAGCACACGGGAAGGAGGTCGTTATGGTAAATGGTGATGACTGATCCTATTGCTGATCTGCTGACGCGGATTCGCAACGCTAACATTGCTTATCATGAAACACTTGATGTACCCGCCTCTAAGATGAAACAAAGCTTGGTTGAGATCTTAAAGGCAGAGGGTTACATCCGTGATTATGCATATATCGATGATAATAAGCAGGGGATTTTACGCCTGCAACTGAAATACGGTCCTAATAAAGAGCGGGTAGTTACCGGCCTAAAGCGCATCAGCCGCCCAGGGCTACGAGTTTATGCTCGCAAAGATGAAGTGCCGCGAGTTTTAGGCGGTCTTGGTATTGCTGTTCTTTCGACGTCTCGTGGCTTGATGACTGATAAGCAGGCCCGTCATGCAGGTGTTGGCGGCGAAGTCATCTGCTACATCTGGTAGGCCTGCGAAGGAGGTGCACTGATGTCTCGGATAGGTAGGAACCCAATTACGGTCCCCAGTGGGGTAGACGTAGTTATCGATGAAAACAATAAGGTCACAGTTAAGGGCCCTAAGGGCACACTAGTAAAAGAGCTTCACCCAGAAATGCAGATAGTCCGAGAGGGTAACGTGCTACAAGTGCAACGGCCCTCTGATGACAAAGATCATCGAGCTTTGCACGGTCTCACTCGTACACTCTTGGCCAATATGGTCGAGGGAGTTACTAAGGGGTATGAGAAGAAACTACGGGCAGTATCTGTGGGTTGGCGTGCTAATGTGCAAGGCCGCAAACTAGTGCTTAATGTTGGCTTTTCACACCCAATAGAGATTGAGCCACCCACTGGTATCTCATTTACGGCTGAGACTGTGGCTCATCCTCCCTATGGTATGGTGCCTCTGATTACTGTCTCTGGTATTGACAAAGAGCAGGTTGGTCAAGTGGCAGCATCCATTCGGTCCATTCGGAAGCCTGAGCCGTACTTAGGTAAGGGGATTCAGTATCAAGGTGAAAAAATCCGCCGTAAAGCCGGCAAAACTGCTAAATAATGCGGCCTAGGAAGGAGTGAATGAGGGTTGATCAAGAAGCAAGATAAGAACGCGGCCCGCAAGGTGCGGCACGCGCGCGTGCGCAGGAAGGTGCAAGGCACTCCTGAGCGCCCTAGGCTTAATGTGTACCGTAGTTCCAATCACATTTACGTTCAGGTTGTTGATGACCTGACAGGCACTACATTGTTTAGCGCTTCTACACTTAGCCCAGAGTTAGCCGACATTCGGTCCTCTGGCGGGAATGTCGAAGCTGCTAAACAAGTTGGTGAGTTAATTGCTAAGAAGGCGCTAGAGCAAGGTATCCGCCAGGTAGTTTTCGATCGTGGAGGCTACCTCTATCATGGAAGAATTGCAGCCTTAGCCGACGCGGCACGTGCGGCTGGCCTGGAATTCTAACAGGCAAGAAGGAGGGAAACACCATGGAGCGCATTGATGCGAGTACTCTTGATCTTACAGATCAAGTTATCAAGATTAACCGCGTTGCCAAGACTCGTAAGGGTGGACGTGATATCAGTTTCAGCGCCCTAGTAGTGGTGGGTGACCATGACGGGCATGTTGGCGTTGGTTTAGGCAAGGCTAAAGAAGTCGTGGATGCGGTGCGTAAAGGCAAAGAAGATGCCATCAAGAACCTAATCAAGGTGCCAATCGTTAAGACGACCATTCCGCATGAAGCTATCGGGCGCTTTGGAGCGGCTCAAGTTTTGCTGAAGCCTGCTTCTGAAGGTACAGGTGTCATTGCCGGTGGCGCAGTACGGCCTATTTTAGAGCTAGCTGGTGTGCGGGATGTGCTAACCAAGTCGCTTGGTTCTGCCAATGCTATCAACACAGCCCGTGCTACTATTGAAGGTATTTTGCAGCTAAAGCGGGCGGAAGAAGTTGCACGTCTTCGTGGCAAATCTGCGGAAGAGCTCTTAGGCTAGGGAGGGATGGACGTGGCGAAGTTACACATCACCTTGGTGAAAAGCCCTATTGGTTATTCCGCCAAGCAGCGTCAGACTGTGGAAGCACTAGGGTTGCACAAACTACACCAGACGGTGGAGCACGATGATAGCCCTGCCATTCGCGGTATGATTAACAAAGTAATACATCTACTAAAAGTCGTTGAAGCATAGAGAGGAAATCAAGCGAGGAGGTGCGAAAGTGAACTTATCCGAATTAAGGCCAGCACCAGGCTCCAAGAAGAATCGTAAGCGAGTTGGCCGTGGTACCGGCTCCCGTCACGGCAAGACATCGACCCGTGGTGCTAACGGTCAGAATGCCCGTTCCGGTGGCGGTGTACGACCGGGCTTTGAAGGCGGGCAGTTGCCCCTTCAACGCCGCTTACCGAAGCGTGGTTTTAGCAATGCACGTTACAAGATCGAATATGCTGTTGTTAACATCGGTGACCTAGAATTCTTTGAGGCTGGCAGTGTGGTTAGTATCGCAACTCTGCGTGAGGCTGGTATGGTTAAGGCACTTAAGGACGGCGTAAAGATTTTGGGTAACGGAGAGTTGAGCAAGAGCTTAACTGTACAGGCTAATGCTTTCAGCAAGTCAGCAGAGGAGAAGATTACAGCCGCTGGCGGCAAAGCTGAGGTGATTTAGGTGTGTGAAGCGGTCCGTAACGTCTGGAAGATTGCTGACCTACGCAAGAAGATCTTATTTACCCTTGCTATGTTCTTAGTCTTCAGGGTCGGGGCCCATATTACGGTGCCTGGATTAGATGCTGAGGCAGTCCAGCAGCTGTTTAGTCAAGGCTTGTTTGGTTTTGTTGACCTAATTTCCGGTGGCGCCTTAGCAAAGTTATCTATTTTTGCCTTGAGCATAGGCCCTTACATCACGTCTTCGATTATTATCAACCTGCTGATGGTGATCATCCCTAGTTGGGAGAACCTATCCAAGGAAGGCGAAGAAGGGCGTAAGAAGATCGAGAAGTATACTCGCTATGGTACGGTTATTCTAGCTTTTGTCCAAGG
>DIPA01000102.1:8553-14143 GCA_002427055.1 Firmicutes bacterium UBA5500 | reverse complement strand
TTGATTACTAGCAAGGGCATCGGCAATGGCATATCGCTCATTATTTTTGCCAATATCGTCTCACGCGTACCGAGCGGGGCTGTCTCGCTGTATACGGCTGTTAAGGCAGGAACCCTGAATATTTTTGCGCTGATTGTGTTGGCTATTCTAGGTTTAGTGGTTGTAGCCGGTGTGGTTATTGTGCAGGAAGGACAGCGTCGTATCCCCGTACAATATGCGAAACGAGTAGTTGGTCGTAAAATGTATGGTGGTCAGTCTACACATATTCCTCTACGCGTTAACCAGGCTGGCGTGATCCCAGTGATTTTTGCTTCTTCCCTGTTGATGTTGCCGCAGATGTTAACCCAGTTTATTGACAAACCCTGGGCTAAGAAGATAGCAGCGTGGTTTGCTTTCGGTTCTCCGTTGCATATCATTTTGTACATTGCGTTTATCATTATGTTTGCGTATTTCTATACGTTCATGCAGTTTAACCCGCGGGACATCTCTGACAACCTCAAGAAATCTGGTGGATTTATACCTGGATTGCGTCCGGGGAAACCAACCGCTGATTATCTATACAAGGTTGTCAACAGGCTAATCCTAGTGGGAGCATTGTTCTTGTCAGTCATAGTATTGCTACCATTAGTGCTTAGCTCAGCGTTCAAGTACAACATTGGTCTGGGTGGGAATGCCCTCTTGATTATTGTTGGTGTTGCTCTCGAGACCATGAAAGAAATCGAAGCGCAGATGGCGGTTCGCCACTATGGCGGATTCATGCGCTAAAACCGGAGGTGGCAGCATTGAACATCGTCCTGATGGGACCGCCGGGTGCCGGCAAAGGGACGCAGGCGGTGAGGATAGCAGAAGCTTACGGTATTCCGCATATCTCCACGGGAGATATTTTCCGGGCAGCTGTTAAGGCAGGTACTCCCTTAGGTGCTAAGTTGCAGCATTATATGAGCCAAGGTCTCTTAGTGCCAGATGAGATTACCATTCACATTGTGCATGAGCGCTTACAGCAACCAGACTGTGCACCTGGATTTCTGCTTGATGGTTTCCCTCGTACTATAGACCAGGCAGTGGCCTTAGATAAGTCGTTAGCTGATAATCCGATTGACGTAGTACTCAGTATCGACGTGCCAGATGAGGAACTAATCAAGCGACTTACTGGCAGGCGTGTATGCCCCAGTTGCGGTGCTACTTTTCATGTCAACTTCAATCCACCACAAGTGGAGGGAGTTTGTGATCAATGTGGCAAGGATCTGCAGCAGCGGGTAGACGATACTATTGATACAGTTAAACACCGTCTTGAGGTATATAATCAACAGACCGAGCCGCTTATTGCTTACTACCAGAAACAGAATAAGCTAGTAGGCGTTGATGGCAGGCAGACGATTGATCAGGTTTTTCATGACATTGCCCATCATCTGGGGGCCCGACAATGATCACCCTCAAAACAGAGCGGGAACTCAAGCTTATGCAGGAAGCGGGGCGTATAGTAGCATTGGCTCACCAAGCGGTGGCCAAGGCTATCGCCCCTGGCATTACTACTGCTGAACTAGATGCAATAGCGGAAAAGACGATTTTGGATTGCGGTGCCACACCCTCTTTTAAAGGGTATAATGGTTTTCCAGCGAGCATTTGCGCCTCTATTAACGAAGAGGTCGTGCATGGTATTCCTGGTTTGAAACAGTTGCGAGATGGCGATATTATTAGTGTTGACATCGGTGCGGAAATATATGGTTACCATGGGGACGCGGCTAGAACATTACCGGTTGGTAATGTATCTCCGGTAGCTGAACGGTTGATCGCAATAACCGAGGAAGCACTCACTCAAGGCATCGCTGCTTTTAAACCTGGAGGAAGGCTAACTGATATTTCCTTTGCCATTCAGTCCTACGTGGAAGCCGCAGGCTTCTCAGTAGTGCGTGACCTAGTGGGGCATGGTATTGGACGGAAAATGCATGAAGCGCCGCAGGTTCCTAACTTCGGGAGAGCAGGTAGGGGAACAAGACTAACCCCAGGCTTAGTACTAGCGATAGAGCCCATGGTGAATATAGGCACTTACGCTATTGACTTTATGCCTGATCAGTGGACCGTAGTCACAGCTGATGGCAGCCTGTCTGCCCACGCAGAGCATACAGTTGCATTGGTAGAAGACGGCCCCTTAATCCTTACCAAGATTTAGGCGCTAGACAAACGAGCTGAGGAACGCTTATCTTGCAGTTAGTGGGATTTGCCCGCTATAGGCAGGAATAAAGGGAGGGTTGAACATTTGGCAAAAGGTGATGCCATTGAGGTCAAAGGAAAGGTAATTGAGGCTTTGCCCAATGCTATGTTTAGGGTAGAGCTTGAAAACGGCCATAAGATCATGGCCCATATTTCTGGCAAGATTCGTATTAACTTCATCCGTATTTTGCCGGGTGATTCTGTTACTGTCGAGCTTTCCCCATACGATTTAACCCGGGGGCGCATACGCTACCGGCATAAATAGTGGTGAAGGAGGTGCCATCATGAAGGTTCGGCCCTCGGTCAAACCGATGTGTGAGAAGTGTAAATTAATTCGGCGCAAAGGCCGTGTGATGGTCATTTGCGAAAACCCGAAACACAAGCAAAAACAAGGCTAAGCCTTTTAATTAGCTAAGGCAAAGCATTTATCCAAATTTTTAGGAGGTGTAGAGCACAGCATGGCTCGTATTTCCGGCGTAGACTTACCACGCGACAAGCGAGTGGAGATAGCCCTCACTTATATCTATGGTGTTGGTCTTAGCTGTTCGCGGGAGATCCTGCAAAAGAGCGGCGTTAACCCAGATACACGCGTACGAGATCTGACTGAGGATGAGGTCAATCGTTTACGCGAAGTCATCGATAAAGATTATCATGTCGAAGGCGACTTAAGGCGCGAGGTCAACTCTAACATCAAGCGATTGATTGAAATTGGGTCCTATCGGGGTTTGCGTCACCGACGTGGTTTACCTTTGCGTGGTCAGCGGACTAAGACTGATGCGCGTACCCGTAAAGGTAAAGCCAGAACGGTTGGCGTTCGTCGTAAATAAGAAAGGGGGTAAACGTAGCTAATGGCTAAGAGGAAAGTAGTTGCTAAAACGAGACGTCGCGAACGCAAAAACGTTGAGTTTGGCATTGCTCATATTCGTTCAACATTCAATAACACTATAGTTACCATTACCGACAAAGCTGGCGCTACCATTTCCTGGTCTAGCGCTGGAAACGTTGGCTACAAGGGCTCACGTAAGAGTACTCCCTTCGCTGCTGGCATTGCTGCCGAGACGGCTGCTAAGATTGCGATGGACCATGGCATGAAGGAAGTAGAAGTTCATGTTAAGGGCCCTGGCGGTGGTCGTGAAGCAGCTATTCGCTCACTACAAGCAACCGGCTTGGAAGTCAGCTTGATTAAGGACGTTACTCCAGTTCCGCATAATGGTTGTCGGCCACCTAAGCGGCGTAGAGTCTAGAAAGAACGGAGGTGTATGCATAAGTGGCTAATTACAATGGGCCAGTATGTCGTTTGTGCCGTCGCGAAGGTACCAAGCTTTTCCTAAAGGGAGAACGTTGCTATTCAGATAAATGTTCAGTCGCTAAGCGCGCTTTTGCTCCTGGCCAGCATGGTCAGCGGCGTCGCGCAAAGGTATCTGATTATGGTCTGCAGTTACGTGAAAAGCAGAAAGCTCGCAGAATTTACGGCGTAATGGAGAAACAGTTCCGCAGGTATTTTGCTGCGGCTAACCGCGCCAAAGGCGTTACAGGCGAGCGTTTGCTACAATTACTTGAGTTGCGCTTAGATAACGTGGTTTACCGTCTCGGGTTTGCCGATTCCCGTAATCAGGCGCGTCAACTGGTTAACCATGGTCACTTTGCTGTCAATGGCAAGAAGGTAGATATCGCTTCTTATTCCGTCAAGGAAAATGATGAGATTGCAGTACGCGAGTCTAGTCGTGGGGTTGCATATTTTAAGAGCTTAGGCGAAGTTCTAGGTGAACGTCGTATTCCTGAGTGGCTAACACTGGATGCCGCAAACCTTTCCGGTCGGGTAGTTCGCTTCCCTGAGCGTGAGGAGATTGACATTCCAGTACAGGAGCACCACATCGTTGAAATGTACTCCAGATAACGGCACCCTCGAGTAGTCTACCGGAGCGGAGATGGGGAAGTAAGGAGGGTTAACGCCAAGATGATCGAGATTGAAAAACCGAAGATCGAGTGCGCTGAAATTAACGAAGAAGAAACGTACGGGCGTTTTGTTGTTGAGCCTTTAGAACGAGGATATGGTACTACGCTGGGCAATGCTTTGCGTCGTGTGCTACTTTCTTCGTTACCGGGTGCGGCAATTACTTCGGTGCGGATAGAAGGTGTTCTCCACGAGTTTTCTACTATCCCAGGGGTGGTAGAAGACACAACCGAGATGATCCTCAACCTAAAAGAACTCCGGCTGCGCATCTCAAGTGAAGAGACAAAAACGCTACGGATTGAGAAAGTTGGGCCGGGTGTTGTTACGGCGGCAGATATTATCTGCGATGCAGACGTAACCATATTAAACCCGGATTTAGTCATCGGCCACTTAGCGGAAAACGCGCGTTTGTTTGCCGAGATGACCGCTGAAAGAGGTCGTGGCTATGTCTCTGCTGATCGCAATAAGCGCCCCAACCAAGCAATTGGAGTAATCCCGATAGACTCTGTTTTTACACCTATTAGCAAGGTTAACTATCAGGTGGAAAACACACGTCGGGGGGACGTTACCGACCTAGACAAGCTGATTTTAGAGGTTTGGACTGATGGTGGTTTGTGCCCAGAAGAGGCAGTTAGCGTCGGGGCTAAAATTCTGTCCCGGCACTTGGACATGTTTGTTGGTTTAACAGATCGAGCTAAGAATGAGCAGATCTTAGTTTCTGAGGAAGATGAAGAGCGCGACAGAGTCTTAGATATGACTATCGAAGAACTCGATTTGTCGGTTCGTTCTTATAACTGTCTGAAGCGAGCTAGCATCAACATGGTGTCTGAGCTCATCGAAAAAACGGAAGAAGACATGATGAAAGTCCGCAATCTGGGCAAGAAGTCTCTAGAGGAAGTGACGCAGAAACTAGCTGAACTAGGGCTGGCCTTGCGCAAAGCGGAAGACTAAGGGGGAGGTGTTCTCCGTGCCATATCGTAAACTTGGTCGTCCGACCAACCATCGTCGTTCGATGTTACGCAACTTAGTAACCAGTGTCTTGACTAATGGCCGCATTGAGACGACGGAAACTAGGGCCAAAACGGTACAACCTATTGTTGAAAAAATGATTTCACTAGGTAAGCGTGGCGATTTACACGCCCGCCGCCGTGCCTTGGCCTATATCTGGGATGAAACGGTAGTAACAAAAGTATTTGAGGAGTTAGCGCCACGTTATGCCGACCGACCGGGTGGCTATACGCGCATCATCAAGACAGACTTTCGTCAGGGCGATGGTGCGTCTTTGGCAATCCTAGAGCTAGTAGAATAGTCGATAGGAGGGATTGCGCCGTGTCCGCTATCATCCGCATGGAGGGAGTTGACTTTAGCTACGCTAGTAGCGAAGGCGAGTCCCAGCAGACTCAGGCGTTACAGGGCGTCTCCTTA
>DIPA01000102.1:8052-8437 GCA_002427055.1 Firmicutes bacterium UBA5500 | reverse complement strand
AGGCGTTACAGGGCGTCTCCTTGACCATCGAGCCGGGTGAATTTGTGGCCATTGTAGGCCGTAATGGGTCTGGAAAATCTACTTTGGCGAAGCACATTAATGCCATCCTAACCCCTACCTCAGGCGAGGTATGGGTGGATGGCATTAGCACTAAAGATGAGGCTTCCGTTTTTGCCATCCGACAAGTGGCCGGCATGGTTTTTCAGAATCCCGATAACCAGATAGTGGCCACGATTGTAGAGGAAGATATCGCCTTTGGACCTGAAAACCTAGGAGTTCCACCACTTGAAATACGGCGTCGTATTGATGAGGCCTTAGATTTGGTACGGATGAGCGAATACGCCCTACATCCGCCGCACTTGCTGTCTGGTGGACAAAAGCAAAG
>DIPA01000102.1:5774-7967 GCA_002427055.1 Firmicutes bacterium UBA5500 | reverse complement strand
GGTGGACAAAAGCAAAGAGTAGCGATTGCGGGAGTCTTGGCAATGCATCCGAAGATTCTTGTGCTGGACGAATCAACAGCTATGCTTGATCCTATCGGTCGCCAAGAGGTAATGGAGACAACCCTGCGCCTGAACCGTGAAAAAGGAATGACTGTCGTGCTGATCACTCACCATATGGATGAAGCAGTACAGGCAGAGCGGGTTATCGTTCTGGATGCTGGGAGAGTAGTACTAGATGGTAGCAATCGGGAAGTTTTTCAGCATGTGGGGCATTTACGATCACTTGGACTCGATGTACCACAAGTGACTAGTCTGGCCGAATTGCTCAGGCAAAAAGGTCTCAACTTGCGAACAGATATCTTAACCGTCACGGAAATGGTGGAGCAACTATGTCAATTACAATAAAAGATTTAAGCTGCCTTTATAATAAGGGTACGCCCTTTGAAGTGCTTGCCTTGGATAAGGTCAGTTTGTCCATTGGGCAAGGCGAATTTATCGGCATCATTGGTTCAACAGGTAGTGGCAAGTCTACCTTGGTGCAGCATCTTAATGGTTTGATTCGACCAACTATGGGCGAAGTGCTGATAGATGGGCATAGCTTAGCTGACAAGACCACAGACCTGCGCCGAGTGCGTCGAACTGTTGGGCTTGTTTTTCAGTACCCAGAACATCAACTTTTCGAAGAAACAGTTTTTGCGGACGTTGCTTTTGGGCCGAAAAATCAAGGTGTGCCGGAAAGCGAGTTGCGCGAGCGGGTACACGAAGCGCTGGCTCTAGTGGGGTTAGAGCCAGATACTATTGTCGACCGTTCTCCTTTTGAACTGAGTGGTGGGCAAATGCGTCGTGTTGCTATTGCCGGGGTACTGGCCATGCGCCCCCAAGTGCTCATCTTGGATGAGCCGACAGCCGGGCTTGATCCCCAAGGGAGAGACGAGCTGCTTGAGCAGCTGCAAGGGTTACACAAGCAGAGTGGCATGACCGTAATACTGGTATCGCACAGTATGGAGGAAATAGCCCGAGTGGCCACGCGTTTGATTGTCTTGGAGCATGGAAAGATAGTAGCCGATGGACAACCGCGCCAAGTTTTTGCTGAGGCGGAAATGTTAACTTCTATAGGGCTTGGTGTACCACAGGTGACCGAGTTGATGCTGGCTTTGCGGGAGCGCGGATTTAAGGTGCCCAGAGTAGCGTTATCGTTAGAAGAAGCTTGCGAGGTTATTCTTGGACTCGTGTCTGGGGGTGGCCAACAGTGAGCCTACTCAAGAACGTGACGATTGGGCAGTACTACCCCGGCGATTCGGTTGTACATCGTCTCGATCCACGTACCAAGCTTGGGCTTAGTTTTGCCTTTATTATTGTCCTTTTCCTGGTGAAGGGCTTTTTGCCCTATGCTTGGTTGGCTGCTGCTGTGCTATTAGTTGCCCGAATAGCTAAAGTACCGCTACGAATGATGTTAAGAGGGCTTAAGCCTCTTACCTTCATTATTCTACTAACTTTCTTGTTACACGTGCTAACTACACGTGGCGGTGTTACTCTCTGGCAACTTGGTTTTTTGCGCGTAGACAGTAATGGATTAGTGCAAGGTACATTGCTTTCTTTCCGTCTGATGCTGCTTGTTGTAGCCACATCGCTTTTGACATTTACCACCTCTCCCATCGCTTTAACTGATGGCTTGGAGCGAATCCTGCAGCCGGCTACTAGGCTAGGTCTGCCTGCCCATGAGCTAGCTATGATGATGACTATCGCCTTACGCTTCATCCCAACATTGATCGATGAAGCCGATAAGATAATGCGTGCACAATTGGCGAGGGGAGCCGATTTTGAAACAGGTAGCATAGTCCAACGTGCTAAGAATTTGCTGCCTTTGCTAGTTCCCTTGTTTGTCAGTGCATTTCGTCGGGCGGATGAGTTGGCGATGGCGATGGAAGCCCGTGCCTATAGAGGTGGGAAAAACCGAACTCGCCTCAAAGTGTTGAGGTATTCCAGTATTGACTTCTGGGCTTTGTCGTTATCAACGTTAGTATTTGTGGCGGCGCATTATTTGGGGCGACTGGCATGAAGCAGCCGTTGCGCAACATTAAGCTTACTCTGGAATACGACGGGACTGATTGGCATGGCTGGCAGGTGCAGCAGAATGCTCCCACTATACAAGGGGAACTAGAAAAGGCGCTTGCCAAAATTACCGGCGAATCT
>DIPA01000102.1:4429-5618 GCA_002427055.1 Firmicutes bacterium UBA5500 | reverse complement strand
TCTCGCACCGATGCTGGAGTGCATGCCCGGGGGCAAGCCTGCAATTTTTACACTGCAAGCCGCATCCCTACGGAACGTATACCGCATGCTTTGAACGCAAACCTTGCTCCGAGTATAGTCGTTTTAACTGCCTGCGAAGTAGCAACAGAATTTCATGCTCGTTTTCAGGCTACTGGGAAAAGATATGTATATGAGATTACTAATAGCAGCATCCCCAGTGCCCTACGACGTCACTATAGTTATCACGTCGCACAGAATCTCAACCTAATGGCCATGCGTCAGGCGGCAAGCATCCTCGAAGGTGAGCATGACTTTAAAGCATTTCAGGCAGTCGGTAGTTCAGCCAAGAGCACAATACGTCATTTACGCAGCTTGCTTGTAGATGAGCCAGAAGCTGGACGCATATTGATTTACGCTGAAGGCAATGGCTTTCTCTATAATATGGTCCGTATTATCGTGGGTACCTTGCTCCAGGTAGGCGTTGGGAAAATACTACCGGAGGATATGGCAGCTATCCTTGCCAGCCGAGACCGTAGTCTAGCCGGCCCGACCGCGCCGCCGCAGGGGTTGTGTTTAGAGAAAGTTTTCTATGACTCACCCCCAACCTTGACACTGGAAAAAAGCTAGGATAAAATATTGGTTGGCCTGGTGAGCCCCCCAGGTCAACCATGTAGGCCGTGCGCTTTATGTTTCGTGCTGATAACTTAGCAATCAGCGAAGACGAGACTGACGTGGCTGGCCAGTTTGATAATTCTCATATATTGGAGGGAATCACCATGCGCACAACCTTCATGGCCAACGCACAGAACATAACGCGCCAATGGTACGTTGTCGATGCTGCCGGCCAGACTTTAGGTCGCCTAGCGAGTGAGGTTGCTAGTATTCTGCGTGGTAAGCATAAACCTACTTTTACACCTCATTTTGATGCTGGCGATTTTGTGATTGTAATCAATGCTGAGCAGATTGTACTCACAGGTAATAAGCTTGACAAAAAGCAAGCATATCGTCATTCTGGCTTCCCCGGTGGATTCCGTGCCACTGATTATCGTACACTTATGGAGAAGAAGCCCGAATTTGTTGTTGAAAAAGCAATCAAGGGCATGTTGCCCCATAACCGTTTGGGCCGTGCCATGGCTAAGAAGCTTAAGGTATATAGCGGACCTGAACATCCCCATCAAGCCCAGAAACC
>DIPA01000102.1:3924-4250 GCA_002427055.1 Firmicutes bacterium UBA5500 | reverse complement strand
CGGCGTAAGGAAGCTGTTGCACGTGTGCGTTTGCTTCCGGGCACAGGCAGTATCTACATTAACGGCCACACCATCGATGAATACTTTGGGTTAGAAACCTTGAAGCTAATCGTGCGCCAACCGTTGCAGCTCACCGATTCCTTGAACCGGTTTGATGTGTACGCGATAGTGCGCGGAGGTGGTTTCTCTGGCCAGGCTGGTGCAATTAGGCACGGTATTTCCCGCGCCCTATTGCAGGTGGATGACCAGATGCGCCCAATTCTCAAGCCAGCTGGTCTCTTGACACGCGACCAGCGTATGAAAGAACGTAAGAAGTACGGCTTGAA
>DIPA01000102.1:711-3844 GCA_002427055.1 Firmicutes bacterium UBA5500 | reverse complement strand
AACGTAAGAAGTACGGCTTGAAGAAGGCACGTCGCGCACCTCAGTTCTCCAAGCGTTAATTTCAAAGCTTACAAAGCCCTCAGCTTGCTTACAGCAAAAGCCGAGGGCTTTTTTGCTGTTTAGGGCAACTTCAGGTTATGCTTAGTTCGCCTCGGGAGCAAACTACGAGTGTGTGACGTAGGAGGTGGTTAAGTGAGAGCGAAAGTTGCTTGTGCGGTCATACTATGTTCTTTGCTCGTTATTGGTCAACTGCACGTGTCGGCTACTGAGCAACAATTACCTCTTTATAGACGGGTGATTGCAATTGACCCAGGGCATGGTGGCCCTGATCCAGGTGCTACTAGGGGAGATTTGAAAGAAAAAGACATAGTATTAGATTTAGGGTTTGGACTACGTGATCTTCTTCAGAGTACGGGAGCAATTACCTATTTGACGCGGGATAGCGATACGGACTTAGCTGATCAAAACCAGACAGTAACTGGCGGGCGTAAGCGGCGGGATATCTTGCGCCGAGTAGAACTAGTCAATGAGTGGCAACCAGATGCAGTGTTATCACTCCATGTTAACGCAATCGGCTCAAGTCGTTGGCGAGGCGCCCAAGTATTCTATCCGCCAGACGATCCAAAAGCAGAAGAGCTGGCCAAGTCCATCCAGAAGGCCTTGACAAAAGTGCTACGTAATACGAATCGGGTGGCCAAAGTTGGTGATTACCGTATCCTTAATGATGCTAAGTGCCCAGCAGTCTTGGTCGAAGTTGGCTTTATCAGCAATCCGGAGGAAGCAGCTCTACTTACAGAAGCGAGTTATCGCCAAAAAATAGTCTGGGCCATTTATCTCGGTTTGCAGGAGTGGCTAGCAACAGAAAAGGAATAGCTCATTTTTGGGCGCTATCTGACGAATACCTGGCAGCGAAGCAGCTGGGTATTCGTCTTTGCATATGCAAATGTCATATTGTTCGGCTAATCAACCTGGCATGGCTCTTGCTATATATATAGGCAAAGCTCTAGCAAAAAAGGAAGGTGCATGTTATGGAGAAAGTGAGGGTTATTCTTTGGGGCCTGGGTGCTATGGGGAGCGGCATAGCTAAGGCTCTGCTAAAGCGCAGCAATGTTGACATTGTAGGAGTGCTTAAGGTTACTGAGACTCATCGGGGAGAAACATTGTCGTCTGTAATTGGAGCAGGGCAGAGTGACGTGCGGATTTCTACCGATCCAGATGCTGTGCTGAAGCCGGGAGCGGCAGATATTGTGATTATTTCTACAGCATCCTTCACTAAGACAGTAAAACCACAAATTGAGCGAGCAGTACGGGCTGGTATGAATGTAATTACTATCGCTGAGGAAATGGCCTATCCGGCTGCCCAAAGTCCTGCAGCGGCTTGTGAGCTAGACCGGTTAGCTAAGGAGTACGGTGTTACAATTCTGGGTACCGGTATCAACCCAGGCTTTGTGTTAGATAGCCTTATTATCGCCTTGACAGGTGTTTGTCTGGACGTACAGGAGATTCATGCGACTCGCGTAAACGACCTATCCGCCTTTGGACAAATGGTAATGCGGACACAAGGTGTGGGCACTACCCCTGAGGAGTTCCAAGCCGGTCTAGAAGATGGAACCATTGTTGGGCACGTTGGTTTCCCGGAGTCAATGCAGATGATTGCCAACACTCTAGGGTGGAAGCTGGACGAAATCGTACAGACCAAAGAGCCAATCATCTCTCAGGTTTGCAGAGAAACACCCCACGTAGTTATTAAGCCAGGCATGGTTGCCGGATGTCGGCATATAGCCTATGGCAAGCAAAACGGACAGGTTAAGATTACGCTTGAGCATCCGCAACAGGTAAGACCGGAGCTAGCTGATGTAGAGACAGGTGACTATATTCGCATCACCGGAACGCCTGATTTGAACCTGCAGATCAAGCCCGAAATTCCCGGCGGCATTGGTACGATAGCCATGGCCGTAAATATGATTCCGCTTGTTTGTCAGGCTTCGCCCGGTTTGAAGACGATGCCGGATTTACCATTACCTGCAGCTATGCTGCCTAAGTTGGTGACGACATGCAAGAAGTAACTAGGTTGCCAGTTGGCACTTGGGTAGAGACTAGTCGCTCAGTCTTGCTTCCGGGGGAGCGGGCCCCGCAAGTACCGGCCGATACGGCTGCTGTACCATTAGAACTACGTATTAAGGGCTTCTTACAGGAGCCTGCAGCTTTGGGGCAGGAGGCCCGCATTACAACTCTAACTGGGCGGACCCAGCAGGGAAAAGTAACTAGCGTGCAACCAAGGCATATTCACGGGTTTGGAGACCCTGTGCCTGAACTACTGACCATTGGTATGGAATTAAGACAGCTATTGGAGGGAAGTACCGATGCAGAATAGTTATCAGGCAGTCATGGGCCGTCAGAATGAAATCATGAAGCGTGCAGTTGGTTTTGACTATCAGCAATTTGAGCAGTCTACACTCGCTTTTGATTATGAAGGCATGATGGCGGCTACTGGCTTTGACCTGGCAACGGTGCGCCGGGTTCAAGCAATAACAGGAGTTGGTCAGACTCCTCTCTATGAATTGCGCAATGTTACTCGTTTGGCGCGCAAGCTCGCCCCGGCTGGTTACGGTGCCCAGATCTTGTTAAAAGATGAGGCTTGTAACCCTTCGGGAAGTTTCAAAGCCCGTCGGGCGGCTATTTCAGTTTATCAGGCTAAGCAACAAGGCTATGCCGGTGTGATTGCGGCCACGAGTGGCAATTACGGAGCAGCAGTTGCCTCGCAGGCTGCGATGCATGGTTTAAAGTGCATTATCGTGCAAGAAGTCTTCGACAGTGAAGGTATTGGTCAGCCCGAGATTCTAGAAAAGGCGCGGGCTTGCGAAGCCTATGGTGCCGAAGTTTGTCAGCTGACCGTGGGGCCGGAGCTATTCTATGTATTTTTGCGCCTACTGGAGGAAACGGGTTATTTCAATGCCAGCCTCTATACGCCATATGGGATTGCCGGTATTGAGAGCTTAGGTGCGGAGATTGCCGAGGGGACTCTTGAGCGAATAGGGCGGTTCCCGGACGCTGTCATGGTGACACATGCCGGTGGCGGTAATGTGACCGGTACAGCACGTGGGTTACGCAAAGCCGGTGCCACGACAACAAA
>DIPA01000102.1:0-616 GCA_002427055.1 Firmicutes bacterium UBA5500 | reverse complement strand
ACGGTGCCACGACAACAAAAGTTATTGGTGCCAGCGTAGACCTCAGTGGTTTGCATATGGCCAGTGACCGTGATTTTAACCGTAAGTCGTTCACAACTGGCCATACCGGTTTCGGAGTGCCGTTCGCTACCTGGCCCGATCGGGCCGACGTGCCGCGTAATGCAGCTCGTCCTTTACGCTATCTCGATCAATATGTAACAGTTACCCAGGGAGAGGTTTTCTACACTACGGAGATGCTGGCTCAACTTGAGGGTCTGGAAAGAGGGCCTTCCGGTAATACGGCCTTAGCAGCAGCTTTTTCTGTTGCACAGACGATGCCGCGTGACCAAGTATTGGTGGTACAAGAAACCGAGTATACCGGGGCAGGCAAGCATCCTACGGCCCAGCTTACGTTTGCTCGGCAGCGGGGTATTGAAATAAAGCGGGGAGAGCCACGTGATAGTCAGCCGGGCAAGTCGATTATTATTCCGGAACACCCTGGCCAAATCTCGGCACAAGATTACCCGCTCGATGGTTTGCGCCGGTCTTATCTGCGCAACGCCTTGCGTCAGGTTAAGGACGGGCAAATTAGCCAACTAGATGTTGAGTTTCTAGAAGCCGATGCTCGGGCCAGCCT
>DIPA01000014.1:28198-28442 GCA_002427055.1 Firmicutes bacterium UBA5500 | reverse complement strand
TAGGTCGCTGCCAGATCCTATTTGAAAAGACCTCATGGTTTTAGCCATGAGGTCTTTTTCAGCTTCCTATCTGCCGTAGTGTTACGAACTCACTCAATGCTTCAGATTCCTGTAAGACATTCTTGCAGGGAAGTGCATCTAGGAAAACTTGGCCGTAGCGTTTCGTGCGTACGCGAGAATCGGCAATCACTACTATGCCACGATCATCCTGCGAGCGAATCAGCCGTCCGTAACCTTGTTTCAG
>DIPA01000014.1:27762-27968 GCA_002427055.1 Firmicutes bacterium UBA5500 | reverse complement strand
CTAGTGATGATGACACATCTGAGCGCTTCGCCTACAACATCCACGCCTTCCCAAAATGAGGATGTAGCAAACAGTACCGCATTCTTCTCTTGGACGTATTGCTTCAGTAATTCATGACGGGGCAAGTCACCTTGCTTAAGTACAGTAAGTCCAGACCACATGAGTTCGTCCGATATCTGTTCGTAGACATTGTTGAGCATCTGGTC
>DIPA01000014.1:27202-27622 GCA_002427055.1 Firmicutes bacterium UBA5500 | reverse complement strand
GGGTATGACGTAAATAGCACGAAGCTACCTCCATTAACCAGATGGGTAATTTTAGTAACCAGGTCGGCTAAGTAGCTCTCGTAGGCGCTGTTGTTCTGGTGTTGGGGTTCCTGCGCGTCCTTGGGAACATAAATGGCTGCACTTCTATTGTGGTCAAAAGGAGAATCTAGTACTTTTCCATAGTAATTATCTATACCTAGTCGCTGTGAGGCAAATTTGAGCGAGGGGCTAGCTAGTGTTGCTGAAGTCAAAACAGCTACGACTTCTTGTGTAAAGAAGGTCTCTCGCAAAGTCCCTGCCACATCAATGGGCGCTGCTAACAGAGCGCTAGTAGAGGAGTCTTGCCTAGAACTCTCGATCCAATAGACATAGGACGGATCTTCTACACCAAGTGCAAAATCAAGGTCGCGTCTCAGCTTC
>DIPA01000014.1:23917-27123 GCA_002427055.1 Firmicutes bacterium UBA5500 | reverse complement strand
ACTACACCAAGTGCAAAATCGAGGTCGCGTCTCAGCTTCTTCCATTGAGAAATCATCTTCTCCAGCATGGCCTGCTCATCATCACTTAAGTCTAGTAGAGACAATCTGTCGCACAAAAGCAGGATTTCGCGCAAATCGTTAGCTAAAGGGTTTTCCATATCCAGATCGGCAGCCTGACGAACCCTAAGTGTACTTTGCCCTCTACTACGTGTTTGCAAAGCCTGCATAAAGGCCTCAATGTTATTGAAATAGAGTCGCATTGTTGTTTCAACCTGCTGGCTATACTCTGGTTCATTGGTGAGGTATTCCTTAAAGGTGCCTTTGCGCAGCAACGACCGGAACCTACCACCCAACGTTTTGAGGTTGTAACTATCGATTGATAGCGAAAGTGCAGAGCATGCTACATCCTCAACATGATGCGCTTCATCTAGGATTACATAATCATAGGGTGGGAGAATAGCCTCTTCATTATCGATTGAACCTCTAAGCGCCAAATCGATAAAGAATAGGGCATGATTGCTAACGATGATATCAGCTTCTTTCAGTTCGTCTCGTGCGGCGCGAAAGAAACATTCTCTTATTAGGGGACAACGTCGTTCTAGACAGGTCTCATTGCTGGCGTTGAACTTCGCCCAGAGCTCGTTAGAGACATTAATGGGTAGGTCAGCCCGATCGCCTATAAGAAAATTGCCCCCTGCGTAAAGCACTGGACGCAGGGCGTCAAATTCTTTTACCTGTGCTGGTGTATCAAAGCCCTGCTCAAGATCACTAATCAGCTCTAGAAATCGACGTTTGCATACATAATTGCTGCGTCCTTTTGCTAGAGCTGCTTGAAACCCAACATAGGGGCGAAGGAGTTTTTGCAAGAGGGGAATATCCTTATGCAGTAATTGCTCCTGCAGGTTAATCGTATGGGTGGAAATGACTACTTTTTTTTGTTCACCGGTAGCCAATAGTGCAAGAATAGCCAATAAATACGCCAAAGATTTACCTGTTCCGGTGCCCGCCTCCACTAGGATGTGTTTCTTCTTGTAGAAGCCATTAAGGATAAGATTAATCATCTCAGTTTGAGCATCACGGCGCTCGTAGTTGGGGAAGTTTTCGCTAAGTGTTGTAAAGAAATCTTCAAGTCGTTGTTTGATAGCTGGAACATCCATATGGGAACCCCCTTCCCTAAGTATGGGTTATCCCAATTATATCATGCTTGGCTGGCAAGCGCGGGACATTGACTGAAGGGGAGCAAAGATGTGGCCGAGCTAATTGTCTTTACGCAGCTGCTTTCTGAAAGCTTAGGTCGGAACAGAATGCTCTGGCATAAGTGCTACTTTTACTTCGGCCAGTCTACCGCAGTTGCCGCAATAGGCAAGATGTTGGCAAAAACCTTCATAGGGGGATGTCTCGCTCTGTAATGCCAACTCGTCTTCCTCAAAGGGAGCATAAGGATCTAGAAAACTCTGTAGTTGTCCATAATCCTCAAGTGGGTTCTGGCAACGAATGCAAACAGAAACAAAGGGGCCAAGCCCATTACAAACGGGGCAGATCTCAGGCAATCAAATCGCCTCCTATGGGTGTACTTTGTCTTGTCATCTAATCGTGCATTCCTGAAAGGTATAGGGAGAGCCTTTTCGGGCAAGCTAGTACGTGTACTTTTGCATGAATTTAGATTTGAGGTGATAGCTTGCGCGTTGGGATTCCACGGGCGCTTACATACCATGATTACTTCCCGCTTTGGGAGACTTTCTTTCAACACTTGGGCTGCGAGGTGATAGTATCGTCAGCAACAACGCCTAGCATAGCTAACCAAGGCGTAGTGCTTGCAGGAGATGATGTTTGCTATCCAGTGAAGATAATGCATGGACATGTAGCTGCACTAGCCGATCAAGTTGATGCGATTTTCATTCCACGTCTACTTAGTACGCTGGCAGAGACTTGTGAGTGCCCAAAGCTAATTGGTTTGGCTGATATGCTACGTCATAGTGTCCCCAATCTGCCACAGATAATATCGCCTTATGTGAATTTGCGGCTGGGTAAGCGAGGCTTATTGCAGGCTGTCTATGCAAGTGGTAGAGCCATTACTCGTAATCCATGGCGCCTTTATCGTGCGTACTGCGCGGGGGTCGAAGCTCTCAGGCTACTGCAGCGTGCTTACCAGGCGGGATGCCTTCCGGGGCGGAGTAGTTTGCAGCGAGCCGATAAGGGAAGTATAGCGATAATTGGGCATCCCTATAATTTGTACGATAGCTATGCTAATTTACGGGTAATAGACCGACTGCAAAATTTAGGTTATCGTGTTATGACCCCACAAATGCTTTCGTCGAAGGTGCTAGTAACAGCTAACAATGAGCTGCATAAGCCATTATTCTGGTCGGCGGGCAGAACGGTATTTGGAGCTGGAGCTCACTACGCTGCCAGGACAGACATTATTGGCATTATTCATCTAGCGTCTTTTGGTTGTGGGTTGGAGTCGCTGCTGATCGATTTAGTGCAACGTGTGGCTAATCGTCATGACAAACCGCTATTGTTGCTAACCATGGATGAACATACGGGAGAAGCTGGTGTTGAGACACGACTGGAAGCTTTCCTAGATATGTTGGCCTGGAAGGAGGCAGCCTATTGCGTGTAACTTTTCCTCATATGGGTATGGCCTGGGTAGGCCTCAGATATTTGCTAGCTGAGATTGGTTTTGAGGTTATCGTGCCACCTCCTATCACAAGAGCTACGCTTGAGCTGGGAGCGAAGCATTCACCAGAGTTTATTTGTTTGCCATTCAAAGTTATGTTAGGTAACTACCTGGAGGCGATAGCAGCTGGCGCTGACGTTGTCATGATGTTAGGCGGAGTTGGTCCGTGTCGGCTTGGTTATTATGCGGAAGTGCAACGTGAAATAATGCATGACTTAGGGCTACCTGTGCGCATGATTGTGCTGGAGAGAGATAATTTCATTCACGAAATCGTTCGAGCTGTCGAAGAGGCTGGGCGGAGGATCGCGTGGCATAGGCTAGTTCCTTTAGTCCGATTGAGTTTAGCTAAAGTGAGCTACCTAGATAACCTGGAGGCCGAGGTATTGCGTGAACGCTATCGTGAGAAGGTGCAAGGTAGTTGCAGTAAGTTGTTCGCGCAAGCAGTGCGAGCTGTCGATACAGCCGACAGTTGGACTGCTCTGAAAAGAGTGCGTGCGGAGATTGGTGCAGAACTGCACCAGTTGCT
>DIPA01000014.1:18280-23819 GCA_002427055.1 Firmicutes bacterium UBA5500 | reverse complement strand
AACTGCACCAGTTGCTGGAGCCGGCACCTGACGGTACACCTTTGCGCATTGGTGTTGTGGGCGAGATCTATATGCTGATAGAATCGGCAGTTAATTTTCGCCTTGCGGAACGGTTAGGACAGCTCGGGGCCTCAGTAACTCGTAACATGTACAGCTCTAACTGGGTGCGGGAGCATCTGATCCCTAACTGGCGTGCTCGGCAAGAGGTACGTCGTATCGCGAGGCGTTGTAAGCCCTATTTAGCGCAGCGGGTTGGTGGGCATGGCTTTGAGACGATTGGTTACGCAGTCGACTATGCACAGCAGGGCTATGATGGTATTATCCAAGTATTACCGCTTACGTGTATGCCGGAAATAATAGCAGAAAGCATTCTGCCTACAGTTAGCAAAGACTATCAGATTCCTTTGCTTACGGTTACTCTAGACGAGCATGCAGGTGAGGCTGGCCTGATTACTCGGTTAGAGGCTTTTGTCGATATGTTAGCTGAGCGTCGAGCGAACCCTGTAAGTGAGGGAGGAAAACAAATTGCATTTAGCATTGGGCGTTGACGTTGGTTCAGTAAGCACCAATTTGGTGGCCGTTGCGGCTGACGGCCAATTGCATAGCAAACTCTATTTGCGTACGCGTGGTGATCCTATCAAGGTAGTACAAAAAGGGCTAAGTCAACTACAGCAGGAGTTACCCGCACAAGCGACAATAGTAGGCTGCGGAGTAACCGGTAGCGGACGTCAGTTAGCCGCGCATTTACTGCAGGCTGATTGTGTCAAGAATGAAATTACGGCACATGCAATGGCGGCCTTATCGATTAACCCTCAGGTAAGAACTGTACTAGAGATCGGAGGGCAAGATTCAAAGATCATTATCCTGCGTGATGGAGTGGTCGTTGATTTTGCCATGAATACTATTTGTGCTGCTGGTACCGGTTCGTTTCTGGATAGGCAGGCGGCCCGTTTGGGCGTGGACATATCTGAGTTGGGGGCATTAGCCTTAGCGGCCAAGCAAGCAACTCGTATTGCTGGTCGTTGTGCCGTTTTTGCGGAGTCAGATATGGTGCATAAGCAGCAGATGGGACATTCTGTGCCCGACATCGTGCGTGGTTTGTGCGAGGCGTTGGTGCGCAATTACTTAGGTAACGTCGCCAAAGGTAAGCATATTGAGCCACCGATTGTTTTTCAGGGGGGAGTGGCAGCTAATGCCGGAATTCGGCAAGCTTTTCAAGATGCATTGCAACAAGAAATTGAGGTGCCTCAGCAGTACGATGTGATGGGTGCCTTAGGGGCTGCTCTCTTGGCTGAAAGGGCAACGATCAGGCGTAATCAGCCAAGCAAATGGCGTGGCTTCTCTGTTGCTGATGCCGATTGCCAGGCAATCTCTCATGATTGTGATGGCTGTTCCAATGGTTGTGAAGTAATGGAATTCTGTATTGGCGGGCAAAGCATAGCTTGTTGGGGTGATCGCTGTGGTAAATGGAGTCATAGTAAGGGAATAGTTGTGGCTGATAATTAACATTCCCAGAGAAGAGGATGGCAGGTTAGAAATCGACTAGTAGTAGAGGGGAGCTGTTGCACTACAGCTCCTCTTTTTGGATTGGAGAATAGGGGTTTTTGATTAAGGGTTGGCCTTTTGAACGCAAGAAAGCCTATAATGTACCTTGTGAGCGGCGGTTAGGTGACGTTCAAGTTTGAGGCAGTGGAGGCAGCTGAGATGAATCCTAATAGAGTAATCGTGTACATAATGACTTTGTTCATGTGCGTAGGTGCGATAGACAAGATCTTGGGTAACAAGCGAGGCTACGGAAAAGAATTTGACGAGGGCTTTATGTCGATGGGTTCGCTGGCTATTGCCTTAGTGGGCATACTCTCCTTGGCACCAGTGATTGCAGAGATTCTACGACCGATAGTAACTCCTTTGTATGCGTTATTTGGTGCAGACCCAGCCATGTTTGCATCTACTATTTTGGCGTACGATCTTGGCGGTTATGATCTGGCGATGGCTATGGCTGGTTCGTCGGATGTAGGGGTGTTCTCTGGATTGTTGCACGGGTCGATGATGGGTGTAACTATTGCCTTTACTATTCCTTTTTCATTACGCGCAGTTGATAAGGAAGATTATCCATATTTGGCACGTGGGATTCTCTCTGGCATAGTTACTATCCCAATTGGTTGTCTGGTGGGTGGCTATATTGCCGGCTTCGATATGAACATGGTGCTTAGAAACTTGGTGCCAACGTTTATCTTGGCACTAGCCATAGGTATAGGTCTTTTGCGGATTCCTGAGACGATGATTAGGGGGTTCGCTATCTTGGGAAAAGCGATTATGGTGGTTACTACTGTTGGGGCAGCTGCTAGTATCATTCAAGCATTGACTGGCTTCGCCATTATTCCTGGTATGAATCCAGCTAGCGAAGCCATTCTCACGGTTGGCACAATTGCCATGATGCTAGCCGGGGCACTGCCTATGGTGCATTTCATTAAGCGGGTTTTTAGTGAGCCGCTAACGAATTTGGGTAGACGTTTGGGCCTTAATCAGACTGCGGCTGTTGGTTTGGTATTGACCATTGCTAATAGCGTTCCCATGTTCATAAAGGTAAAAGAGATGAACCCTCGTGGCAAGATGGTTAATATGGCTTTTGCAGTCAGTGCATCATTTATGATTGCTGGAAATCTAGGTTATGTGGCTCGGATGAATGAGTCCATGATTATCCCGGTGGTTGTTGGCAAGCTGGTAGGGGGAATCTCGGCAGTTATGGTGGCCTTGTATCTTGCCAATAAGATTGAAGCAGCTTAGGCTTCGCTACTAGCTAAATTAATAATTGTGGAACTGGCCTGTGGGAAAGACGCACTATGCTTTTCTGTTGATGAGCAAAGGCAATGTTGACTTAAGTTGGCTTCCGAGTTAACATTAAGCGGCAGGATAACAACAGGAAAAGTGAAGGTGTGATTGATCATGAAATTATCTACGCAAGATCTAACCAAGGCAGGCCTTTTTACAGCTCTACACATTGCCGCTGCTGTCATTTTGCGTCTTGGTGGAGAGGCTGCAGTGCCCTTTAGTTTGGTACCCTTTTTTGTAATACTAGCCGGTTCTCTGCTCGGTCCTAAGGGGGCTTGGAGCCTGGCGCTTTATGCTGTGTTAGGTTTGATAGGGCTACCGGTTTTCGCACAACCTCCTTTCGGTGGCATCAGCTATTTCTTACGGCCTAGCGCCGGCTTTATTCTTGGCTACATTGTGGCAGCTTGGGTTATAGGGTGGGGTACTAGCAGGTTGCCCAAGCTGACTGTCGTGAACCTTTTCCTGGTCAGCGTCTTGGGTTTGGCGGTACTATATGCCTGTGGTTTGCCGTATCTTTATTTCATCTTCCGTTGCGTTATGGGCAAGACCCTGACATTGCAGCAAGTGTTGATTTTTGGCTTTTACCCCTTTATAGGCTTTGATCTGCTTAAGGCTCTCGCTGCTTCAATGTTGACAGTAGCCATTCGCAGGCGCCTGGCTTAGGTGTGGTTGATATAAAAAGAACTGCCCGTCATTTTGGGCAGTTCTTTTGCTTCTGCTATGGTTTAGGTCGAATAGAGACATCTCCAGCCAGGACTACCTTCTCTGAACCGTTTGCCAAGCCTATGCGCAGAGCGCCAGTCGGGGTAAGTCCCAGTGCAGTGCCGGTATATTGATCACTTGTTTCAACTACGTTTACCGTTTGGCCGAGTAAACGGTCATGTTTTTGCCAAGCAGCTAATAGAGGTGCTGGGTCTGCTAAGTCTAGTAGAGGTAAAACCCGCTCAAGTTCCTGCAGAACATACGCTAGTAGCTTAGCCCTGTTTGGCCTCTGCCCAGTTTCTCGGTAGAACGAGGTAGCTGTTGCAGCCAGCTCAGCAGGGAACTCTGTTTGGTGAGTATTCACTCCCATACCGATGACGACAAAATCGACCTGGTCGAGCTCACCGCTAAGCTCGGATAGGATTCCAGCCAACTTGCGATTGCCTACCCAAATATCGTTGGGCCATTTGAGCCAAGCTTCGCTTAATCCACAGGTATGTAGGGCTTCTACTAGGGCAATGCCAACAGCTAGGGTTAGCATAGGAATTCGGCGTGCCGGTAATTGGGGACGTAGGATGAGAGAGGCAAAGATACCGCTATTTTTCTCCGAGGTCCAACTGCGTCCGCGCCGTCCGCGCCCGGCGGTCTGCTCTTCTGTAACAACCAGGGTGCCGTGTTCGGCACCTTGGCGAGCTAGCTCCTTAGCAGTGGTATTGGTGCTAGCTAGGCAGGCATGCCAGAAGACATGACGACCGAGGTCACCAACCAGGTAGCGTTCTAGGATTTCCGGCAATAGTAGATCGGGCCACTCGAGTAAGCGATAGCCACTATTCTGTTTGCCTTCTATTTTCACCCCTTGTTTTTGAAGCGCTTGCATCTGTTTCCAGACGCCAGTTCGGGAAAGCGCAAGGGTAGATGCTATTAGTTCTCCAGATACGGGCTCTGGAAATGCTTCTAGGAGTATGCTTAAGGCTTTCATAATTATTCCTCCCCCTTACCAAGTTGCGAACCAACAGTATACGCTTTGGTTAGTAGATCTGCTTGCTCCTTAACAGGCAAGCTATCGGTAGCAGCAGCCGTTAGCTCTCCTAGATATTTGGCGTCAAGGGCATCGAAAAAATAGGTGGCTGTCCGCATAGCTGGTTCAAAATTCTTGCCTCTCTTGTTTGGTGCTCCTCCAGTGCACAAAAAGAAGCCTTGCCGTCGCTTAAGAGGAAGTAAAGCGGGTAGTTTTAGTTTATAGCGTCGGTTCCAACAAGTTTGGCACCGGTCTACCAGTAGCTTGAGTTGACCACTTATGCCCATGAAATAAAGGGGAGAGGCGAGCACAATGACATCAGCCTGCCCCATTTGCTGAAAAATTGCCTGCATGTCATCTTGTAGTATACACTTGCCAGTGCGGGAGCAGGCATTGCAGCCACGACATCCTGCAATATTCAGCCTGCAAGCGTTGATGATCTCGGTATGGGCCCCGACGGCTGCTGCTCCGTCCAGCAGAGCTGTCAACAAAGTAGCCGTGTTGCCCTTGGAGTTAGAGCTTCCTGTAATCCCTAATAACCTCACTTCACTTTGTCCCCCCTTCGTCAAGTGTCAGTGATGATTAGTTTGTTGTCTCTTGTTCATATCGATGTTCAGCCCACGCGTCTCTAGCTAACTCAATGTATCTGTAGCCCGAGTTGGCGGGCGCAAAAAGCTGGCTAAACCAGCGGCGAGCTTCGGAAATGCGGTCTAGCCTGAGGCTAGTGTCTCCGAGCATATGCAGATAATAAGCGTCATCTAGGCTATCTAGTTGTGTTTCGTAGGCAACTTGGAAGAAGCGGTTAGCGGCAGCTATGAAATCATGTTCTGCTTCCGTGCGCTCTGCCATACGATGAAGCCAGGCAAGACGCATGCAAATCCCGGCCAGTAGCTTTGGCTGCTCTTTCATGGCGAAACCGGCTCCCAAAGCCAGTTTGAAAGACAAGATAGCTTCATGTTCATCACGCTCATCACATAGGTTAGGTAC
>DIPA01000014.1:6377-18209 GCA_002427055.1 Firmicutes bacterium UBA5500 | reverse complement strand
AGGTACCCCTTGGGGCAGATAGCGCTTTGCATAGTCCTCGTAGATCATCTGTTTTTGGTTAGTTTTTAGGGGTGCAAACGAATCCGTAAAGGCAAACCCACACTGGGGACAGATGTTAATCTCGTAATAGTAGGGAACAATACCATCAAAATAGGAGCATAGATCGCTATCGATATGTGTAGTGCGAGTTTTGCCACTGCGCACTTTCTTCGTCTCAAACTCTGAGTTACAGGCGAGGCAGCTGTAGTGCTTGTCGTAAAGTATGTTGTCCATTGTCATTGACTCCTTATGCTCAAGTTTTTTATGAGATAATTGTATCATATGGAAACAGTATAGGTGGGTAGGGTAAATGGCTAGGTGAGCCAGGTTTTCAAGTGGCCCCTTGCCAAGCAGCTACGGTTAGTGTACTATGTATTTAGGTTAATAATAACTAATCCTAATAAGGAGGGTTCTTGCATGAACTTGAAGGGTAGTAAGACGGAAGCGAATCTATGGGCGGCTTTTGCTGGTGAATCGCAGGCACGAAATAAGTATACCTATTGGGCTAGCCAGGCCAAGAAGGAAGGCCTTGAGCAGATGGCTGGTATCTTCTTAGGGACGGCGGATGACGAAAAAGAGCACGCTAAGCTGATCTTCAAATTGTTAGGTGGCATTACTAATACAGCCGACCACCTCCAACAGGCTGCTGAAGGCGAGAATTATGAGTGGACTAGCATGTATAAAGAGTTTGCTCAGGTAGCTAAGGAAGAGGGCTTTGAACATATTTCCAAGATTCTAACAGAAATTGCCGAGGTAGAGGAACAGCACGAGAAACGTTATTTGGCTTTATTAGCTAATCTAAAAGCTGATCGTGTTTTCAAGCGTGATCAACCCGTCAAGTGGCATTGTCGCAACTGTGGCTACGTTCACGAAGGCACTGAGGCGCCAAAAGTATGTCCAGCTTGTGCCCATCCGCAGGCTTTCTACGAGATTTTTTGTGAGAACTACTAATTTTTGTGGCTAATGTGAAGAGGCGTGTCGCAAAACGTTTACGATGAACGTGGCGCGGCACGTCTTTCCTTTAGCCACCCAAAAGATGAGGCTGTTAGTGCAATAGAACTAGAGAGGAAATCAGTCTTGTTTTGCTGTTACAGGTCAAGTCTATAGTGTATACTAGTAGCTGTAGCAAGGTGCCCTTTGGGAGAATAGGGAATCAGGTGTAAGGCCTGAGCGGTGCCGCCACTGTAACTGCATGTGGGTAATTGGGATTTCATCGACCCCGTATCTGCGAGCAGGAGCCAGGAGACCTGCCTTGTTGTTTTAGCGCCCGCCTTCGGAGCAAAGGCTAGGGGTATTTATCGTCCTCTTTTGCGCCCAGGCTATTGCCTAGGCGCTTTTGTTTATGAGGAGAGTGAGGTAGTGCAAGGTATGAATCAGCGCTCAAAATCGATGGCCATTTTGTTGGGGTTGGGGGCTATTCTCATAATCGTATCGGTATTGGCAGTAGCTATTGGTTCGGTGCATATACCTGCAGCAGAAGTTGTAGCTATCATCCTACGTCGATTGCACCAGCTTGTTACTTGGCAGGCGACTAATCTGGAACTAGGAAATGATGTTATTGTTCTCAATTTGCGTTTGCCACGTGCCATCTTGGCAGCCTGTGTTGGGGCCTGTTTGGCTTTGGCTGGGTGCATGATGCAAGGCCTTTTGCGCAACCCAATGGCTGACCCCTATGTCATTGGGGTTTCAGCAGGCGCTTCCGTTGGTGGGGCAATCGCCTTTTTGCTTACTGGTGCTCTCGGTTGGCGTTTTGGTATTGCGCTAACACCATTATTGGCTTTCCTAGGTGCTATTTTGGCTGTTGTGCTTGTTTATTTAATTGCCAGAGTGGATGGACGTATACCGATTATGAGCTTGTTGCTTTCAGGCATTGCCTTAAATACTGTTCTGTCGGCAGTGCTCTCTTTTCTAATCTACTTCTCTACCAAGGAGCTGCAATCTCTTATCTACTGGTTGATGGGAAGTTTCAATGGGCGAGGCTGGCTACACGTTGGTATTATCCTGCCTCATTTGGTAATAGGTCTCGTCTTAGCTGTGTACTTGGCGCGTGACTTAAACGCCCTTAGTTTGGGTGAGGAAGCAGCAGCTACTCTGGGAGTGCATGTAGAAGGTAGTAAGCGTTTGTTGCTTTTGGCATCAACCTTACTTACTGCGGGTGCTGTTTCGGTGAGTGGTATTATTGGCTTTGTTGGTTTGTTGGTTCCTCATATCAGCCGCTTGCTTTTTGGGCCGGATCACCGTTTGTTGCTGCCAGCTTCAGCGCTACTGGGAAGCATTTTCCTAGTTATTGCTGATTTGTTGTCTCGCATCATAATAGCCAATGCTCAATTGCCTGTTGGTATCATCACTTCGATTTGTGGAGGGCCATTCTTCCTCTATTTGCTACGTCGTAATCAGGCGCGTCGTTTTTAGGAGGGTGACTGATGCTAGTGGTTAATGACTTAACGTTAGCTTACGGAACCGAGCCTGTTATTAAGCAGGTTAGTTTCAGTATTCCTAAAGGCCAATTTGCCGCTGTACTTGGACCTAATGGGTCAGGCAAGTCGACCTTGCTACGTGCCTTATGTCGTCTCCATAGGCCCCAAACAGGGACTATTAGGTTGATTGGGCGCGAGCTAGCGAATTTTGGCCAGCAGGAACTGGCCCGTCAGATTGCATTCGTGCGGCAGTCCTCGTCTGTGGCTTTCGATTTCACAATAGAAGAACTAGTCATGCTAGGCCGGCTACCTTATTTGCGCCGTTTTCAAGCAGAAACATCGCATGATTATGCGGTTGTTGAGCATTACATGCGCCTGACAGGGCTTTGGGATATGCGCAAGCGTTATTTGTACTCGCTTAGCGGAGGCGAGCAACAGCGGGTGTTTGTGTGTCAGGCATTGGTACAAGAGCCTAGCTTGCTATTGTTGGACGAGCCAACCAATCATCTAGATATTAACCATCAGTTGGAACTGCTCGATTTAGTAGCGACTCTAAATCATGAGCAGGGTATAACCGTAATCGCCGTTTTGCATGACCTTAATTTGGCGGCACTTTATGCCGAACGTCTCCTTGTTCTCGAGCAAGGCTGTTTAGTAGCTGACGGTCCGCCTGGCCAAGTACTACAGGCTGGGTTGGTAAAGCAAGTTTATGGGTGTCCCGTTTCAGTGATAGTGCACCCCGTGATTGAGCGACCGCAAGTGCTTTTAGTACCTAGAACAAGTGAAGAGACAGCAACTCTACCTGAGGGGGAACTTCTTAGTTAACGGTGACTGCAGTAGTTCACCTGTACGTCGAAAGTCAGCATGTACCTCCAATTCTATTGGCATGGTCGGAAAGTATTCCTGCCAATTAAGCGAGTTAAAAAGTTCTGGATAAAGGCGATAGACGCGATTGCCAATACCGATAACATCGGCCTGCAGCTCCTTCTGGATTTTTTGTAGGGTTGCTTCCACATCTGTCTGAATGTGCGCCTTTAGCAACCCATCCAGTTCCTTGATAGCAGCGCTATCAAGCTCGACCTGGTTAAGATTATGTTCAACTAGGTCGCCGTCTTGGTAGATAGTAATCTTTGCTCGTGGTTTGCCGTCTACCTGTGAGACTTGTAATGTTCGCCGTGCGTAAATCTGACCCTGAACTACATAACCACGGCCTGGCACTTCTACTACCAAGTTGCCACGTTTGCTTTCTCCTCGTAGCCAAAGTAGCGCCCGGCTATCAGTAGCATTCAATTTACCAATCATCTTATCGCCATGAAATACTGCAAATCCTACCATGGCAAGGCTCTTTGCCTCGTTATTTTGTTCCAAAGACTGTTCAGGTACTTCTTCTCCTTGGCTTACACCGGAGCCGCTACCTGGCGCTTCGGTGGCTGTCTGCGTCACCAACAGTGGTAATATTGGTTCACCGGCTTGCTCCTCTACTAAGGGCTGCAAGAGGTCTAGCAGAGATCTAGATGAGCTGACAGAGGTTTCCTGTGCCACCCTGTTTAGTTCTACGATTAGCTCTGCCGGCAATTTGCTCAGTTTAGGAACAACTTCTAGGAGGCTCTTCGCAGAGCCTTCGCTGACCATCATCCAGCTAGAGAAGCGAAAATCACGACTACGTATGAAGTAGTCGAGTATTGGAGAAATGCCATTTCTGGCGAGATCCTCCCCGATGATGATCACCCTAGTATGAGCCCAGAAGGGATATTTGCCGATGAAGGTACGCATTTGCTCTATAGCAGCAGCAAGATTATCTGCTTTACAGCTGACAGTCCAAACTGGTGCCTCTGATCCTCCGCCACCGCTACCACCCATTCCTCCTTCACCAATTGCTGCCGTGATAGCAAATTGAGCGCTGAGTTCTATTTGCCCGTCGACGGCCCTGTCAAGCGCAACAAGTGTAGCAAAGCCTAGGTTTTCTATCTCACGCCTACTCCAGCACCCTGTCAGTAATAAACTACAGAGCAGCAAGATAACCAGGCTAGTTAGACGTTTGCTCACGAGAATTACCTCCCATTCTACGCAGTATGGCAAAGAGAAGTATAACCATAGGAATAGCTAGCTCGATAAACAGTGTGTATTTGTTAAAGAGCACGTAAGCAGCAACCGCGCTTGGTAAGTCATCCGGAATCAGTGCCAAATAACTCGCGAGAGGTATCAAAACGATGCCGACCCATTTTAGCGACACCTTGGGAATCAGCTGGCTTATACCTAAGGCAGCAGTATACAAGCAGAAGCTCGTCTTAATGAAGGCAGCTAGTGTCCATATGACCATGAATAGCGCCTCTCCTCGTTCTACTAACCAAATGTTTTCTGTAACCACAAGATATGGCCAGGTAAGTGCTGCCCCTATGTGTGAACCTAGCGATAGCACAGTGTTCATGTATATGAAGAGCAATAATAGGCCTGCATTGACGATATGGCGGCTTCCTACACGTGCAGCATTTTGAGGGTCGACCAGATAGGGATGAATGAACAAGATATATGAAACGATGGCTAAATCAGAACTGGCACTCTGAAAAACTGGCAAGAGGCCATGCATGCCCTTGTTTAATACAGGGAGCAGGTTCCAAATGCTTAGCCTCGTGGTACCGATAAACACTAAAATGAAGGAGCCAATAATCAGAGGAGTGGCTAGTTCGTTGAAACGCACTATACCTTCTAGTTCAGACCAGATAGCATAAGTGACTAGTACAATCATTACTATGAGGACAGCACTAATTGGCGTCTCAGGCAAAATGGCTGCAACAAAGAACTCGGACATATTGCGTAAAGCAAATGCACCGCGCAAGAAGAAGGTGGCAACCAAGAGCACAACCAAAGGATAACCAACAATAGGGCCCAGGACCCGTGAGGAGTATTCCGCTACACTTTGCTTAGGGAAGCGCTTGGCCAGACTGAGTAGTAACCAGACGTAGGCAACACCGAAGACTATGGCTAGAGTAAGCGGTAACCATCCTCCGTTACCAGCCCAGCGTAGAAAGTTACGGAAACTAGGCTGCAAAACTGATGTGCTGAGCACGCTAATCATTATTAGAAACGCTTGCCGTGTAGTAATTTGCTGTTGGTTCAAGTTTCGCTACCTTCTTTCGCCGCACCGTCAGCTAGAGGTGCCACTTCAAAACCGTGCTCATGCATTGCTCGTTTGCCTTGAAAGTAGCTTGTGGAAGGGGCACTGCGATACTTGTTGCGTGGGCGAAACATCAACGGTCGCAGACGGTGCTGCCATGCAGGAGCCCTTACCATGGTGTCTGTTAGCCCGCTGAGGGTGAGAGGGGCTATTGGCGATAGATAGGGAACTCCGAAAGACTTAAGAGTAACGAGATGCATGACGATGAGAATGCCTCCAGCGGTAAGACCATAGAGACCAAACATGGCCGATAGAAGCATAAGTGGAAAACGTAGGATACGGATAGACAAGGCAACGTTGAAGCTGGGGATAGCAAAGGATCCGATAGCTGTTAGGGCTACTACGATTACCATGACCGGACTGACAAGGCCGGCACTGACGGCCGCCTGTCCGATGATGATACCGCCCACAATACCAATAGTTGAAGCGATGGGGGCGGGGAGACGTATGCCAGCTTCGCGCAGTAATTCAAAGGTGAACTCCATAATGAAGGCCTCAACTACGGCAGAAAAAGGCACGCCAGCGCGGGCTCCCGCAATCGCAAGCACGAGCCGGCTAGGTATGATTTCCTGATGAAAATTAAGAAAAGCGATATAGAGAGAGGGCAGAAGAATAGAGTTGAGTAAGCTGGCAGTGCGTACTATGCGGATGGCAGTCATCAATAACCAGCGCTCATAGTAATCTTCCGGTGCCGGAAGGAAATTGGTTAACGTTGCCGGAGCTATGAGAGCGTTGGGACTACCATCACTCACTATAGCGACACGCCCTTCGAGAATAGCAGCGGCTACCCTATCCGGCCTCTCTGTATATTGAACTTGTGGGAAAGGGGAGTAAGGCGTATCTTGAATGAACTGCTCAATATAGCCGCTATCCAAGATGCCATCAATGTTAATCAAGTCGATTCGGCGTTTGACCTCATCCACTAAGACAGGGTTAGCTACATCTTCCAAATACAGAAGTGCACAATCAGTAACTGAGCGTTTCCCCAGTTTAAGGTATTTTACCCGGAACTGAGGATCCTTTACTCGGCGGCGCACAAGGGCTACGTTAACTTTCATTAGCTCATTGAATCCTTCGCGCGGACCCCTTACTAGATTTTCTGTTGCCGGATCTGAGATAGCACGATGCTCCCATTTCTTCGCACCTAGCACGAAGGCCAAGTTGAGACCATGGACAATCAGCACTGCTTCAGCCGCCAGCACATCTGCCACGATTTCAGGGTAAGTGAGCTTTTCCTTGACTTCTAGGAAAGAGAGAAAGTGTTCTGACATAAGATGCCTGATTGCTTCTGGTGTTGTCACTGCTGGCGCTTCAATCTCTTTGGCCCATAGCATGAGCGGCGTCATTACACTTTCCTGAAGAGAGTCTTTGTCCACCAATCCGTCTATTAGTATGAAAACGGCTGGCAATTGATTGGCATTGCCGATCGTGATATGCCGAAAAATAACGTCGTCACTATTACCAAGTAGTTTCTCCAGGATAGCCACATTCTCGCAGATATCTCTGCTAATTTGCCGATCATAGGCTTCAACCACAGCGGAAGTGGTAGTCTTTGTATCTGTATGCTCTCCTTCAGCCTGTCCGGCTTTGCGTTTTTTGGCTAGTTCGTTGACCGGTATTGGATACCTTGTCTGTCGTCGCCCCATAGGAAACCTCCTCCCAAGTATCCTATGAGTAGTATTTCCCCGATTACGGGCAAAAGAACAGTAGTTGAACCAATTAGTTAATTCTGGTTGTAGCCCGTTGTTTAAACACACGGCCATGTCTTGTTAATATTGGTGAATGTGCTAGTGGGTTATAAGAATGATTGGATTGCTAATGGGCGAGATTCTTGAGGGCTAGAATGCAATATGGGCAAAATTCAAGGAGATTGGCGGTTGTTTGTGACGCCAATCTCCTTTTTCCCTAGAAAAGGTATAGCTATTCAGTTAGGATAACAGTCTACTTGAACTAGATTCACAGGGATTAACATGGACCATTACTGCTTCTACCGCCTCAACATTGGCTATTATCTGCTGCTCAACTAGGTGGGCGAGAGCATGGCTATCTTGTAAGGAGCTATCAGGATCAACACTGATCTCTAGGTCGACTCGAATAGAGGGGCCCTGGAGACGGGCCTTTAGATCGTTGATAGCGATTACTCCTGTTTGTGTCAGAGCGGTTTCTCGTATGGCCTCTATGATTTCAGGCGCAGGCGCGCTGTCTATTAGCTCTTGGATGGAGCGTAAATAGACATCTATTCCTACTTTGAAGACGAGTATGGCAACAACGATACCGGATAAGGGGTCAAGCCAAGGAAACGCAAAACGGGCACCAACTATGCCTACGAGAGTGCCAATAGACGAAAAGGCATCTGAGCGGTGGTGCCAAGCATCTGCTTCCATTGCAGTGCTGTTAATCTGCTTGGCTGTTCTCAGTGTATATCGATACATCCATTCTTTAACAACAATGGAGAGGATAGCGGCATAGACGGCTAATCTACCCGGTGCACTAGCTTCATTGCGCAGTAGGATACGTCCTGAGCTATAGATCAGTCCAACTGCTGTGATAATGAGCAGTGTTGCGACAATCTTAGCCGTTACTGCTTCTAAACGGCCGTGACCATAGGGATGGGTCTCATCAGCTGGCTTACTGCCCATGGCTAGCCCTATCATTACCGCGATCGAGGTCAAAATGTCGCTACCAGAATGGACAGCGTCAGCTACCATAGCGGAGCTCTTGGCCATTATCCCAGCCAGCAGTTTAATCAGTGCCAAGCCTAAATTAATCCAGATGGTATTCTTTGTTATTCTAGTCCCTACCTCAAGCCTAGTTTCTTGTGGCATATGGCCACCCCCATTGCTTCAGTGTCTCTTTCAGCATACGTTGCACTAGTTAGGAAGTCAATGAAAAAGTGCCAAAAGTTTACTGAAAAGGAATCTCATGTGATAAAAGGAATTGGTATCATTTGAGGTTGATTGTCAATTGCAAACCGTTAGTATAGAACAGCATAATTGGTTATTGCCCTGTGCCTTGTACTCACGATTAAGGTCCAGCGATAGTGGCACGAGCCAACCCAGCAAGAACCATTTCCGCGAATTGCTCTGCTGAAGACTGCTTATTAACAAACGCGTTCCAAGCAGGAGCAATTGTGTGTTCCCAGTGTGTTTCAGAAAGTCCTGGTGCTGGCCCGTAGCCGTATGCCACAGGTAGCGTTCTGGCCAAATCAGTATAAACAGCGCTTGAGGCTTGATCAAAGGGTAGATCAAGATTAGCTACTAGGTGACTTTGAGCAGGAACTGCACCAGTGAAGCGTCCCATGTGTTTAGCCAATTCAGGGGTTAGCCAAATGGCTAACTCTGCGCAGGCTTTGGTATGACGCTGCCCTTGATATGTGGCTTGTCGGAAGGCCGCCAAAAAAATACCTCGTAGGTCGCTATTGCCATTATGACTGAACATTGGTAGCAAGGCGGGCTGTATGCCCGAGTCTTGAGCCTGCTCCCAAAGCCATCTAGCTAAATTGTGATTTAGCGGCCCTATGCATGCTGCTTTTCCGCTAAGAAACAAATGGAGGCAGTCATTATCCATGGCACTTGCAGGGGTAGGAACTGCCTGGCTCTTGCTCAACTGTTCCCAGGCTTCTGCTATAGAACATAGTTGTTCCCTGGTCCAGGCAATTGAGCCGTCATATCTGAGTGCAGCCGGTTGTTCCCAGGCGGCAATCATGCAGGAAAAAAACGCATCACCGATAGAAGTTGGAACATATCCGTACACTTGCGAGCCTCTTGTCTCGCTGATGCACTGCAGGAATTGCTCCCAAGTCCAACCATTAGCTGCCACTTGTGTCTGCTGGCAGCCAGTTGGTTGCCAGAGAGAGTTGTTCACCAGCATGACCCGTGGGAAGAACGCGACTGGTAAGGCGTAGACTTTTTCGTCAACTGACGCTTGCCTCCATACGGCCTCTGGCCATAAAGCTCTTACTTCTGGGGAGAGATAAATTTCTAAAGGGATTTGTAATTCCCCGAAGTAAGCTTGGGAGTTGTCAGCGTGAAAAAACAAATCAGGGGGCATTCCTGCTTGCAGCGCCAATTCTAGCCGTTCCATGGCTTGAGAGGCGGGCAAATAGGTAATGTCAACTACGAAGTTGGGTCTAGTCGCACTAAACTCAGTAATACTTTGCTCCAACGCTTCTCTAAGCGGCATTGTATTAGCTATGGAAGGTAGCTTAACCCATAACTCCAATTGATAGGTCTCGTTTTCCCTAGTTTCTGCATAGGGATTGAGATAAGGCTGTCCCTTGAGTAGGGTATAACCGTATGGGTAAGCCAGATATCCTAGGTACGCCAATAAGGCGATTAAGGCGAGTATCACTAAAAAGCGCCACTTAGGGCGGCGGTACTTCTTCTTGGCCATGAGCTACCTCCTAGCGAGATCTAGTAAAGCGAGCACGTTATTGTCAGCTTGACCGGTTGGGCGGAGACCATAGTAAGCTTGTAGTCGGCATACTGCAGCTTCGGTAGCGGGCCCATAGCGTCCATCGGTGTAGCCTGGATTGAAGCCAGCTTCGCGCAGCGTAAGCTGCAATGTCTGTACTGCTTTACTGCTCTGTCCCGTACGAAGTGGTGAACTGATGCGCGTCCGTGGAAATGGGCCGATGATCGATACGCGCGTGCCAATACTTATCCACGGATAAAGTTGTTCCACATCTTTGTTCTGCATGCGGATGCATCCAGCGCTCGCGGCTGTGCCAATCGATCGGGGGTTGTTGGTGCCGTGAATGCCATAGATTCCCCAGGGGACATTAAGGCCTAGCCAACGTGTTCCGAACCCTCCGCCCCAATTGGTGCCTTTTTGGATAATGCGCCACTCGCCAACAGGCGTTTTGGTTGACGATTTGCCGACCGCACAGGGATAGACTTTGTACACTTGTTCATCTGCAAATAAAGTCAACGTTTTTTTCTCGATATCAATTTCTATGCGTAGTTCCCCAGCTGGCGGGGCAGGATTAGCCCCGCTAATGCTCTCGTGAGCCAGTAGTACTGTCAGAGCTTCTCTTTCTTGAGCGCCAAAGACCCCACTAGTTTCTAGTCCTAGCCAAGCTTGCAGCTCTTTCACGGCAGCTTCCGTAGCCATACCATATGTTCCGGTTATTTCGCCGCCAAAGTAGCCCAGTTCATGCAGAATTGCTTGCAGTTCCTGGACGTCTAGACCAGATATGGCGGGTGATGTTACGAGCAAATCACGACAATCTTCTTGGCAGCCACAGTGGAGCGGGTTAGCATAAGTTGTGGGATTGGCTATAGTGAGGCAGATAGCTAGTAAAGAGATGAACACATGCCTCAGATACTTGTGCCTCAAGTATTGCACCTCCTTGCCTGTACATTTTCTCTATCCAATATATGAGTACAAGCAAGGAAAAAGAAGCTGTCCAAAGATAGTAAAGGACAGCTTCTTCTTATTGGCATTTGATATTTTAGCGGTGAGTTACGCGTTCCCGTAGTTCAGCTAGTTTGCCGGGGTTAAAGCGATCAACCGTTGATAAGTATCCAGTAATACGGCGTATGCGACGCACAGAGGTGGAACCACACCCTGGGCACTCCGCAGGGAAGACGCCACTATAGCCGCAGTCTAAGCATTCGTCGATCGGGAAGTTGATGGCCCCATATCCTAGTCCAGCTGCTGCCATCTTCCTGACAATCTTATCGGTGGCTTGCCAGTTGGGACCGGGAGGTGCGTCAAGTTCCACATATGAGATGTGCCCAGCGTTGCAAAACTCATGGAAGGGAGCTTCTGCATCGATTTTTTGTGCAATACCGAGGGAGTGATAGACCGGTACGTGGAATGAGTTAGTATAGAAGTCGCGGTCGGTCACCCCTGCAATCTGGCCAAAGAGCTCGCGATCTGGAATTACCATCTTACCAGAAAGGCCTTCACCAGGTGTTGCTAGTAAAGTGAAATTCAGGCAGTACTGAGTGGTGGCCTGATCACAGAGCTCTCGCATATGGCCGACAATTTGCTTCCCGAGAGCTAATGCTTGTGCACTTTGGCCATGGTGTGCGCCACATAGTGCCACAAGCGCCTCAGCGAGGCCAATAAAACCAATACTTAACGTACCATGCTTAATAGCAGGCTCAATTCGATCTGTAGGAGATAGTTTCTCACTATCTAAATAAACATTCTGCCCCATCAAGAAAGGCATGTCGTTAGCCTTTAAGTTCGCTT
>DIPA01000014.1:5814-6290 GCA_002427055.1 Firmicutes bacterium UBA5500 | reverse complement strand
GCTTGAATACGGTAGCGGTGCAGCAGTTGCTCGATGACTAATTCCATCATTGCGTCTAGCTTGGCAAAGAAGCGATCGATGTTGCCTTCTGCCTTGATAGCTAAGCGGGGCAAATTGATGCTAGTGAAGGACAAGTTGCCGCGTCCTGTTGTCTGTGCAGGACCGTTGACGTTGCTGACAACTCTAGTACGGCAGCCCATATAAGCTACCTCGTCAGCATGTTGGTTAAAGGGCGCGTCTAAGAACGAAAAAGACGGGTTAAGGCGTACTGAAGCAACTTCAAGCGCTAGCAAGTATAGATCATAGTTAGGATCGCCGGGGTCAAAGTTGATTCCTTTCTTAACCTTAAAAATAATATTGGGAAAAATGGGATGTTCTCCTCGCCCTAAGCCAGCTTTGTAGGCTAAGAGCAACTGTTTCGTTACCCGACGCGCACCAGCAGTCGTGCCGGTACCCACATTTAAACTGCTAAAAGG
>DIPA01000014.1:2603-5770 GCA_002427055.1 Firmicutes bacterium UBA5500 | reverse complement strand
AAGCAATTGCTTAGTAACACGCCGAGCACCCAATGTCGTACCCGTACCGATATTCAAGCTGCTGAAAGGGACTTGGGCACCTGCTCGCGAATGTAAGGTATTAAGATTAAAGACCAGAGACTCCATTGCTTGGAAAATTTCATCGTCAGAAGCTTGTTCAGCAAAAGGCCCTATATCCTTATCAAAATTAGGGAAGGATTGTCCACCGTGCATATCGTTTTGCAGCCCTTGTAGGATAATCGCAGCAAGGGCGGATGCAGAGCCTATGCGCCTTGGGGGCCGGATGAAACCATGTCCCGGATTGAAGCCATGAGACAATAGGCGATACAGGTCTGTTTGGACACAAGTTAGAGTCATGCCGTACCAGGCGAAGTCATGAATGTGAATATCTTTCTGGCGATGAGCATTGGCGAAGTGGGTTGGCAGACCGCGTCTTTCCCATAGGTACGCACTAGCCGCTTCAAAGATTTGCAGGCCTTTTGCAGAGGGGGAGTTCCCTACGTTAGCGTTCTCTTTATGTGTCTCGCGCATTATCTCTTGCATGGTATCAAGAAGAGCGTGCTTACCTTCGCGGTATGCTGTGCGTTGGTTGCGGTAGGTTATATAAGCGCGTGCCGATTGGAGATAGCCGGCTTGCATTAAGGCTCGTTCTGCTGCATCCTGTACCTCTTCCACTGTAGGATATTCACCAGTCGTTAGTTTGCCGAGCTCTTCTAGTACCAAAGGGCAGAGTTCAGAAGCAGTCTGGGAGTCTCCTTCTTTTGTAGCCATGAGAGACTTACTGAGAGCTGCGATTATCTTGGTAGGCGCGAATTCCATCTGTCTGCCATCGCGTTTGATAATACGTTTGAAGACGATTTCCTCTTTCTCTAAAGACACAGTCCTTCCCTCCGTTTAATGAATCTGGTACAATATGTAGTAGGTATGTTAGCAATAAGTACTATTGCTAGTGTAGCATGTCTGTGTAAGACTGACAAGCTTTGGTTTCCTATTACGTCGAGTTATGCCGAGTTGTGTTCGCTGTTAGCTTTTTTTGCTTTACAATAGATTTCGCTAGTCTTTTTGTGCTGTAAACCATACTAGCTTAAATGGAGGCGGTTAAATATGCAAGTCCGATTGGCAGGGGTTAAGCAGGAGAGTGTAACTGACGGAGCAGGCCTGAGGTCTGTCGTTTATTTCCAGGGTTGTCCTCACCACTGTCCTGGCTGCCATAATCCCGAAAGTCATGACCCACAAGCAGGGTATCTTTGCGAGACTGGGGAACTACTTGAATTGCTTTGTAATAATCAGTTGATCGACGGTATTACCCTCTCTGGGGGGGAGCCTTTGGCTCAGCCTGATGCAGCGCTCTATCTGGCTCGTGCTGCCAAAGCACGTGGCAAATCGGTTTGGATATATACAGGATTCACGCTGGAGCAGGTTCTGCAAGATGATATCAAGAAATCAGTTCTTGCTTATACAGATGTGCTAGTAGATGGTACTTTTGTTTTGGCCGAACGTGATTTGAGTTTGCCTTATCGTGGTTCGCGCAATCAACGATTACTCACCCGCGCTGATTGGCAAGCCTGAGCAGTTACGTGCTACTTTTTGTCTTGCATTACGTATAGATTAGAAAGGATTGTTAATGGAGGTGACCGGAATGCAAAGTCGCAGATTAACTAAGAGCAGTACCAACAAGGTATTGACTGGTCTTTGTGGCGGTATAGGAGAGTATTTGGACGTTGATCCAGTCTTGATTCGCATAGCCTGGCTGTTTCTTCCGGGGGCTAATCTGATCGCCTACATAATTGGATCCATTATTGTCCCAGACGTATAGTCTGCAGCTGAGGGGGAGGAGTGCATGACAAGAAGGTGCCTTCTTGGGGTTTTGGTGATAGTTCTTTTTTTCAGTGTCGGGCTAGCTCAGGCGGCGGCACCGGTTTTGACACACCTAGACACTAATGACAAGGTAATTGCGCTCACTTTTGATGATGGTTGGGATAGCAGTACTTGCGAAAAAGTACGGCTAATTCTTCTCGACCATGAGGTAGTAGCCACAATATTCCCGGTAGCCAGCTGGGCAGAGGGTCATCACTCACTGATAAAGCGATTTCTTGCAGATGGGCATGAGCTGGGTAATCATACTATGACTCACGCCAAGTTAACGATGCTTAGCTTGGTTCAGCAAGAGCAGGAGCTGAGAGAGGCGCACGAGATCTTGGCTAAGCTTGGTGGACAGCAGTTGACTGGCTTCTTTCGCCCTCCTTACGGATCTTATGACAAAAACACCTTAAAGGTAGCAGCTAAATTAGGTTTGCGACCGGTAACTTGGTCGATAGATAGTTGGGATTGGCGTGATGTTCCGACGCAACAGGTGGTGCAACGCACATTAGAGAGAGCCCGGCCAGGTGGGGTCATTCTTATGCACCTAGCAGCCCGCAATACTGTGCACGCCTTGCCTCAGATTATCTCAGGCCTAAAAGAAAGGGGCTATAACTTCGTACCATTGTCTGTTTTATTTGCTGATCATCTGGTTGTCGCTCCAATTTCTCCTATTGATAGGCACGTCCAGGTAACTTATCAGGGTGAGTTGATCGAGTTGAAGCCTGCGGCCAAGCTGGTCGATGGAGTGACTATGGTACCTTGTCGCGAGTTCTTCCAGCATTTTGGTTGGAGAGTATGTTGGGATGCAAAGAGGCAGTTAGCCGTCTGTCAATTGGCCGAGGTGCAGATACTAGTGCAAGCTGAAAACAATTCTATACAAACTTGTTTGACAGGCAGGTTAGAGAATGGGAAGCTCTATGTTCCACTGCGAGCTTTAGCTACTGAACTGAACTTCCGCTTGGGATGGGATGCAGCTACCTATACAGCTAACTTGCGCTAGATGCTATTGCTCTTGTTGCTCATCATCCATAGCATTTTGATCCCCCTGGCCGGGTAAAGCTGGAGCTTTGATGCAGAGAAAGGCCATTGCCCCAACTAAGGCTACTACTATAGCTGACGCTATGAACAAGCTATGTTTACTCTTAGCAACAAACAGGCCAAACACAGGCGGTCCAAAAGCAGCTCCAAAAAAACGGGCGGTGCCATAGAGCGCTGTGATCATCCCACGTTCGCGTTGATCAGCTGTTCCAGTTATAAGCAGATTAATTGCGGGTAATGCTCCTCCGGTACCTATACCCTGCAAT
>DIPA01000014.1:2020-2465 GCA_002427055.1 Firmicutes bacterium UBA5500 | reverse complement strand
GGTACCTATACCCTGCAATGTAGCTGCTGCTAACAGTAGGTAAAGATTTGTGGTGAATGCGGGAAAAATAACCGCAATTGCAACTAGCCCCGTACCTACTACAGACACCCATTTACAGGTTTTCCCCGCCTGTTTTTGCAGCCAAGCACCGCTCAGGTAAGAGGTGATAGCCATACTGAGTACTGGAATCGCAATTATGAATCCCTTCTTAAGTCCCTTAATAGTGTACCCATCTTCTAGAATGTCTGATAGATAGCTCAGCAATCCAAAAAGCATGAAGAGGACTACCAGCCCGGTTAAGAAAGCGGCTGTTAGTGATAAGGCGTTGCTACTTAGAATTCGACCTATTTGACCAAGATATTCTCTGATGCTGTTATGTTGCCGCTCTCGTCTAGGTTCATTGACCTTAATCCAAACGCCAATAGCAATTGGTACTGCCAGCAAT
>DIPA01000014.1:0-1907 GCA_002427055.1 Firmicutes bacterium UBA5500 | reverse complement strand
CGCCAGCAATGGGTAAAGGAAGAAAGGTGCAAACCAGACAATTAGCCCTGCTAGGGATCCTAGAATAGGGCTAACAACTTTGCCTAGCCCATTGGCTGATTCTAGTAAACCGAGGGCCTTGGCCCGTTCCGATGACTGGAAAATATCTCCTGTTAGCGCCATAGCCATTTGATATGTGCCCCCACCACCTAGACCCTGCAAAATGCGCGCACCTAGAATCCAAGTGAAAGGGCGCGAGGTGAATGATGCTGCCAAGCCTGCTAGCAAGCCGCCAAGCCCGAAAATGAATAGTGCCGGCACGATCACAAACTTGCGGCCAAATTTATCTGAAATATAGCCTGCCAGTGGGATGGTCAAGCCAGCAGGTACCGAGAAAGCAGTAACGATCAACCCAACTTGAAAGGGCGTTAACTGCATCTTGGATTGCATCAGTGGTAGCACCGGGATAAGCATGCTATTGCTTAGTACCATGACAAAAGGGACTCCACAGAGGAGAGCAAATGGTATACGCATACTCGCTTTCATTGAAGCGGCCTCCTTCAGGGGATGTTGCTGAGACAACCAGTCTAGGTTAGCATCACCCTCACTAGCAAAGCGTATGCGGCCGCAATTACTCAATCGGTGAGGAGTCTGGCTCTTGGATGGTGAGTAGTAGAGCCCAGGCAATGGCTTGCAGTAGGGCCGCTAATAGGAATCCACTGTCAAAACTTCCAGTTAAATCAACTATTAGCCCAGTGATCGTCGGAGCTAGTACCATACTGACTGTTCCAGCAAAATTGAGCAAGGCAAAGGCTTTACCGTGAGCACTTGCGTCTGTTTGCTCAGCAACTGCTGCAATTAATAGTGGGTCGATGACAAGTTTCCCACATAGGCCGTAGAGGGCAAGTGCCAAATATAGTCCAATCAGTGAGGGAGACCAAACTACTAGGGCTAAAGCGATAGCTCCTGTTGGCACCAGCCAGAGCATTAGCTTACGCTTTTGACCAGTGCGATCAGCCAAGATACCGACTAGGATGGCACTAGGTATGGTGGCTAAAGGCATAATCGTGCTTACTGCCCCCGCTATACCGCCTTCGATTCCTCTAGCCGTTTGCAGATAATATGGTAGCCAAGTAACGATTACATAGAAGCCGTACATCGCTAGGGCTCCAACTAAGAATAACTTGACTAGATTGGCGTTAGGCTGGAACTTGGACTTTGGCTTTGTTATCTGCTCTTGGGTGTTCTCTATAGCATCAGGCTTAACTACCTTTGACATAACTATAGTTAAGATTAAGGCTAAGCCTCCGAACATTAGCAGAGGTAGACGCCAGTTAAGCCCAAGACGCCAAACCATGAAGCTAGCTACTAGGGTACCCAGACCAATTCCTAGAGCACTACCGCTCATTGTTAGGGCACTGGCAACAGTACGATATTTGCTAGGGACCGCTGCAGTGCTGATGGCATATTGCGGAGAGAAATAGCTGCCTTGGCTAACACCGGTCAGGGCGCGAGCCCCTAGTAGCCATGGGTAACTAGTTGCTAGGCCTGAGTAGATTGCCCCTAGAGAATGTAGGAGAAAACCCGGCACCAATACCCGTTTGCGCCCAATGCGATCAGCTAGAAGACCAGCCGGTACTTGAGCCGCTGCATAAAAGAAGAAGAAGGCTGAGTTGACGAGCCCTAACTGTGTGCGGTTCAGATTCCAGAGATTTTCTAAGATAGCCATCAGAGCTGTTAGCGCCGTGCGATTGGCATACATAAGCAACCAACCAAGGAAAAAAACGAATATTAGTCGTTTCCAGTAGCCGTCCTCTTGTGACATCAGGAAACCCTCCTCGCTGATAACGTTTTCTGCTATGCATAGGTTTTCTCCTAAAAAGCAGTATTCCCTTGTTTTTGGAGTTTGTAACAGGCTATATTGTTCT
>DIPA01000119.1:19070-27175 GCA_002427055.1 Firmicutes bacterium UBA5500 | reverse complement strand
CATACAAGTGTTTTCTAGTGCATGCCCCAGCTTGCTTGCCCGATAGGCCATAAAGTAGGCACTGCGCTCATAGTCGTTTAACTTAGTTAGATCATAGGCGTCTGCGAAAGACGTTTTCGGGCTCCCACCAATGGGCGCTACCAAACGTCTGTCAGCTTGTAGTAATCGTTCTAAAAGAGTATGCATTTGCTGCCTCCCTATTTGTCGACACCTTTAAAGACGATTCCTTGCACAAAGTAACGCTGTCCGAGATAGTAGACCAATAGACAAGGAATAATGGTGAGAATTGATGCCGCCATTGTCATCGGTAAAGAACTGGTTCCTTCGTATGTATTACGCAGATAGTGTAAAGCGATAGCTGCGGTACGGTTTTTTTCTTTAGTGATGTAAATTAGCGGTTCAAAGAAATTATTCCAAGTGCCCATAAAGGTGTAAATGGCCACCGTAGCCAGGGCTGGTTTGGACAAGGGTAAGTAGACATCCCAGAGAATTCGCCATCTGCTGCAACCGTCAATACGAGCTGCATCCACCAACTCGCTGGGAATAGTGAGGAAAAACTGGCGCAGCAAGAAAATGAAGAAGGCATTTCCTAGGAACGACGGCACCCAAAGGGGCTTCATAGTGCCATACCAACCAATCATATTGAACAAAATGAACTGCGGAAAAAACAATACCTCTCCAGGAATCATCATTGTGGCCAAGAGCAAGATAAACAGTTGCTTTTTGTAGCGAAACTTCTGCGAGGCAAAAGCGTACGCCACAAGGGAACAGGAAATCAAGTTACCTATAATGTTGATGAGCGAGAGCAAAGCCGAGTTCTTCATATACGCAAGGAAGTTGAACTCTGTTAGGACACGCGAATAGTTCTCCCATCTAGGATTCTCGGGAATCCATTCAGGCGGCATCTGATAGACGCGTGTCGGCTCTTTAACAGAGGTAGAAATCATCCAGGCGAAGGGCAAGAGCATAGCAATGGCCCCAATAATGAGCAATACATAGGTCAGCCCTTTTGTAATGAGGCTACGTCGGTTAATTTTCTGCTTTATCATACAATATCAGCCGCCTCTTTTGATTCGTAGTAGACATAGCGACGCGATACATATAGCACTGCCAGTGAAAGCACCAGAATTACTGCAAATAGAATCCAGGCTAGTGCACAAGCTTTACCCATCTTGTGCCACGAAAAAGCATGGCTATAGATATAGAAGGCATAAAACAGCGAGGCATTATTGGGGCCACCGCTGGTCATCACGTAGGCCTGTGTAAAAGTCTGCATGGCACCAATGATCCCGGTTAGGTTGGTGAATAGCAGCACCGGACTCATTGAAGGCAGTGTCACATGACGCAAACGTTGCCACCAGCCAGCGCCGTCGATTGTGGCAGCTTCATACAGCTCAGTCGGAATTCCCTGCAGGCCTGATAGATACATAATAATTCCGCCGCCTATGCCCCAGAGACTCATCAAGATCAACGATGGCATTACCCAGACTTCGTCATAAATCCAGGCGGGGCCATTTATACCCACCTTAAGTAGAAGATTGTTGATGAGGCCGAACTCAGGGTTAAACATCCAGGCCCACAGTAAGGAAACCGCAGCTCCAGACACTACTGCCGGCAGATAATAGATGGTGCGAAAGATATTCATTCCCTTGATATCATTGTTCAGAAGCAAGGCAATGAAAAAGGAGATTATCACACCAAGTGGAACACTGAAAGCACTATAGACGAGCGTCACCCGCATGGATTTATAGAACAACGGGTCCTGATAAATCTCGCGATAGTTGTCAAAGCCCACCCATTTAGGCGGTGTTAGAATATCCCAGCTAGTCATGCTTAAATATAGCGAGGCTATAATCGGAACTAACAGAAGTACCAGCAAGCCAATCAGCCAAGGCGATGCATAGGCCAAAAAAGGCAAGGACTCTCTCAGAGACTTTTTCATCTTTACCTCCTCCCCTCAGTTAATCATGAATCCTGCACCAGAAAGGTGCAGGATTCATGATTTAATGAGCTCAAGTTTGCCTTGCTTCTAGCGACCTTCAGGTAACATAGCTTCCATGCCGGCGTGAATCTTAGCTGCTGTGGTAGCTGCATCCTGCTTGTTAGTAAGCAACAACTGCATGTTAGGATCGACAACGGTTGCCAACATTTCTTCCCAGTTAGTCAACAGCGCGTCGTTGGTGATTGCGTAGTCAAGACTGGTTACACGCAATTCATGGTTATCTGGGGCGCCAGGAATGTTTAAGATCTCATCCGAGCTTGCAATCTCACGGTTAATAACAGTGATTAAACCAGAACCAGCCAGCAACCGCTGGCCCTCATCGCTCTGCATGAATTTAGCAAATTCCCAGGCTAAATCAGGGTTTTCAGTTGATTTAGGGATGGCGTAACCAGCATAGAGTGCGCTAGTCTTGCGTTCCTGGCCTGGGTTAACAGGTAAATTGGCAAGGTCCCATTTGAAATCAGTGATAGCACTACGGTAAACGACTGACCATACGCCGGTGATGTCCATAGCTACTTTGCCAGAGTCAAAGCCCCCGCCGAGCACTTCTGCATCTGCAGCTGTTGGGGCGGCCTTATACTTGAAAATCAAATCTTGCATTGTCTGGAGGGCTGCGACGCTCTCTGGGCTATTGAAGAGGACTTCTGTTGGGTTAACCATATCGTCATACCAACGTCCACCATGGGCAAACATGAAAGCCTGTACGGTCGCGTACCAACCATCAACTGTTATGCCAAACTGCTTTGGCTTACCTTTTTCATCGAAGATAGTTAATTTCTGCGCTGCTTTGGCCAGGTCAGCCCAGGTCCAACTATCGTTAGGGTATTCAACGTTGGCAGCGTCAAAGAGGTCTTTGTTGTAATAAATTACGAACGTATCTGCACCGTTCACTGTAGCTATTTTCTCACCTTTATAGGTAAATGCGTCATAGAGGGCAGTATTGAACTTGGTATCATCGAGCAGCCCTGGGCTAGCCTCAAAGCGATCGTTAAGGTTCATTAACAGTCCTTGCGATGCCCATTTGGTGAAATAACGAGGATGCCCATAAATGACATCTGGGGGGTTATTGCCAAGAAACATGGTCTCGATCTTGGTTGTATACTCGTCGGGTATGTATTCTAAATGCACTTTGGTGCCAGGATATTTCGCTTCGAAGGCCGCGATAATGTCTTCGTTGACTTTTTTCTCTTCTAAGGAGCCCCAAGTAGAGAAGGTGATTTCGCCGGAAAGTTTCGCTTTACCATCACCATTAGGCTTTGGCGTACAACCGACCAGTGCTGTGACAGTTAATACTAGGCACAGTAGAATAGAGAGTTTCTTTTTCATGTGTATCCTCCTAAGTTGAATTATGAACTCCACACAACATGGTACTGAAATCACGCATACTTGTCCAATAAGAATTTTATATCTAAAATAACAGCGCCTAATAAATAAAGCTTATTAACACTTTCTATAACGTTACGTTATAATCGAGGGCGAGACTTTGTTAAGAAAGGGGCAAAATGGTGCTGGCAGCAAAAGTTAAGCACGCCCTTAGCGGCGTCTGGTCTGAGCGACTGCTTTGTGGCGAACTGCAACTTTGTGTCCCAGCTTTGCTGCAGGAGTCCTGCCCTACCGCTTGGCGAACCAAGCTACAGTTGTGCCTAGACTTACAGTTAGCTTTCGTAGGCAGCTGGGAGGCAGATGAAATACGCTACTTCAGAACAAAAAGCTCGCTCTATTGTTTCGGCCTCGTATCGGGCCCATTTTCTTTAGCCGCGGCACAGCTAGGCTGGACAGAGTTGCTGCGTATGTTTGCCAACCAGCCCTGCCACGTTAAGGAGCTAATAACTACTTGCACCGAAGTGTGTAAACAAAACATCGCCGCTCTTCTAGGGGCAGGTGCCCACGGAATTGTTCTTGGTGATGACATCTACTCCTTTCGGGGGCCTTTGTTCAGCAGGAGACACCTAGATATCTATCTTGCTGCCAGCTACCATCAGCTGGCAGAATACATTCGCGGTGCCAGCGCTGACGCCGTGTTCCACTGTTGCGGAAGTACCTATGGCTTGGCAGACTGGTTGCAGCAACTAGGTTGGCAAGGGTTGCATGGATTTGATCAGATAGGGCAATGGGAATGGCAGCCGCCTGGTTTTTGCTACCTTGGAGGCCTCACACCACCTACCGCGGCGCAGGAGGAAAAGACTCTGCAGACTGCAAGTGCTTTAGCAAGCTATATCAATGCCACTGGGCAGGAGGATAGACCCATCTTACTGTGTTCCAGCGGTGGGTTACATAATGAGAACGACATCAATTGGGCACGCGTTTTTTTTGCCCGTCTAATGAGGAGAGAGTAAACGATGAGATTGATCGATTTAGTCCATGAGACGCAAGCCACACAGGGGCGTAGGTTAGTTTTTCCGGTGGGTATTTTTCCTGCTGTAGCGTGGACTGGCACTGATTTTATCCAGAACTGTACTAACGCCGAAACACAGACCAAGACGCTGCAGTGCGCTGTTGAAAAATTGGGCATGGATTTGGTGAGAACGGTTGTTGACTTAGTCAGCGAGGCGGAGGCCATGGGGTGCCCCGTATCACTTAACACAGAGGAGCCACCATCCGTGGAGAGCTCTCTTGACCGGAACACCCTACCTAGTGATCAAGTGCCGACGCCCGATCCTTATCAGGATGGCCGTTTGCCGATGCAATTAGAGATAATGCGTCGCAGCCGAGACTATCTAGACAGCCTGTCTGAAAAACGCTATTTACTGGGATCGTGTGTCGGTCCTTTCACTTTGCTTGGGCATGTGTTTGGTACATCTGAGGCTACAGTAGGTACTGTACTTGACCCAGAGACAATGCACGCGTGGTTGCGACCCATCACCAAGTTCCTGACGAGTTATGCGCAAGCGTTGATGGATAATGGAGCAGATATTCTTTGGGTTTCCGAGCCCCTAGCGTCGGTCTTGTCGCCAGAGCAGTACTGGGAATTCTCAGGGAAATATTGTCAAGAAATCTTCGATCAAGTTGAGGGAATGGCCGTCCTGCATATCTGTGGTGACAGCACTATGCTCATTGATAGCATGGTGGCTACGGGTGTTGATGCCCTCAGTCTAGATGAAAGGGTTAACCTATCTGACGTTATGTCGCGCATACCGGCCGATACTGTAGTCATCGGCAACCTCTCCCCTCTGTTTGTGTTGGAGAATAGCCCAGAGGAGATAGCCATTGCTACCCGCGCCATGCTGGACGAAATGATGGCTTACCCCAACTATGTGCCTAGTACAGGCTGTGCCTTGCCCGCGAAGACCCCGCTGGCCAATGCGCTGGCTTTTATGGACACCTGCAAGCAATATCCAGCACTGCCTCGAGAACTAACTGATCTGCTAATCGCCATTCGTCAGTCGGTTATTGACGGTGCAAGCCCAAGAACCAAAGAGCTGGTAGCCAATGGCCTGCAAAAGGGATTACTACCTTTGCAGATCCTTAACGGTGCCCTGATTCCGGCTATCAACTATCTAGGTATGCAGTATCAGAAGAACGCTGTTTTCATTCCCGAGCTACTGATGGCGGCAGAGGCTGTTTACGCTGGGTTGGATAAAATCAGGCCGCTGCTGGTTGCCGAGAATAACAAACCGAAGGGCACAGTGCTCATAGGAACTGTGCAAAACGATCTGCATGACATAGGCAAAAACTTAGTGGCGATGATGCTAGAGAGCAACTTCTATGAGGTAATTAATGCTGGCAAGAACGTCAGTGCTGCCCAATTCATCGAGCTGGCACTGAAGCATAAGCCTGATGTGATCGCACTCTCGGCACTAACAACTTCAACCATGACAGTGATGGCGGATACTATTAGCGCCTTGCGCGCCCATCCAGAGCTAGCCAACATAAAGATTATCGTTGGTGGAGCTCCGGTTACAAACAGTTATGCCGAGAAAATCGGGGCTGATAGCTATGCACCTGATGCAGCAGCATCTGTAGTGGCAGTAGGTCGCCTATTAGAGAGATAGTCATGAGTGTTAAGCTTACTCTTTTACCAAGTGGCGAAGCAATGCAAGTCCCGCTAGGCACCTTGCTAAAAGATGCGTTACCACAAGGCAGCGTGGAACTAATTTGTTCTGGGCTAGGCACTTGCGGCAAGTGCCGCGTGCAAATTATCTCTGGTCTTGTTCCTCCTACTGCTCATGAGCAAGCTCTCCTGAGTGGGCAACAGTTGAGGATGGGAATACGCCTAGCTTGTAGTTATCAGCTATGGCAAGACACTGAGGTTCTATTGCCACCGAGAGAAACCACTGCCAGTGCTCAGTGGCTAGATTGCTTACCAGAACAGACTAGCCCTAACCTACTTTTGGCGGTAGATCTTGGCTCAACAAACCTCAAGCTAGCTTTATTGAGCCAAGGGGAGTGGGAAATTGTAGCCCAAGCGCAGGTTAGCAACCGGCAGAAGATGTTTGGTGCAGATGTTTTATCGCGACAGCATTTTGCCAATGAACACCCGCAGGGTAGACGGTTGATGCAATTGCTTGTCGTGGAGTCGCTTAACCATGGTCTCCGCTTACTTAGGCAAGAGGCCCCGACCCCTTTCTCTATCACTCGGGTTGCCATAGCAGGAAACTCGGTTATGCTGGCGCTGCTACTTGGTTTGCAGTTTACCGCAGGCGTGGATGTAGCCAAGTTAGTGCGCGAATACCCGTTGGCGCAAGCTCCAGCTACCGATTTAGGTCTTGACGTAGACGAGTCAGCGCAGCTTTGCCTATTGCCCCCTTTGGCTAACTACGTTGGATCGGACATGCTCGCCTGCATATTGACCAGCGACTTTGGGTCCGGGACTGAACCCGCCCTGATCGTCGATATTGGGACAAACGTCGAGTTGGCACTGGGCACCCAGGAAGGCATTTTCGTTTGTTCCACTGCTGCCGGTCCGGCTTTTGAGGGCGGGGAAATTAGTTGCGGTATGAGCGCGACTCTGGGGGCGGTACATACCGTTACCTGGGCAGCCGATCATTACCAGGTGCAAACCATCGACAATGCACCAGCCATTGGTGTATGTGGCTCTGGTCTGTTTTCCGCTATAGCGGCTGCCCGCGACAACAACCAATTAGCAGCAAACGGGCGCCTAGCAAGTACAGAGCTGCGACTGACAGCCCATGTTGCTCTTACTCAGCATGATATAAGGCAGTTCCAATTAGCAAAGGCTGCAGTGCGTACCGGCATCGACATCCTATTAGCACAGGCAGAAATCAGCGTTGACGCAATCACTGCTGTGTATTTGGCAGGAGACTTTGGCAAACACGTAGCCGTTCCCGACCTGGTCGCATGCGGCCTCTTACCGGAAGAGCTGGTCGGGAGTGTTGCCAAGATAGAAAGAGGCTGTATCGAAGGGATAATTCGCTATTGCCGGCAAAATACAGAGGCGGTTGCTGCCCTACTTGCTCGCATCGAACATGTTGAACTGGCCGCACAATTAGCCTTTCAAGAGAGGTTCGTTGCTAACATGCTGATTGGTCCGGCCGTACCATACAGGGAGGTTGAATAAATGGCTGGTTTATCTATCCGTAACCTAAACAAATTCTATGCAAATGGTTTTCATGCTGTAAAAGACCTGAATCTTGAAATCCCCGACAAGGAATTCACCGTCTTAGTTGGGCCTTCAGGCTGTGGGAAGTCTACTACACTGCGCATGATCGCCGGACTTGAGGAAATTTCTAGCGGTGAATTATATATAGGCGATAAATTAGTCAATGATGTCGCCCCTAAAGATCGTGATATAGCCATGGTCTTCCAAAACTACGCACTCTATCCCCATAAGTCGGTCTTCGAAAATATTGCTTTCGGGTTACGACTGCGCAAGGTACCTAAGCAGACAATTAATGAACGCGTGTTAGCAGCTGCACAAACACTGGGCATAGAAGACTTGCTGAAACGTAGGCCAGGGCAACTTTCCGGCGGACAACGGCAGCGCGTAGCACTGGGACGGGCAATCGTACGCAATCCACAGGTGTTTCTAATGGACGAGCCGCTGTCTAACCTCGACGCTAAACTACGAGTTAGCATGCGTGCGGAGTTAGCCAAGTTGCATCAAGAACTTCAGACCACCTTCATCTATGTCACGCATGATCAA
>DIPA01000119.1:18660-18953 GCA_002427055.1 Firmicutes bacterium UBA5500 | reverse complement strand
CATGATCAAGTTGAAGCAATGACTATGGGCACTCGGATCGTAATCATGAATGAAGGTGTGGTGCAACAGGTCGCCGATCCCCTGACCGTTTACGAGCGACCAGCCAATATCTTCGTCGCTAGCTTCATAGGCACTCCACAGATTAACTTAGTCGAGACTACCATCACTAGTAACGGAAGCGGTGCCAAGGTCTGCTTCGGCGATCAAGAAATAAGCGTCTCACCGCAAATCGAGCAAAAACTCCTGAAGCAAATTGGTATTGGCGGCAAAGCTGTACTCGGTCTACGCCCAGA
>DIPA01000119.1:11499-18530 GCA_002427055.1 Firmicutes bacterium UBA5500 | reverse complement strand
CCCAGAGCATATTCAGCTCGACCCTTCCCTCTTCACCCACCCAAATACTGTACAATTGCCGGCCAAGGTGGAGGTCACTGAGTTGCTTGGTTCAGAGACGAATCTATATCTCAGCGTGAACGGTCATAAGCTTGTGGCTAAAGTTCCAGCACAGACGCAGGTCAGACCAGGTGAAAAGACCATGATATGGCTTAGCATGGAACAAGCTCATTGGTTCCAAAAAGACACTGGGGTCGCTATTGTCTAGCACAAACAACGGGGACGGCAGGCTGTGTAGAAACTAAAAGTGCTATGCGAGCGGACATAAGAATGGTATCGCAACCTTTTTGAGCAGGGTCGAACCATCACCAAAGTCTCATACGAAGTCCCCACCTGGGTGCACCTAAAGTGACCCAGGTGGGGACTTTATTACTCTAAGCAAATACAACGAGGCAGCAACAGATATAACCTCAAGGAAGATGATAAATCCGGACAGCTGCCAGTTTCATGTAAAGATTCCCCTTATAGGATTATTGTAGCTATGTGCAATTGTGGTGCATAGATATGCACGTCTGGGTAAAGAGCCAAAACATAATAGTGCGAAAACGCTAATCGAAACAATAGTGGATAAGTTTCGGTAAAGCCTATAAATGCGTATCCGCAGAAGGTTCACAGAACACATTCAGCGCATGGCTAGCAAACATCAAGAATGAGAATTTATTCACCAACTCTGCATAAATGAAGCAGGAATATCGAATTACATGTGTAATTCTTAATAAGCGAATGAGTCACAGCTCATTCCAATCAAGTAGAAAGGAGGTGAAATTAGATGATCAAAGAAGGCACTAGGACTTTGTTAGCAATTGTGTTGCTTTTCGCTGGCGTATCCTATTACTTCATCACCCAAACACTCAAGGGGAAGATCAAACCTTATTTGCGCCGTATTGCTGGGCTAGACGCTATTGAGGAGGCAGTTGGTCGCGCTACCGAGATGGGACGCCCTATCCACTTTAGCCCTGGCATGGATGGTTTCTGTGCAGAGACTTTCGCTGGCCTATCTGTGTTGGAGTACGTGACGGAGCTATCGGCCCGGTATAACACTGACCTGATCGTAAGTATCCGTGTTGCAACAGTGTTCCCTGTTGCGCAAGAGATGGTTCGCCAAGCCTATCTGACAGCCGGCAAACCGGACATGTTCAAAGAAGATACGGTACGGTATCTCTCAGGGGAGCAGTTTGCCTACGCTGCCGGTGCTATGGGTATCCTGCACCGCTATCAGTGTGCTGGCAACATCATGATGGGCGTTTTCTATGCTGAGTCGATGCTGTTATCGGAGTCTGGGGCACAGGTTGGGGCAATGCAGGTGGCTGGTACTGCTTCCCTAGCGCAGATCGCGTTCTTCGTAGCTGCTTGTGACTATACCTTGATTGGTGAAGAACTGTATGTAGCAGGCGCGTACCTCTCTCAGGATCCGCAGCGTCTCGGCTCTATTGCTGGGCAGGAGTACCTTAAGATGTTCGTTATGGCCTATTTGGTGCTAGGCAGCATCTTGGCTACCGGGGGCGTCAACTTTCTGCAAGACTTGCTCTCGAAGTAGACCGGCTTTTCAATACTAAAAAAAGGAGGTGTGGTTTGTGCGTAAGGAAATCCCAATTGCCTTATCGTTCCTGGCAGGGATCATCATGCTGATAGACTCATTTACGCCGGGGAATTTCGCTCCCCGAGTTGAATTAAGCAAATGGCTTATTATCATGAGTGCCTTTATGGTCGGTATCGCCAGTGTTAACTTGGTGCGCATTCATGGTGCTAACGTTATCTCGAGGCGTAAAGGATGGTTCAACAGTTTCTCGCTTCTGGTAATGCTGGTGGCTTTTACCTATGTTGGCGTTATGAAGTACTCCTATCCTGAAGTTGAAACGTGGAAGGTGCTATTCCAAAACTTCTATGATTACATCATGTCGCCCCCTGCTGCCGTCATGTATGCCATTATTGCATTCTATGTATCATCTGCATCATATCGGGCATTCAAGGCTCGTAGTGTAGAGGCAACTGTGTTGCTGGTAGCAGCTGTAGTTGTGATGCTTGGTAAAGCACCGGTGGGAGAACTGATCTGGAGCAAGTTCCCGGTAATCTCCTCCTGGTTGCTGAACGTCGCCAATACCACCGGTCAACGAGGAATAATGATCGGCGCTGCTATTGGTGGATTTGTCACATCGTTACGTGTATTGCTCGGACTAGAGCGTGGCCACCTTGGTGGCGTCTAGTAGCATTTGCATAACAAAGGAAAGGAGGTACCTAAATGAGTTTTTGGGATAAGATGCAAAAAATCGATCGCCGTATTATCTACGCATTACTGGTGATTGTGGTTGCATTTCCATTGATCAGGCCGCTTGGACTGCCGCTCTCTTACAGTGACACGACCTTGAAGTTTTTTGATGAGATAGAGAAGCTGCAGCCGGGAGACCGGGTGCTGATATCGCTGGACTATGCTCCTTCCGGGGCAGCTGACGTGCATCCGCAGACTGTAGCCGTGTCAAAACACCTGATACAAAAGGGTGTCAAGATTGCCTTCGTCTCTTTCTGGGAGGCTGGTCCAATGTTCGCGGAGCAGATCATGCAACCGTATTTGGACAGCGGCGAACTCGTCTACGGAGAAGATGTGGTCAACCTCGGTTATATCCCAGGCGCTAACTCTGCTATTCGTAGTTTTGGTTTTGATTGTGTTGGATCGGCACCTAAGGATTTAAATGGCAAGGATACGGCCTCAATGCCGATCATGCAGGGTATTAAAGACTGTCGCGATTTTGATGTGGTGATCGACTTCGTGATGGGCAGCCCTGGCACTGCTGCTTGGGTCCAACAGGTACAAGGCCCGCTCGGTATCAACCTGCTAGTTGGCTCAGTAGTAGTTGAAGTACCGGCTAGCATGCCGTTTGTGCAAGCCGGACAGGTTAAGGGATTGTTACAGGGCTTGCGGGGTGCCGCTGAATACGAGCTTCTAAGCGGTAGCGCTGGAATCGCTGCTGCAGGTATGGATGCCCAATCGCTTGGTCACCTGTTAATCATCGGTTCCATTCTGGTTGGAAACGTCGCCTACTTTATGTCCAAAAAGCAACCAAAAAACAACAAACAGTAGACGCTATACTCTAAACATGTGTTAGGAGGTGAGACAATGTCAACCGATCCGTGGATTTGGATCATGGGATTGCTCATGTTGGGTATCTTCTCCTTTCTAATTAAGGAGAATCCGTTCTACCGCTGGGTTGAGCACGTATATGTAGGGGCTGCCGCCGGTTACGGTCTATCGATGGGATATAACAATATCATTAACCAGGCTTGGGATCCTCTCGTTGTTCAGGGTAAGCTGATATACATTATCCCGATAATCCTAGGAATCATGGCCTATGCGCGTTTCATCAAGCCGATTTCCTGGCTGAGCCGTTGGCCAATGGCCATCATTTCCGGTGCCGGTGCCGGTAACGCGCTCTATGGAGCAACAAACTCAAGTTTGGTTGCTCAGGTTAAAGCCAACCTCTTGCCGCTAAATTCGTTCAACAACATTTTCATGGTTGTTGGCGTTCTGGCAGTCATGGTCTACTTCCTCTTCAGTCGTGACCAGAAGGGGCCAGTCAAACATTTCGCCTCAGGAGGCCGTATGTTGCTAATGGTGACCTTTGGGGTATCGTTCGGAAACGTGATCATGGGACGTATTTCGTTGCTCCTGGGTGCATTGCAGAGCATATTTGGCAAGTGGCTAGGAATCATCTCCCTTTAGGGGCTTTTAATATCTGCCTAGAGGGCAACAAAGGAATGGGCTCGGTAATTTTACCGGGCTCATTCCTTTTGTTTTGCTCTCCCCTTCTTCTCAAGCCGTCTTAGTCGATGCTCTAGCTCGGCTGCTTTTTGAGATTTGCTTCGCCAAGCCAGGGCCAGGGCGCGCCTGGTGACCTGTTTTGCGGCGGCTAAGTCCTTTAGGCGGTGCTCGTAGTACTTAGCCAATTCTTCATAGCCGAGCAAATCATCGCTTGCTAGTTCTAGCAGCTGTTTCCAGAGAGCAGAGGCTTCTTCATAATGCCCCAGGCGTTTGCAGATGAGGGCGCTGGTGCGCAGCACCCTTATCTGCTGCTCCCTATCTTGACAGCTCTCTCTAGCTACATCGAAGTAAAAAAGGCTCTGATTATAGTGGCCGCCGTTTAACGCCAGGAGGCCTAGCGCTTCCGCCTCCCAGGGGCAATTGCACTCCCCAGGCTCCAACTCAATAATGGAATGTAGGCGATAAAGCAAACTGGCCATAGAGACAATGTCAATGACATTGTGCTCTAATATGCCTGCCAGTAACTCACCCTTACCGGTATGTAGAAACTCAAAATAGCGTCCGGGAATTTCAAATCCCGGGATATCATCAATTCGCCTGACGCCCAAAATATTGGCTTCTAGGCTGTTCAAGCTACAACTCTGCAGTTTGTGGCGCCAGATTCTACGCGACGGGTGTAGTAAATCCAACTGGCTTTTTCCATTGCAACCCTGAAAGCCCAAACGAGAAATGGTAAAACGGGTTTGTAGCAAAGGTAGATCAAAGGTTTTCCCATTGAAGGAGATTAGCGTATCTTTTGTTTGCAGTTCTTGATCGAGCAGGTAAAGCAAAGCTAACTCCTCATTATAATCCCGCATCAAAAGCTGCTTAACGAGGAAATGGGTATCCGTAAAAGCCCCCAAGCCTACGAGGAAGGCATAGGTACCGGTGCCACCCGCCAGACCGGTGGTTTCGGTGTCTAGGAATAAAGCGTTTCTTACTTGCAGAGGTTGCGGGAGAGTTTGGCCTAGTCTACCAAAATCGTCATAGACAGCATCTAAAGCTTTCTGTAAAGGCCAATGGCCATGTCGTTCCTTAATAGGGATGGCTTTTTCCACAACATAACAAACCCCATAGGGAGTATCTACTTCCTGGCCATGCAAGAAGTGATCAAGGTCTCCCCCGCCTTTGGCGGCAGGGGCAGGCGGTTTATTCTCTTGGGGCAAGAATTTGCGCAGTTTACTGGCCAGATTCACCGGGCAAAACCCCCTTCAAAAGCCAAGTTGCATGGGCCTTCCCTTCTATTCCAACTTCCTCTACCGGTCCCACGCAAGATGGGCAGCCGGAAAGGCAAGAGCATTGCCCGATAATGCCTAAAGCTCGTTTGATGAGGCGTTCGTGGGCCTCATATAGTTGCTCACTAAAGCCCACTCCGCCCGGGTATTTTTCGTAGATGTAGACAGTAGGGTCTCCTGTGAAAGGGGATCGAATTTGGGCAGTTACCCCGAGATCACTAGGCTCACACATCAACTCTAAAGAAGCTATATTCCCCAGCAAGTGGGCAACGCCTAGGAGGGCACTCTGTAAAGCATCTTGCGCGATGGCGCCCATGTTTTCCTTGGGTAGGCTGAACCAATAGGCGGTGGTGTGCATTTCCTGTTCAGGAAGATGAATCTGGCCCCAGCCGATGTTCTCATGGGTATGGAATTTAATCTTCTTATACATATGGGTTTTGGCCACAACCGTCACTTCACCCCAATTGCGCCTAACTTGGGGTAACGTTTCCTCGGCGAGCACATCCAACACTTTTAGATCTACATCTAAATTTGCATCGGTGTAGTAGTCCACATCAACCTGCCTGGCGTAGGCTTTCTGCCGATCCCAATCGAGCTTGTCAATATGGTATTGACTGCTCTCATGCAAGTAGATGGCCCCTTCATGGACTAACATGGCAGCACTGAAGCGGTCTACTTCGCCAATAACCCGTGTTTTCCCATCGGTGGTATCGATAATGGCGAAGTTTTCTGTAGCTGCACTGCGCAGCGATATATCCACTGCCGGATAGTTGTCGCTCATCCAATACCAACGGTTCTCCACCTTGCGGAGAATCATCTCCTCAGCTAGGTAATCGAGAATCTCCTCGGGGTTAACATCTCCAAACTGCTCCCCAGCGGCAAAAGGTAGCTCGAAGGCAGCACATTTTAAATGGGAAACCAAGATATAGAGGTTATTGGGGTTGATGCGGGCGAACTCTACTCCCCTATCCATGAAATAGTCGGGATTTTGGATTAAAAATTGGTTAAGGGGACTGGAGTTACCCACCAGAATCGCTAAAGATGGTGCGTTGCTGCGCCCAGCTCGGCCCACTTGTTGCCACGTACTGGCTATCGTACCCGGATAACCCGTTAAGACCGTGGCCTCTAGGGTACCTATATCAATGCCGAGTTCAAGGGCGTTAGTACTGACCACCCCTAAGACTTTACCGGCGCGCAAATCCCTTTCGATTTGTCTTCTTTGCTTAGGGAGATAGCCTCCCCGATAAGCTCGGATGGTTTCCGGCTCCCCTAGCTTGTGGAATGATTGTCTCAAGTAAGTGACTAATACTTCCGTATCTAAACGGCTGCGGGCAAAGACGATGGTGGGGATTTTGTCCTTAAGCAACTCCCGGGCCAGTGCCTCTGCTTCTAACAGAGCACTGCGCCTAATCCCTAAGGGCTTATTGACCACCGGGGGATTATAAAAAACAATTTCTTTTCTGCCGCTAGGGGCACCGTTTTCGGCAATGACAGTGACTGGGCGCCCAAGTAGCGCCGCCCCATGTTCTCCGGGATTGGCAATGGTGGCAGAAGTACAGATAAACTGAGGGTTCGCGCCATAGAAACGGCAAATCCGCTGCAAACGCCTTAGAACATTAGCCACATGGGAGCCAAAGACACCCCGGTAAGTATGTAATTCATCAATGACTACATATTTAAGGTTTTCAAATAGCCTCAGCCACTTGGTGTGATGGGGCAAAATGCCTGAGTGGAGCATATCTGGGTTGGTAACCACTATACTTCCCGCTGAACGAATGGCGATACGGGCATCCCCCGGGGTATCTCCATCGTAGGTATAGGTTTTTATTTCCCCTCCTAATTGATCACTCCAGACCATTAACTCAGCCACTTGATCTTGGGCCAAAGCCTTGGTGGGAAAAAGATAAAGGGCCCTAGCTGCCTCGTCTTCCAGGAGAGCCTTGATCACAGGTAAGTTGTAACAA
>DIPA01000119.1:7149-11428 GCA_002427055.1 Firmicutes bacterium UBA5500 | reverse complement strand
GATCACAGGTAAGTTGTAACAAAGGGTTTTGCCGGAGGCTGTAGGGGTTACCACCACTATGTCTTGGCCACTTTCAACTGCGGCTAACGAAGCCGCCTGGTGGCTGTAAAGTTTGTCAATACCCTTCTTGTGTAGCAAATCGCCAAGCTCGGCAGGCAGAAAGGCCGGGATTGGTTCATAGACCCCCGCTCTGGCCGGGATGGTATGCCTAAAGGTCACGTGCTTCCCAAACCGCGGGTTCGCCTCAATTCCTGCTAAAACAGTCTCCACACTCATTTACACCCACCCACCTTTCCATCTCCCATCTTAACGAACGTCAGTTTGTGTGTCAATGAGTTTTTGAAGCCAGCCACGGGGACGGGGTCCTCTGAACTTCTAGAACCGTCTCCAAAGGCTCAAGAATCGGCCCCCAAGGCGCAGTTTGTTCGCTGACTTAATCGGAGCGAGATTGGTAACCATTATTTCATCAAGCAGTTCGGGGTGCTCGGTGATTGCCATTGCATCAGGCGGGGATGTCAATGCATTCACAAATGGCAGCGCATTTATTAGGGCTTCGCGCTGTTCAGTCAAATAGGCTATCTCCTCTTCCCCCGCATTCGGTTCCAAGATATCTCTTTTGCTTTCGTTAATAACGCTAATGGCCTTGTCGAGCATAAATAAGTAGTCATTGGGATTGAGGCGTTCCCGGGTGTTTTCATAGTAGCTATCTGCTTCTGCTACAAGGTTGCCTATAGAAGTTGAGTAGTTAGTTAGCGACATTTTCAAGTCCGTGCGCGACAAGCGCAGTTTGCGTCGGTTCTGCAGCATGAGTCCATAAAGCGCTGCGGCAGGGCCATACATCGTATTAGATTGGCCCATTATGTCGTTAGCACCGCTATAACGGACAGCCAGCAGAAGCATGTTCGCACTCCAAGGCTGGCCTTCGTTCTGCATGCTATTAATCAAATCCACTTGCCTACTTTGCAGTTCTGTGTGGGGGCGGATAGATTTAATCCTCTCCATGGAGGTGAAATATTCCTCATATGAAAGTGCGGTATCTGCCAAAATCTCGCACTGCTTGATGTACATATCTTCCATAACCTCGCGCAAAGAGGGCACATCTGTGATCACATTTGTGTTTCTATCCATCCAATTGAGCAACGCTTCGCACCAGACACGCGTTGCCTCCCCGTCTCCGGCGAAATAGTAACAGGCTTCTACCACGGTATGTAGGCAGAGGATCTTGAACTGCGCAAAGTTGGCTTCTCGCGCCGCATCCAGCGCAAAATCGATTGCTTCCCTCACCTTACGGGAAGTGAGTTGTTGCTGTGACTGACTGATAAAAGTATTAACATCCATTCTTCATCGCTCCTTAACACTTCCGTTGTAATGTATAGATATCGCTGCTGCCACTGAGCGCATACACAGCGCTACCCCCAGAAACCAGCGACCGGAACCCGCCCGCTGACGCAATTGCTCCTAGGTATTTCAGGGAACTCGCCTCAAAAGCAGATACTACTCCCCCGCCGCAAACAAACAGCGTGTTCTCAGATACGCAGAAGCTGTTCTGCTTACGCTCAAAAAACACATCCATTTGCTTTTCCTGACTATTGACGAACTCTTCCACAGTACCAAAGCTCACAGTTGGCATGGAGATGGCGCTACCGGAATAGGGAGTTGAGAAGAATACATAGAGTCGCTGGCTAGCTTCGCTAAAGCAAGCATCAATAAACATCCCTCTGTCTTTGGCGAAGTATCTTTCGCAGAGAGGAGTAAGAGAGTTGTCAGTATTTATCCGGAACAGGAGCATCAGGTAGGGCGTGTTATTGATTGCCGCGCGTGCACTAGTGGAAATCCCCGTTAGCAGCAACATGTCACCAAACACATGCAGTGAAATCGAAGACAGCATGTAGCTGGAGGGCGACGGAAGTTTCGCCTCGCTGGGGAAATAGTGCAGGAACCCGGCTGCATCGGCGCAGTAGTAGCCATCCTGTGCCGATGCAACAGAAACTGGCCGGAATTTGGCTACACCTCTCTGAACGGTCATGCGCCCTAGATCAACTATCGCCATGGCACCGATTTCATCAAAGACAAGTAATTTGTTTTCTACTCTCGCCAGAGAAACTTTTGCGCTATCAACGGGAACAAGTACGGCTTGTCCCCCTCGCTGCACCTGCAACGTATGCGAGTCTACCTGAAATACTTGCACCAGATCTTCTCCTGCAAAGAATATAGACAGCAGCAATGCCGAGAGCTTCTTATCCTCTGTAACAGATGCTGTTAGCACGTGTTGATCAGAGATAACACAGAGCAAACCGCCATAATACGACGCAGATATTTTCCTGTTATACTCCAGCTCAGGCAGTTCGCCAGAACATACACCGTCTTGCAAGTCCCATAGAAAAGCCTTACGGCTTCGTTCCGCAACACAGAAAACCCCGTTATCTACCTCCACAACAAGTGCGCAGGAAATGGCGAGGTTAATGCGGCCCTTCTCTTCGCCCCTTTTGTCAAACAGGCGCACTGTGGCATCACTGAAAGAAATAACCAGATCTCCCGCTTGCAGAATCACAAGACCAAGTATGTCGCTGTCTGCGAATTCTCCTATTACCAACACCTCTTCTTTGTCCATGCGGCAAAGCTTTACTCCCGTTGCCGTCCTAAGTGCAAAGGCAGCAAAAGCTCCGCCAACAGCAAAAGCCGTGATCTCCCCTTCCTCAGCTAGCGAGACCAGCAACTCTCCTCCTGCGTCCAACTTTGCCAAAGTGCACACATCCTTCTGATACCACAGGGCAGCATCGCTGCAGGCAAAAATCGCATCAGAAAACAGCGGCAGGTAATAATCAATCGTGGCCACGCTTTGCGAAGCTACAAATTTCTTTCCCACGAAGTGCAGGCGGATAATCTCGGCCGTCTCGTCGTCATAGGTGATGACAATATGCTGGCCGCCAGGGGAGGTGAAAATATCTAGGGGGCGTTTTAGGCTTGTTATAATGACCTTTTCATCTACTGCCATTGTGTCCAAATCAATCAGCCGCAGGCGCCCGATAGCTTCTGAGAAAAGGGCCAACGGCGCGTTCTTTGGCACACACACGGCAACTGTCTTGTCTAGCTTGTATGAAGCTAGGATTCTTAGTGGTAACCCAGATATGGTAGCTGAGGTCTGGCTATAGGGTGGTGCTGTCACCCTTTTGGCAAGTATGTAAGTTGCAGGCCTTTCCGAAGCTTGGAGCATATCCCTAGCTTGAGAAATATTACAGGAAAGAGCCGTAGAGAAAAACGCGTTCTTGTATTTGGAGAACACGTCGGAAAACCTGACCAGCAGGCTTCTAATTTGCTTGGCATCATCTCTCAAATTCGGAAGCATGTCATAGTCGGATATCAGTTCACCACTGCCGCAGGCAGAACAGCGGGCGTTAAGATAGGCACAGTTGCACAAGAGCGCCTCGCCAAGGGAAATGTCCGCTTGGCAAAGATGATATGCCAGCTCGGTTAGCGCGCGGGGTGCTTCCTGCGTAAATGCACCTGTTCCTTGTGGGTCACAAAGAGCAGCGAAGCAAGCCGCCAGCAGTTTGTGGTTACTCTCCAGGTTGGCTACATAGCGCTCTCTCGCCGCTATGCGAAAACTGTCATAGAGAAAATCTATGCGCCCCTCGCGACTGGCAATAAAGGGGCGTACCCGTCGTATGTATACCCGCAGAGCAACGCGCACGGTTTCTTCATCGACGTTAGGGAACTTTTTTCGAAAACAGTAGAGCAGTTCATACTCTGTCAATCCATTTCTGGCGCAAGCCAATAAGCCAAAAAGCACAGGCACACATTGGTCGCCGGGGATCCAAGTTACATAGGAGGTATCATGTTCCAGGCTCTTAAGCACTGCGTCAAAAGCTGAAACCGGGACATCGCCAAAAGCAGCAATCGCAGACTCCAATTGCTTGTAAGCACCAAATACCCTGAGGCTCGCCAGGACGACCTTTAAGAACAAGGGGTTTTCGGAGCCTTTTGCCTGGCAGAGGATTCTCATATGCTGTTCATCTAGGTTCTTAAAATAGCGCTTCAGGTATTCGTTGATCAGGCATAGCTTGTCCTCCTCAGCTGAGAAGGGCTCGATGCTATGGATAATTGCATATTGAGACGCAGCCTCGAGCGCTGGCCTTGCATAGGCATCCTCTTTCAAGCTGATAATCAGCTTTATCCCCTCCGGCAGCTCATGCGGTAGCCACGAAAGCATGTCGACGCCGTTCGCCAGCTGATCGACCCCGTCAATAATCAAAGTTCCACGCAGTTGCGACAGGAGATT
>DIPA01000119.1:6304-6965 GCA_002427055.1 Firmicutes bacterium UBA5500 | reverse complement strand
ACCAAACCACGAAGATGATAAATCCGAAGCGCCACAAAAGCGCGCCGTAATGCATTTATCGGAGTCCCGATGGCGCAAGACAAAATCGGCCAATAGCGTAGTCTTCCCCAGGCCGGCTGCGGCAGTAAGAATGAAGGGCTGGCGGCTGTGGGACGAGAAATATTCATTGAGCACCAGCAGATCGTTTTCTCGAGCAATAACCCCTTCCGCACATTGCATGACAAACTGCTCCTGTTGTTCAAGGTCTATCTCTAGCAGGCTTTGCCCAGCAACTGGGCGATTCTCTGGGAACTCACCTGCAATTTCCTTTTTGAGAGCATCTAGGATAATGTCCTTCAAGGGCACGCCATTTACCGCAAAATTCATCAGGCGCCCCTCTGCAGCACCACTACCCTCGGTCTGCAGTTCGGGAGACCTAGCTGCCGGATCCCAGGTACAGTCATACTCGCAGACACTCCACTTGCTGCGTACCTTGTCTTTGAAACTTGCCAGTTCTGCATCGGCTAGGGCTGGATCTGTGGCGGCTGCATTAGTATAGATGTTGCGTTGCACCTCACTTAAGGCAGTGCCGGAAAATGGATTATTCCTGAAGAAGAATAGCGCATGATCGACAGGTTGCGGCGTAAGACGCTCGCCAGCGACCATACGCAGCATAGGCTGA
>DIPA01000119.1:5272-6212 GCA_002427055.1 Firmicutes bacterium UBA5500 | reverse complement strand
CGCATAGGCTGTAGTAGCGCATGCTCAATTTCCAGCTCGGTAACTGAACTCTTCCCCACATATTCTTCTATGCCGGGATAATTATCATATGTACTCTTGCTGATGTCGCGCAGTTCGGGAACCCAGCCGCGGCGCTGCCCCAGAAAACAGAGGAAGAAAGGACGGCTCTCATCTATGTTTCTCAGACAAGCCATGACGGTGTTGTTGGCCTGAGAGTCTGCGGTCGACACACCCCAGCGCAAGTCGATATCTATGAGCTTGAGTTTGCGTGCTTCGCACCAGACCGCCAGCTCAGGGAAAACATATTTTACTAGGAAGTCTCGCTCCGCATGCATGTCGTTAAAGGTAGAACTAATGAATATGCGAACAGTTTTCCACTGCATAATGCCACCCCTCCCCAGACTGGTGCTGGAACTTCCCTATTTCTTATCGGCGCATGCTGCGGCACAGTTGTAAATATACTCAGCATCGGGACACCATTGCAGAAGCCGCGTTGGATACTCCCCAGTGGGAGTTAGCGCGCGAACACTTACTTCCAGATTCTCTGCAAATTCAGCGAAGGTCTCTTGCAGAGTGCTCTTGTCCAAAGCCAAAATCCTGGGGACATTGGCCCCGGGGTCGCCTTTGGTAAAGGTCTGCAAATAATGAATAACTGTTATGTCTGCCGCCTCTGATGACGACAGCAAAACATCGGCCTCAAGCTTTGGCAGAATAGCAACTTGAGCGTGCATACTATCAGAAATCCCTTCGCGGAATTCAAGCCAAGATTGTCTGTCGAAACCCCTAATGAGTTTAATGAAGCGTTTGGAACCTGCCACTTGTGCGCAATAGGCGGCGAAGCACAAAACCTCATACTTGGCAGCTGATTGAATGGCAGTAAAACCTGCTTCGGTAAGGTTATACGAGGCCAGTATCTCCCTGCGGATTGATGGGCTAGTTA
>DIPA01000119.1:2285-5173 GCA_002427055.1 Firmicutes bacterium UBA5500 | reverse complement strand
TGGGCTAGTTAGAACCCCCTGAGCCATATACTCGTTTAGCTTAGCTATCAGGTCGGACCAAAACTCGTTTCCTTGCTCAAATGGCGACAACTTCTTCATTGCGAACCCCCTCCCATTTCGATACAAGCTTGTGACACTGCCCAAAGCTCCCTTATCATGTTGAGCCTAGATCAGCTTCGCTTGACGATAGCCATACCAATCCTACTAAGCAGTATAGGGATGTTTTCCACAGGATCGCGGTCAAGCTGCTTAATGGCTTCGGGTAGCTTATCATAGGGAACTAGATATGGCGTTGTCTTCTTGTCGGCGTCAACGACTTCGCCCGTAATCCAACCGGTAGATTTGCGCTCGGCTACCCAAAGCTCATGCTCCTGCTGGGCCAGGTACTCAACATACTCCTGCGGGATCTCAGAAACGGGATCTACAGCCTGCTCGATAGGACACATTGAGAATCCCATTTGACGCAGTTTTTCGGGAATATTCATGGCTTGGCGCAGATTCGAGTACTTCAAGGAATCGTTAAGCTGGTCAAAGCTGGGGTACTTAAGAGGCCGATCAGGGTAGCGCTCAAGCTGCTTTTCATTGTACAATTCGTGAATTGCGCGGGCCAGTTGCTCCAGATCGTCAAGCAAGGGGCGAGGAGTAATTTGCTCTTGGTGTTGTGGCAACACCCTCGTTTCCAGAGCCTTGCAGCGGATCGAGACAGAATCAAAAATGCAATCCAAAGCAAGCACTTGGTAGAGCAGCTTTTTCTTTTCGCGGGAAAAGTTCGATGGCAGGGAACCGTTGTGGGTTATGTAAGTCATGCTTAGTCTCTCATCAGTAATCTCCAGCTTGGCTGATGCAGCAAGAGTACGCAGCTTGTCCTTGATGCCATAAGCCTCACGATTCCATTCCTGCAGCTCATCGCAAAGAATCAATAGGAAGGCAATGGGGTGGGCCGCGGGAGATAGTTCGCCAAGACCGAAAGGTTCTTTCTGCAGCATGTTCCTGTAGCAGTTATGCAGCAGGATGGCGCTGGCACTGTCAAGCACCGGCCAGAAGAAATATTCCGGCCTGTAGTTGGCTGACTGGATAAGGTAACCATACCATTTCAGAACAATAATGGCACTATAATAGCCGTGATCGATGAAACCGTGTTTAGCCATCACGTTAACGAAATCATCCAGCGCGAGCTTTATTGCCTTTAGATCAACGTCAAGAGAACTATGTATTTTATGAGCCAGCAGATCCACCGGCCTGAGCATGTCAATATAGATACTGTCTTCATAGCTGTCAAAGTAGCTCTCTGTGAACTGGCGTTTCGGGACGACTTCCTCTATACAATTTAGCTCAGCGAAATTATCAAAGTGAAGCTGAACGTTGCTTTTACTACGCCTGCCCCCCACGTCGGTGGCGAAATCAATGAATTTATTGATCTGTCGCCCCACGATTTCCACGGGATAACCCACATCGTGGAAAAGAGATGCCAGTCCCCAGCGATAGAAAAACTCCTCGTTTTTGGTATCGTAAGAGTAGGGGTAATCATCCTTGTTCATGACCGCCTTACGGAATGTGGCGCGGTAGTTTGCGTTCTTTGCGTAGATTGCCAGGCCAAGGATGAACACGTTTACCGAATGAATGTAATGGTCGCGCTGCTTGTCAATCAGGACGGCGGCGTTTTCTTCATAAGTCTTCAATACGTCCAGCAGGTCAATGAAGGGATTAGAGCTGCCCTCAATGGTAATGCGATAGCTGTCAAAGAAAGTTCGATACACGGCGAAGGCGGTTTCCTTGGTCTCGTTGTCAAGAAACTCTAGAATTGCCTGCTTCATGAATATCTTGTAGCAGTGTCCACGCTCAACATCTTCAAAGACTTCGAGGTCGCTGAAGAAACGCTCAACGTATTGACTAATTGTGCTCATGTGTCCACACCCTTCCGATTCTTCTTGCACTACTCCTTTTTCCAAACCTTAATTTAATGCTAATTATACGCCTATTAATTAAGCAATTCGAGCAGGAAAATGTTGAGTAAACAAGATTGTCTTAAAGAGTTTTAGGCCCAAATGCAAAAAGAGGCACGTCGGATAAAATCCAACTTGCCTCCAAATGACTACGCGTTCCACCCTCTTTACTTGTTCCACAAAGTGCTAAGCTTCACGGTCAGCCCGGGGAAACTAGGCAGTTCAACAACATCCTCATCCATGCCACCAGCCACAATGGCATATACGCCATCCTTCAGACTCAGGCACTCCAGTGTCTTCTCTTCATGGTTTACCAGCCAGTAATGTGGCACCCCTGCCTCTTGGTATATACGTAGCTTGGTTAAGCGATCTTTGCGGCTGGTCGAAGGAGATAGAATTTCGACTACTAAGGTTGGTGGCCCGTTAATGCGTTCCCTAAGCACCAAATCTTCCTGCCCACTGGCGATGTAGAAAATATCAGGCTGAACCACCGTATAATCCCCCAAAGTGACATCTAGCGGGGCAAGAAACACTTCGCCATTAGGATCTGCTTGCGCGAAGTAAGCGGCTAGGATAGACAGCAGATTACGCAACACGCGCTGGTGCATCACGATTGGTGACGGGGCCTTCACTAGTACCCCATCCAAAACCTCATAACGATAGCCGGTTTCCTCCGGTAGCTCAAGATAATCCTGATAGGTCAGCTTCTTTTGCCCTGCACTGCTCTCTGCCTGGTATTCGGCCTTACTCTCTTTCATGTTGCTTTCTTGTGAGCCCGACAACGACGTAAGGACTTCAGACAAGCTATAACGATACTGCCGATTACCCAAATCAATGTAGGGAATTCGATTTTGTCGAGTATAGCGCCAAACAGTCTCCACCGATAGGCTAAGGGCATCAGCCAAAGCCTGCGCAGTAATCAACTCTTCACTAGCGTGCATTGCG
>DIPA01000119.1:0-2227 GCA_002427055.1 Firmicutes bacterium UBA5500 | reverse complement strand
TAGAACCGTCCCCAAAGGCTCACAAGGAGGCTTCTAGGTCAAAGTAGAGTTGCTCTTCTTCTTCGCCCCTACCCGTCTCATCAGTGCCACAGGCACCGGCCTGACTTCGCTTGCTCTGTTCGTAATAGGCCTTTAGGCTAACCTGCCAATCCGTCTTAGCGCAACGAAAAGCCATGCCTCNNAACACAAGCGCGCGGGTGTGAACTTTTAGAACCGTCCCCAAAGGCTCAAAGAACCGTCACCGAAGGCTCAAGGCTCATGAGGCATCTAAGTCAAAGTAGAGCTGCTGCCCCTCTTCGTCCAGACTGTTCTCATCAGTGCCACAAGTGCCAGCCTGGGTGGACTTCCGCTGTGCGTAATAAGCCTCCAGGCCAACCTGCCAAGCCGACTCAACACAACGGAAAGCCATCCCCCGCTTGCGGCCATTGTCTTCCCAAACGCCCGCCTTAACAAAGATGGCAGCTAGTTGACTGGCCCCCTGCGCAGCCGCTACGCTCATGCCCAACACTTCCTTAAGAAACTGGCCCAGCCCCTCCTTTTCCGTACCGTGGTGCAGCTTCTCAACGTCATTAGCCAAAGCAGCCCACTCTCTCTCGGCTACGAAAGCATTAAGCTGCTCCAGCTCATCCTTGCTATAAATATTGACAGTTACCTGCCCGCCCACAAAGCGGCGCCTAATCTCAATCGACCCAGCCGCGTCTATTAGCCAATTAAACAGCCCGCCATGCCCGAGCGTAGTGTCAATAACATACATGCCTGGCCCCCCTTTTCGCTGCAAACCTGACAGCGCAACCCTAGGAACACTCTAACACGACACAGTCGCTTCCAATTGTTCTAGCATTCGGCATCCTTAGGGCATAATCCTGTCTATCTAGAAAGCTAATGCTAGCTAGTGAACCTTCTTAGGCTGCTTAGGTTTCTATAACCATGGCAAAGTGCAAAGTGTAGCGTGGCTATCTCCCTGTTGCGCGAACAACCTTTCTCCGTCTTAGTATCACAAAGACAGTAATTACTACCGCCAACAGGCCAAACACAGCCCAATATGCGCCGTAAGATGGCTTACCTTTCACCAAAGCGAAAGTCGCAGAATTGCCTCCAGCCCTGAATACCATGTATTTACCATCCCACCTCGCATTGGTCTTGACCCATTCGCCATTCTCCAGAACATATATCAATAAGCCTGGTTGCTTCGCCGGTGGAATGAACCGCAGCGTGTGAGTGGGGTTACCATCCTCGGGAACAGTAATACTCCATCGCTCAAGAAGAGCGCCACTCTTTACGGAGAACTCTCCCTCGCTCTTGTTTCCCACTAAAGCCAGAGAACCTTCCTCTGTGAAACTCCCCTCAACCAAAACTATTGCTAAGGGCCCATCTCGCTTTTCCTTGCTTTCCAGGATACTGACATAAGGAAAGTATTCTGCCTTGACCTTACGGTCAAAGGTAATGTTCGCTAGATCGAACTTTTCCCATCGGGCGTAATACCCCTCCTTGGCAGGCAGTTGTGGCAGATCTGCTTCGCTAATCGAGTCCCCATAATTAACCTCGATAGTATCCAGCAGCCTGTCATCTACCCAAAAGGTCAGTTTAAGTTGCTTAAATATAGCTGGCAGACCTTTTACGGCAAGCAATGCTTCATAGGCGATCGGCTCTGCCCTTTTTGCGTAGCTGATCCCATCAATACCGGCTAAAACGTCACTGACGAAGTAATTGTTTCTGATGGCGCTATTGTTTTCTACATAGCCAGCTATCGCGCCAACACAGGCCCTACTGCTATTGACCATTGCCATAGAATAGCAGTTACTAATTTCCTGCCCGAGCCCAGCAATGCCACCCACATAGTTGCCCCCCTGCAGGGTCAACTTCGCATAGCTGGCATGGATGGGCCCATTGGCCTTGCCGGCGATTCCGCCTACATAGTTGCCATCAGTGCTCTCCACAGAGCCGGCTCCGACGCAGGCCTTGATATAGCCCACGTCCATATTGCCAACGATGCCACCTACGCCATGCTTCTTCCCCACTATAACGCCTGCGTTTTCACAGTTGCTCAAAATAGCCCGAGTTTGAAACACCGCTTTCAGAGACGGTTTGTTTTTTATGCTCAGTTCCTCTTCTGCATCGGCGACGAACTCAATGGCCATAGCACCGGCAATGCCGCCCACATTAACATCGCCTTCTATGGTGCCTAGGTTCTTGCTGCTGCTCACCTTGCCTTCTATTTTCCCATCCA
>DIPA01000049.1:17255-17458 GCA_002427055.1 Firmicutes bacterium UBA5500 | reverse complement strand
AGTACCAACGATATTCTTATGACTGAGCATAAAATCTGCTACTGCCTTGGTCTCTGGCGCACTGAACGGATAAGGGCCCGCCCCTTCTTGCTTGTGTTCCGGAAACCAATTGGCGGCAAAGTTGCGATTGAAATCGAGGCCAAAGGCTGACTCAGCAAGTTTAATCTCTACGCCATCGTAGTTATTAATGAGACCTTCCGGCA
>DIPA01000049.1:16500-17155 GCA_002427055.1 Firmicutes bacterium UBA5500 | reverse complement strand
TGTAGTTATGAATGAGACCTTCCGGCAAAACGCGATAATACTGACCGCCAAACTCGTCAGGTGTGCGCTGTACCATCAGGCGTGGGTCTTGTTCGCTAATTTTCCATTCGCCCAGGGGATCTGGAAAACGCATCTTGAGGATCATACCATTGCCATCAATGTCTTGTGGGGTAAGGCCATCGGCTGGTTCGGTATCTGGATAAGGGCGCGGCGCGGAACGAACGGAATTTGGCGTTGTTAAGTAGTATTCCGAACCATCCACGGCGACACGTGGCATTACGTAAATCGTTCTTGTGTCGAGTATATGGGTACACAAATCATCTTGGCCATAGCCAATGAGCAAATGCTGAATAGTATACAGACAGGCCGCGGAGCCGGATACTTCTCCGGCGTGAGTATTACCATTGATAAAATACGCCGGTTTGTCAGATGCCTTGCCAGTAGCATGGCAAGTCAGCTCTAGTACCCACTGCTGCCGCCCTTCTGGGCTTTCTCCTGCAGAAAAAAGATGAGTTAGGCCGGGATAACTGGCAGCCCAACCCTCAAGTAACTCGGTGATTTCACTATAGGTATGGAAACGGTCAATGCTAATTCGCTTCATATGTACACCTGCTTTCTCTTTAAGTAAAACATGACCGCAGACATTAGTATGTTA
>DIPA01000049.1:0-16275 GCA_002427055.1 Firmicutes bacterium UBA5500 | reverse complement strand
GAACCTTCCCCGAGGGGGCAGAAAAGCAGCCGCGGAGAAACGGCTGCTTCATGTTTGCTATATAGAATATGGTCACTATCCCCTACGCGTGTCTTCCTGCCCGCCTAGACGAAGAAGGTCTGGCTACGCTCGGGGCCAACAGAGATAATACCAATAGGGGCACCAACCAGCTCTTCAATACGCCGCACATAGCGCTGTGCATTCGTAGGCAAGTCGGCGAACGAACGTATCTTTGTAGTGTCGGCCTCCCATCCCGGTAAGGTCTCATAGATAGGTGTAACCTGCTCCTGACGATGTGGCTCGGGGAAGGTTTCCACTACCTGCCCGTCTAGCTCATATCCAACACAGAGCTTGATTTCCGAGAAGGAATCTAGCACATCTAGGTTGGTAAGGCAAACACGGGTAAAACCATTAAGCATATGAGCATAGCGCACAGCCGCAGCATCAAACCATCCGCAGCGACGAGGCCGCCCAGTCGTTGCACCAAATTCTTTGCCTATTACACGAATACGCTCACCAGTTGCGTCATGCAACTCTGTCGGCATAGCGCCTTTACCAACTGAAGTGGAATAAGCTTTAACGATACCTATTACATCTTTAATTTGATGCGGTGGAATACCAGCGCCTACTGCGGCACCACCCGCCAAGGGATTAGAAGAAGTAACATAGGGGTAGGTTCCCCAATCTAGGTCTTTAAGTGCGCCTAACTGGCCTTCCAAGACGATCCTCTCATCTGCAGCCAAGGCTCTGTGTATTATAGGTAAAACGTCTTTGATGTGCGGCAGAAGCTCATCTCGCATAGCAAGAGCCTCGTCTGCAATTTGATCTGCATCGAGTGCCTCATAGCTATATAATGCCTGCAACAGGACATTCTTGTCCCGTACTTGGCGATGCACCTTCTGTCTGAAGTAATCAGGGTCGAGTAAGTCGCCAACTTGAATACCGCTTCGCTGGACCTTATCTACATAGCAGGGGCCGATGCCTCGCAGAGTAGTACCTAATGAATTATTGCCCCGCGCCTGCTCTTCTAGCTTATCCAGCAAGACATGATATGGCATAAGCAAGTGCGCCCTTGCTGATAACAATAAGTTTTTTGTATCAATGCCTTTGCTCTGTAGCTCATGTAATTCCTCTAGCAAAACAGTCGGACTGACCACTGTGCCCGTACCGATGATGCACTTGGTCTGGGGGTTGAAGATACCGCACGGGACTATGTGCAATCTAAACTCCCCTAGGTCGTTCACTACGGTGTGGCCAGCGTTATTGCCTCCCTGAAACCGGATTACCATGTCCGCCTGTTCCGCTAACCAGTCAACAATCTTCCCTTTGCCCTCGTCGCCCCATTGGGCACCTACGACAGCTGTTACTGGCATGAGTCATACCTCCTCTTTGTCGTGCGCTTTTCCATAAAAACACACAGTTACATTCTACGGCAGAGAACGTTATAATACAAATGCATATTGTTCATCTTCGCTATGCATATCTATTATACTATTACTAGATGCAGTGACTTACCGCTATTATGCCCCGCACACATAGTACTACCTCCCCCTAAGCCTGCCAGGAGTACTAGAGATCTCGTGGCAACGAAAGGAAGGATTCGAGTGGAACTATACAATCTACGTACTTTTGCTACTGTGGCTAAGCGCCAAAGTATGTCGGCCGCAGCCAAAGAGCTGCACCTCAGCCAACCAGCTGTCACGAGGCAAATGCAAGGCCTAGAGAAAACTATTGGGCTGCCTCTACTGGAAAGGCAGGGCCGGATAACGCTATTGACTCCCGCTGGAAAAGCTTTATTACACCATGCAAATATCATTCTGCAAGCAGTGGATAATTGCCTAAACCAGCTAGAGGATCTACGCCTAGGGCGTAAAGGGCAATTGGCTATTGGAGCTGGACTCACCACGATTTCTTTCACGCTGCCTAGCCTAATACAGACCTACAAGCGTCAACTGCCCGATATTGAACTATCGATCACCAGTGGCAATACACAAGAAATCTTACAGCTAATACTGGACCGCCAAATAGACATAGGGTTTATTACATCCCCCATCAGACACCCCAACTGTGTTGTGCGTCCTCTGTTTAGCGACGCAATAGTGCTCATTTCTAATGCTGAGCAGAAGTTCGCGGGCATCAGCATCTCCTTAGCGGAGCTGGCTGAGTTGCCGCTCATCCTCTATGGTCCATCTGGTTTTCATGATTTCGTAGAAAAAGCGCTGTTGGAGGTAGAAATCACTCCCAGAGTAGCCATGGAACTAGATAGCATTGAAGGAATCAAGCGCATGGTAGTAGCAGGAGTCGGCAGTGCTTTTGTACCTAAGAGCGCCGTACTAGAGGAGTTAGCAGAAAAACGGCTGGTAGAAACACCAGTACGCGGTCTACCTAACCTGGTGCGGCAAACTAGTCTGCTCTACCTTCGCCAAGAATCAAGTAACTTCGCTACAGAAGCCTTCTTGGAAGTTGTAAAGCGCCACTGGCCGGAAAACGAGCGTGATTAGTTGTGCAATGCTTGATCGGGCACGAAGACGCTGCGTGCCAAGAATCTATCCCAATTGCTCCAACTGCCATTATTAGTATCATGGTTTGAGATAATCCGGCTAAATTGACCTAGACGACCGCTCGTAAGATCAGCCAGGTGCAGAGCCATGGCGTTAATCGTCTTTGGAGGCTGTACAGCGCCCCATTCAACCAACCCATGATGAGATAACAGCATATGCTCTAGTTCAAGGCGTAGCTCAGCTGAGAAACTTGGAATACGATTAGCCTCTCTAGCCACAAGTTCAGCTCCAATCTGCAGATGTCCCAACAGCTTCCCTCTATCTGTCGTTTGAAAGCTGAGACTCTGCAGGTCATATTCCTCTAACTTACCAATGTCGTGTAAAATACAGCCTGTGAGTAACAGGTCACGATCTAAATACCGTCCTTGCTCCTCAATCATACTCGTAGCATAAGCTACCACTTCCAGAGTATGCTCGAGTAAGCCACCGATGTAGGCATGGTGTACTTCACGCCCCGCCGGCGCCATAGTGAAGTTGCGCTTAGTAGGCGCATCAAAGATATGATCCAGTAGGGTACGCAAACTTGGCTCTTGGATTGACTGCATGACAGCTGCAAGTCGCCGCCAGAGCACTTCCCTATCAAGCGCCGAAGTAATTACATAGTCGTCTAGCTCGATTTGAGCAGCAGCCAAAGGCGTTACTTTGTTAATTGTCAACTGAGGTTGACCACGATACTCTCCTACTCGCCCTTGAAAAAGGTGCACCTGATCGGCGGCCAACGATGCATGATAGTTTTGTGCATTATCCCAAAGCACGGCTGCTATTTTACCTGTCTTATCGCCTAATGTGAGCATCAGGGCACTAGCCGGCTGGCCGTTTTTGGCTGTATACTGGTGCAACCGCTTTTCATATAAGGCTAAGGGTATTTCACATTCCTTACCTAACTCTAGCTCATTAACGTATATCTTCCTCTGCATTATAGCCCTCCTCCCAAAGGATCGTCCCATTGTCATAAAAAAGAGCAATTGGTCAAGGGCCAATTGCTCTTTTGCCTTAGTAGTAGCCCAGCCAATGCTACTTGATCAAACCCATTTCACGCCCTACTTTAGCAAACTGCTCGAGGGCAAAGTCGAGATCAGCCTTCTCATGCGCTGCAGAGATCATTACTCGAATGCGTGCCTTGCCCCTCGGCACTGTTGGGAAACCAATCTTAGAGGCAAACACGCCATTGTCAAACAAGCGAGCGCTCATCTCAGCGGCTACTTCTGCTTCTCCCAGCATAACAGGCGTAATAGGTGTTTCGCTCACACCAACATCAAAGCCACGCTGCTTCATTTCAGCCTTGAAGTAACGCCCATTGTCCCACAAACGGTCGACTAACTCGCCGCTAGCTGTAAGAATCTTAATAGACTCCAATGTAGCCATCACATCAGGCGGAGTGAGAGCCGAGCTAAACAGGAAAGGACGTGCTTTCTGCTTCAAGTACTCAATCAACTTAGAGCTACCAGCTGCAAAGCCGCCGACTGTACCGATAGCCTTGGAGAACGTACCAACCTCGACATCAACCTGCCCGTGCAGTTTGAAATGATCAACGATACCACGCCCATTTTCTCCCAAGACGCCTTCGCCGTGCGCATCGTCCACCATGGTAAGAGCACCATATTTCTTAGCGAGTTTTACTATTTCAGGTAACTTAGCAATATCGCCGTCCATACTGAAGACGCCGTCTGTAATCACTAGCACCCGGCCCTCATTCTCTTCTGCCAATACGGATTCCAGGCTAGCCATGTCACTGTGCTTAAAGACCTTGATCTTAGCACGACTAAGTCGTGCCCCATCGATAATCGAGGCATGATTTAGTTCATCAGAAATAATGGTATCACCCTTGCCAACCAAAGCCGGGACAACCGCCACGTTAGCCATGAAACCAGATTGCAGAGTGAGTGCTGCTTCCACGCGCTTGAAGGCTGCAACAGCTTTATCTAACTCATCATGAACACTCATAGTACCAGCAATACTGCGCACAGCACCGGGGCCAACACCATAATCATCAATAGCCTTTTTAGCAGCTGCACAGAGAGCTGGATGATTAGCCAACCCTAGATAGTTGTTAGAGCACATATTCAGTACTTTACGTCCCTCAATCGTTACCCATGCACCCTGCGGGCTTTGTATCGTACGAATAGTGTTATAGAGGTTCTGTTCCTTCAAATCCGCAACTACTTCTTCAACGAATGCTAGACGGTTTTCCGTCATCAAAAACAACTCCCCCTTCATGTTAGATATTTAGTTGCTCTGTCGACACTTCAAGTAAACTGCTACCTATGTAATGTCGCCAGTAAAGCCTACTGCCTAAGTTTACTGTATACCAAAGCAGTTTGGTGCACAACAAATTCAACACTGTCTAAAGAAATTTCCCGGCGCATGTCTATCACTACAAACGCGCTTTCGATAAGATGACCTGATACTCTTGTCTTAACACTGGATTGCGCAGAGAACGCCAGGCTACTTCCAACGATTGGGGTGCGAAATGTCGATCTCTCGGGTCGTGCCCCATATAATCCACACTTGGCCTTAGTTCGGCCAAATAAGTCAGAATGATTTTGTAGGGCCCCTCTTGCGGCTTATGTCGATGGACAAAATGCCGCACAAAACCCTCATGTCCTGTCTGACTTAACAAGGCGCGCTCAATACCATCTTCCGGGTTTTCACCTTCCTCTAGTGCTGTTGCAGGTAAGCGCCACTCTGATTGCCCATCATCGGCAACATGCCTCACCATTAATAAGTGATTATTGCGCACGACTAGCGCCTCCACTTTGGTCTTGCGATAATCCATCCCAAAACTCCCCTTCCTAAACTAGCCGTGATTCCTATTTCTTTGTAGGCACCCCATTTCCCTGCCACTTTCGATATCTACCCTACATGTTTTCCTGAGCGCAAGTAAGCCAGTCTTTCCACCAGCAACCTTTCGTCTATCAGTTGTATGCAGTCGCCATGTTCCAAATGCGCACCGATGAAAACTTGCACATCATTAACAAATATCGCTTGCCCTTCTGCTAGAACATCTAGCCTAAGCTCATCTTTGTCTGTAAGCCGTAGACGCAGCTGCTTCGTGGCCGCCTGCCTCGCCAGCCTAATTTGACACCCATCTCCAGAACCAGCCAACATCTGCCTAGTAGTCATATCATAGCTATGCCAATGGCCATCGGCCGCCCGATGACTTATGCGCCAAGTAACTGAAGTCTTCTTGCCACCCCGAACCATTCCCCATCCACTAATAGTCATGCCTAAGCCGAGCAGCAGTAGTTTACCAGTGACATTTGATTCGTCTGGTACCAGTGGTTCCCACGGGCTACTTGCGGGAACCATTACGGTTAATTGGTGAACACTTGAGCCACTTACTTGGATAATAGCAGGGCCGGGGCCGATGAAGCTAGGTACTATTGTGCTAAAGATATCATCACCCGCCATACCGTCTCCGTTGATGCCCAAATCGTTGAGTTCCAACAGAGGCTCTCCCCGCCAATCGAGTAGCCTAACGGTTACTTGCTCGCCCGCGCGATGAGCCATTTCCCATAAACCGGTGGCTACACTAATAATACGCTGGCCCTTGGTTTCCCGCACAGTAGCCTGCAACCACGCTGGATCACAAAACCATACTCCCAGGCCAATTGACCCAGAAGCACTGATGCGCCATTGCCCCTGCCAATCGTCAAGCGTTGGCAAGACCGCAGGTGTGAGGTGCACGCAGGTATAACTAGGCCCCTCAAATAGCTGCGGCTGAAAACTGTCCGCTAGTGGGTCTATTAGCTCTCCACTTGGCGTCGTCAGTAATACCTGATGTACAGCTGATCGATCCCACTGCAGAATCAAAGATTTAACCCCAGCTGGAATTAATACACCTAGTTGCATTCCAGAATCGCTATAGGCTAGGCTAGTAAGCTCCGCTGTCGCTAGCCCCAGTAGCTTCGGCAATCTAGCCCAAACCTCGTTGGAGAACTGTCCCGGTCGTCTCAACTCCAAAGAGGTTGTCTGCCGTGACTGTGGCAGGCTCAGATCAACGTCTAGCAGTAGAATGCCCCATTCAGCTGCCATGTGCGCCAAATCTTCCCATCGTTCAGGCAAAGAAGCATCTGAGCGCAACACAATAATCGTACTCCTAACAGCCCCCCTGCTGGCAAGCAGACTGACAGAAGAGCTTAACATCGCCTCCCAGTCGCTCTCCGGAAGAGTATCCTTGTCGAGATAAGTCTGCTCCACGAAAGCATGCAGTTCTGCCCGACGCGTACGGCTAAGCGCTACCGGTAATTGCAGATTGGTTGATTGACCTGTCACTAACAGTCCAAGCTGCAGATCCGCCGGTAACAAGTCAAGCAAAGCATGCAGACCATCGGCATATGTGCTAAGAAAAGCAACACTGCCTTCTACCAGTATGATGCAATCACTTGAGCTTTGCACCTCCTTAGCGAAACCTTGCGGCAGCAACAAGCTCGTAAATACTAATAGGGCGATCATGAACGTTAGTGACTTTCGCCTCATTGTCCCACCTCTGCAACAGTTTTCCAGCTAGTTTGCCCTGAAATACTAGTAGAGTATTCTTCGAGCCAAAGGCGGCAAGACTGGCTAATGTAGGAGGTGATTAACTCTTGCTGCTATCAGCAATCCGAACTGCCATTCTCTTCTCAGCTATTACGATAGTAATGCGTATTATGGGTAAGCGCCAAGTAGGAGAAATGCAACCCTATGAGCTAGTTATCGCTGTTTTAATTGCTGAGCTTGCCGCTATACCGATGGAAGACACGGATATTCCACTACTGAACGGGTTGGTACCTATTGTCGTTTTACTGGTGGTACAGATTGCTCTATCTGAGCTCGCTCTTTTCTCAGAACGTGCTCGTACGGTAATCTGCGGTACCCCTAGCATCCTCATCTCCCAGGGAGAGCTCATGGAAGATGAACTACGCAAGCTAAGGGTCAACCTCAATGACCTACTCGAGCAATTACGCAACAAAGACTTCCCTAATGTAAAAGATGTTGCCTACGCAATCCTCGAGACAAATGGGCAGCTAAGCGTAATCCCGAAAGCTGGTTTGGGCCCCCTTACTGCCGATGACATAAACCTAGCCCCTGCTTCGGGAGGTTTACCGATCAACTTAATTCTCGACGGTGCGGTAAATGAACATAACCTTGAACTAGCAGGCTTATCACAGGACGATCTACTCATTCATATAGAGAAACGTGGAATACGAGACCTCAACCAAGTTTTCTTTGCCAACGTCGATGAAACAGGATACATTCATCTGCAGATCAAAAAAGGCGCGAAGGTAGGTGAAGGCAAGCGATGAGAGGGGTGATGATTGTCGTCTTAACCACATTGGTCATTCTGGTAGCGGGCATTGCCTCCATACTATACTTGGAGAAAACCGCTGAGGAACTAGGTGATTTGCTCCTAGCTACACAAGACGCGGTGTTGATAGAAGATTGGGCGCAAGCTGAGGAACGCTTCAATGCCTGCTTAGCACGCTGGGAGAACGTGCAGCGAACATGGTCTGCGTTGATCAACCACCAAGAGGTAGATGAAATTCAGATGACATTTGAACGAGCGAAGGAATATGTAGGTAATCAAGAGAAAGCATCTGCCTTAGCTGAACTAGCGGTGGCCAAACTACTCGTTGAACACGTACCACAAAAGGAAAAACCGTCTTGGGCCAATATTCTGTAGTACGGCAAAACAAAGCAGCCTGTGTAGGCTGCTTCATTTCTTCATGGCTTTTAGTTCTTAAAACCGACGTCGTTCATTACCTTCATCATCTGCATCCAGAAAAGGTAGTCCGGGAACAGCGAACGAGTGCGCCTGCACCTCCCAGGCTAAGGACATAGATAGTGTATCGGCTACCGCTAACGGTATGACATCTAACTCCTGGGCCTCAATAACCAGAGCCGGGCGTTTACGGCCGATACGTTTAGTTGAGCGTAGTACCTCACCTATAATCAGGACAAGAGCGGGAGGATCAATTGCAGCGGCTTTCTCGGGAGCATCCTGCCCACGATAACGAATCAGCAACGGCAATTCGGTGTCGGGGTCGTACCCATTAAGCCTAAGCAAAGGCTCATCCTTATGCATGTCAGTCAGTAACGGCGCGTTATTGGCCACAGCGATGGTAGTAAAAGCGTTCAAGCGAACCACCTCCTAAACATTACTTTCAGGCACAACTAGTAGCTATGCCACCTCCATTGTAGCTATTGTATGAACAAGCTGCAAGTTTAATAGCTCACCCCTTAGCTAAGCACGCTTTGTAACATGGCATTGAAAAGTACACGATAGGTACCACGGGCTTGTGCTCTAAACTGAGGGCGGAAGCCAATTAACGTAACTCGTCCATGACCAAGTGTAACCTCCACTATAGCACTTTTACCCTGTAGATGCTCTGCACCTAGAATCCAACCAGCCACCAATGGGTTTTGCAGCGGATAAGAGGCTATACTTTGAGCCCCTATGCCTAAATCGAAGGCCGGGCTATGCAGGAAGACTACATTGGTTTCGCGCGGTAACCCATAGCTAATAGGATTATCTGGTTGAAAGAGCACGCGCAAGAAAGACCCTGGCACGTAGAATTCTGTTTGTGACAACTCTGCTACTACGTTCTGCACAGGCAACCAAAGCTGCCTAATAGCCCAATCGCAAGCACCATCGAGGGCAATTAGGGTTCCACCGCGCTCCACAAAGCGGTGAATCTGATCCCTACCCCGTTCGCCAATACCTCCACTAAACTCTCTCGGGAAAATGTCGCCGGGTAGCCCTTCTGCTATTGCTTCTACCTTGGCACTAGGTAAAATCAGACAATCAAGCTGCTTAAGAGCGTCTCCTTGACGTATTTCAGCATCACCCAAAGAAATATAGGGAATACCATATTCATCAAAAACATAACGTGTCCAACCTTCATCAGCATTAGGAATTGAGCCTTTATAGAGTCCCACCCGGGGAACACGCTGCAACTGACGCATAGGTAAACTGGCGTCCGCTGCTTGATGCTCTACCGCGAATTTGGCACACTCGTTAGCAATGGCTGCCAGCGTGTTACTGTCTGCTTGCAGCAAGAAGCTACCAGCCGGAAAATCTACTCTCTCTGCCGCAGTTCGGCCAATTATGGCACCATCTTGCAAAGCCTGGTAAGCAATCTTATAGGCCCTATTGCTTCTGGGATCGATTAGCAACTGCTTACCCAACGGTTTTGGCTTGAACCGAGCAGGCTCTGCCACAGCCAAGGGTACTGATGTAACCGGTTGACAAGCCAACTGCAAAGGACGATCTACCGCTATCGTCTTCACACCCATTTGCAGAGGCAAAGAATGCGCGGTAATATCATATGGTCTGCGTGGCGGACCTCCGGGGTAAACACGTAAATCGGGATATGGTTGTGCCTCTAACAGGGTCTTTGCATACCTTCCATACGGTTGATTTAGTGGTATAATTAAGCTCCCTACTGGGTACGTGATACCATCATAGGTGAATTCTTCTGCGGCTCTTTGAACTTCTACACCGCCTAGCATAAGGACCCCTAACATTTCAGCGGCAGTAGCAGGATCTGTTTGGTCAAGGGGTATGATAAATGCATAGGGTGCTTCTTGATACTCGATAGCTTTCTTGTGTATGCGGTAGAAATTAGCTACCCAGCTGTCCCGATAGCGGGCTGCGTGACGCAAACAAGCCCAGGCGCATGCTTTATCGTAATCGATGATATCACGCAAGTGCCAATCGCCACCTTGCCAAGGTTGCGGGTGATTCCAGGTGGCAACCCTAGGGTCAAAACCATGTACTTCGCGTAGTTGATCAATCTTGACCGGAGTAGCCATTCGCACACTGGCCACTTCGGATAGGATTCGTACGCCGCCATGATAATGCTGGTAGGCTCGGCTAGGTGAAAAAGCATCATAGGTAAGGTTCGTCACTATGCCCTTAAAACCACGACCATTCATCTCGGAAGCAATGCTCATACCTAGCCAATTCACCATGCCGCGTAAGATTGGGTCAACATTCGCGTCATAAGGATCGATAAAGGGAGGCAAAACAAAACGAGGTCCTTCGCTGTTCTGCTGATGCTGATCTTGCACAATGTGAGGATGCCATACATTATGGATTTTTTCTATCACATGACGATTCTCTGTTAATGTAGCCATAAACCAATCACGATTATTGTCATGACCGGCATATTTCTGATACAATTCCGGCAGCAGCATTCCTTCATACGATTTGTCTAGAGATGCTTCGTACCACTTGATGACCAAGTCTAGGCCATCAGGGTTAAGGGAAGGAACTAATAGGAAAATCACGTTATCGAGAATTTCCTGAGTTACCTCGTCGGTCTGAGAAACCATATCGTAGGCTAGCTCGAGCGACATCTGCGCTGCACCAACCTCAGTAGCATGTATGCTGCAGGTAATAAGACAAATTGTCTTCCCTTGCTGGATCAACTCGCTAGCTTCAGTTGCATCTAGATCACGGGGGTCAGCCAATCGCTCTTGAATAGAACGATAGTAATCTAATTTCTCTAGGTTGCCCGGTGAAGAAATCGTTGCCAATAGCATCGGCCGACCTTCGGTCGATTTGCCAATCTCCTCAACCAAGATACGATCGGAATGCTCCGCTAGACGGTGGAAGTAACTAGAAATCTGTTGCCAATTGGCTAGCTTACGATCAGCTCCCACTTGGAAGCCAAGGTGTGTTGCTGGAGCCACAATTTCGTTTTTACACTTTGTCAAAACAGATCACCCGCTTTCAGTTGTGTATTTGGAAGGCAAATAAGGCATATCGTGTAAGTTTAAATTCGACAATAGAAATACCTATCCCTGCGCACAACCTAATTTCTTACGTATAAGATACTGATCAAACTTAAACGAAGCCGGATGAAGGGGGAACTTACCATTGAGAAAAAGAGCACAACGCCGCATGCCTATCATAGAAGCATTGCAGGAGTATCAGCGTCAACATACTCTGTCTTTTCATGTACCTGGTCATAAGCATGGGATCGGGTTACCCAGCTTAGTTAAGGTCTGGGGAAAAACCGTTTTTGAGCACGACTTAACCATTATGCCGGACCTCGATAGCATCTATAAACCACATGGCATTATTGCCATGGCACAGCGATTAGCAGCTGATGCCTTCAAAGCTGACCATGCCTTTTTTATGGTCAATGGCACAACTAGTGCTATCCAAGGCATGCTAATGGCGACTCTTGATCCCGGTGACAAGGTCATTGTCCCCCGAAATGTGCATAAATCAATTGTCAGTGGCCTAATTCTTAGTGGAGCAGAGCCAATTTACGTGCAGCCTCCAATTGATGATTACTTAGGAATAGTCAGAGGCATGACTACCGACATTGTACGCCAAGCCCTACGACAATACCCAGAAGCAAAAGCTGTCTTCACTATCAACACTACCTATTACGGTATGGCACCTGAGCTCAAGCAGATTTGTGAGCTAGCCCACGAAAGTGAAATACCTGTGTTAGTCGATGAGGCGCATGGAGCACATTTGGCTTTCCATCCCCTCTTGCCACCATCAGGCACGGAGGCCGGCGCTGATATCGTTGCCTCAAGTACTCATAAGTTAGCAGGCTCACTTACGCAAAGTTCTATGCTGCTTACGCAAGGGCCATATATCGACCCCCTGGAAGTCAAATCAACTCTGAACTTGACGCAGACCACCAGCCCCTCCTACTTGCTTTTGGCATCTTTAGACGCCGCTCGGCAACATATGAGTTTGCACGGGAAAGCATTGCTCACGGAAGCTATGAACTTGGCCAACTGGGCACGGCATGAAATCAACTGGAATATTCCCGGACTATATGTCTATGGTAATGACATGGTGGGGATGCCAGGTTGCCCTGCTTATGACCCGACAAAACTCATTATCAGTGTACGAGCCTTAGGTGTAAGTGGTTTCGAGATAGAAAGGATCTTGCGGCAAGGATTTCATATCCAGGTTGAACTATCTGATCTATACAATGTGATTTGTATCGTGACTATCGGAGATACGAAAGATACGGTACGTACCCTAGTTGAGGCTTTGCGTCAGATAGCTAGTCGCTACAAACCTCGCGATGTACGAGAAGAGAAAATCTCGCTACCTCCTATACCGTCTCTGGCCTATCTACCACGAGAAGCTTATTATAGCGAAACGCGAAAGATACCCTTAACACAAGCGGCTGGTCGCATTGTTGCCGAAATGCTAATGGCTTACCCGCCAGGCATACCACTAATCGCACCAGGCGAGATCTTAACCCAAGATATAATTGACTATGTACTTTCGATCAAAGAACAAGATGCCCATATTTACGGTACAGAAGATCCCACAGCCGAATTCATCCGTGTAATTCGTTAAAGCCGTAAGAGTCAATGAGGTCACCTATAGTCGGGTGACCTCTTGCATTTTGTAGCTTTGGGGCTTGTCAAATGCAAAAATATACGATATCGTAATAGCTGATATTCAATCATTGTCATATACACATAAGCTGTTGTATGAAACGACTATTTTTGATGGGAGGAACTTACCTAAATGAAGAAGTTTTTGACACTTGCTATCGTTTTAGCGCTATCCCTTACATTGTTTGCTGGCTGTAGCAAACCAGCAGTTTACAAGGATGGCACGTTTGTTGCGGTCTCCGATGCAACTGATAAAGGTTACATGCTGGCAGAAGTAACCGTCAAAAAAGATAAGATCGAAGCCGTAAAACTCGTAGGCCTTGACAGCTTGGGATTGGAGAAAACAGAAGAGTATCCGTACGAGACATATCATCAGGCGGTTGTTGACTTAGCCAAGGAAATGGTCGACAAGAACACTTGGGATGTCGCAGCAGTTACAAAGGCTAGTAGCACCTCAACTCAATCTAAACAAGCTGCAGAGCGGGCCATGGAAAAGGCACTAGTAAAGCCTGCATCGACTGCGAAGTACTTTGACGGTACATTTATGGCCATTTCTGACCAAACCGAAAAAGGTTGGACAGTTGCTTGGGTTACCATTGAAGACGATAAAATTACTGATGTAGTTTTCCATTCAACTACTAAAACTACAGACGATGAAGGCAATACCAAGTTCGTGCGCAAAGATGAGACTTATCCACACGCCCCCTATCATGAAGCACGCGAAGTCTTGCCTGAACGCATTGTTGAGAAAAACGGTACTGATATCGAAGCTGTAACCGGTGCTACAGGCACTACCGAGACTGTCAAACAGGCCGTGGAACGCGCACTAGAGCAAGCAAGCCGCTAGTAGTTGCTATAGCTAGACAAAAAGCCGGAGTATAACATGCTCCGGCTTTGCTTTTATAATCCAGGCTGGTAACATGTAGAACAAGAATTGCCGTGATATAATAAATGGATACAGAAACTATGTGGGAGTGAGATGCGCATGCGCAGACCATTCGTTTGGTTAGGTCTACTTTTACTTGCTATTGTGGTTGCCATCGGATTTTGGCGTCTCGGGGATAACCGCGAAGCAAGTCAAGCAGAGTTTCTTATGGGGACCTACATGGAAGTTAAGGCAATTGGCAGGAATGCTCCACTAGCAATAGAGAAAGCTTTTGCACGCCTTAAAAATATCGAAGAGCGTATGACGCAGAACAGCATGACGAGTGAGGTAGCCGGTATTAATCAAAAGGCTGGCATTGAACCCGTGACTGTTAGTGCCGATACCTTCTATGTCATACAGAAAGCTCTGCACTATGCCGAGCTAACCGAGGGCAGGTTTGATCCTACAATTCAGCCTGTCGTCAAGCTATGGCAAATTGGTTCACCCCAAGCAAGAGTACCGGCACCAGAGGAAATAGCCGCTAAGCTACAGGTAGTAAACTACCACGCTGTAGAGCTCGATGCAGAACTTAACACCGTGTGGTTAACACAACCTGGCATGGGGCTTGACCTAGGCGGTATAGCTAAAGGATACGCAGCCGATGAAGTAGCGGCTATATTGCGAGAACACGGTGTCAAGAAAGCACTGATTAACCTTGGCGGTAACTTATATGCGTTGGGCAATAGCCCCTCTGGCCAACCTTGGCGTATTGGCATCCAAGATCCTGAAGATGAACGTAGTCAGTATATCGCTGTTATTGAGGCCAACGATAGGACACTAGTTACTTCGGGCGCATATGAAAGATTCTTAAAGGTAGATGATAAGCTTTATCATCATATTCTTAATCCAGCCACTGGTTACCCCGCTACAACTGATCTACTAAGTGTTACAATCATTACTACAAACTCTATTGACGCTGATGCCCTGAGCACGAGTGTTTTCATATTGGGCCTTGACGACGGGCTAGCATTGGTCAATAGGCTGCCAGATATCGATGCGGTACTCATTAATAAAGAACACCAAGTATTTGCTACCGAGGGAGTACGGGATCGGATGACGATTGTCGATCCAAAATACAAGCTAATGCCACTAAAGTAATTATGATTATGCATATTACAGGAGGCAAGATGAATACTGCTAGAAAAACCGTCCTTTTAGGGATCTTAATCGCTCTTGCACTGGCACTGCACGTAGCAGAACGAGCCCTACCGCTGCAAGTTCTGCCTGTGCCGGGAGTCAAGCTTGGCCTGGCCAATATAGTGACCCTAATGGCAATCTTTATTCTGCCGTTACCGGCCATAACTCTGCTTGTCCTGGGTCGTACCGTTTTGGCTGCCGCTTTTGGTGGCGGGTTATCTGGGTTTCTCTTTAGCTTAGCAGGTGGACTGCTAAGCATGTTAGTCATGTATGTGTTAGTTCATCATGCATCTCCTTGGTTTAGCCTACCGGCGATCAGTGTTATAGGAGCATTGTTTCATAATCTGGGGCAACTACTAGTGGCAGCAGTTATTGTACGCACCCTAGGGATTCTGCTTTATCTCCCTTTACTCTTAGTATCAGCGGGAATTACCGGACTGGCTGTTGGCTTTACGACGCTCATTTTGCTGCGGGCTCTGTTACGAACCAAGCTAGTCACTGTACCAGATAGTCTACGCTCGATGATCATATGAACCTTAAATAGCAACAGGCGAACAATAAGGCCGTACCTAGGACAATGGTACGGCCTTGATTTATGGGAGAACCTTATACAAATTACTTCAGCAGTGTTACAAGCATGGCAGTCAGCTGAGACATTCCTTTAGCTATTGGTCGCACATCTAGCGACTCGTCCAGACGGTGAGCGCCTTGCCCGGTCGTAATTCCAATGCAAACAGCCGGAATACCTAGGCTCAAAGGAACATTGGCATCAGTGCTACTGGGGCTACTACTCGGGTTTATACCTAAAGCCTCTAGCGTGGCTTTGCCCAATTGCACCAGCGCATGACTAGACGATAATGCTCCTCCTGGACGGTCTCCCACAACCTCAATCGCCAGTTTCACCCCGTTTGAGTGCAGCTCCAGGATGCTCCGCACATCTTTCTCTAGCTTTGCCAAACTAGTGCTAGCAGTAGAACGCATGTCAATTAGCATCTCAGCTTGCGGTGCTATCGTATTGATAGAAGTTCCCCCAGAGATGACACCAACATTATAGGTTGTACGTGGCATAGCAGGCACCTGCAAACGAGCGATATCGGCTATCATACGGCCAAGGGCATGAACAGCACTTGGAGCACCGAAATCGCCCCAGCTATGGCCACCCCCCGTTAAGACTGTGACTTGGAGACGTCGACTGGCAATACCCTCATGGATTACTGAACCCAAGTTCCCATCCACAGCAATTACCATATCAACCTCTTGACCAAAGCGAGCCATCGCTGCCTTGATGCC
>DIPA01000054.1:37247-37636 GCA_002427055.1 Firmicutes bacterium UBA5500 | reverse complement strand
AGACAAGGACGGAAAGGCAATCGCTGAAATCGCGCTGGTAGCCATTGACCCCAAGACCGGCGAAATCAAAGCAATGGTTGGTGGTAAAAACTATCGTGAGAGTACGTTTAATCGTGTCTATGCCAAACGGCCTCCCGGTTCGGCGTTCAAACCCATACTTTATGCAGAAGCCCTAAGGCAAGGTAAAGTGACTTTAGCCAGTCCCATCCTCTGCGCCCACGAAGCATTTACAATCCCCGGTCAAAAAGAACCTTGGGAGCCGAAAGATTTCGGTGGAACGTATCACGATAGGAGTCTCACTGTCAGGGAAGCTATCATCGTTTCTGATAATGTTATCGCCGCTAAAGTTATGCGCGACGTAGGTCCCACACAAGTAGTAGAGTTGGCTA
>DIPA01000054.1:36321-37016 GCA_002427055.1 Firmicutes bacterium UBA5500 | reverse complement strand
ATTTGCTAACCAAGGGCAACGAGTAGATACTATGCTAATCAAGAGTATTATAGATCCTCAGAACAAAGTATGGAAAAGTGCGTCATTGCCGGAACCTACACGGGTGCTAGACGAACGCATCGCTTGGCTGGTTACTGATGCTCTCAAACAAGTGATCACCCAAGCCAACGGCACTGGGCGACCGATAGCTAACTGGTGCAGCGACCCAAGAGTAGCTGCCAAGACTGGTACTACAGGCAATACCAACGGCCGGGTAAACAGCGCTTGGGTAGCAGGATATTCGCCTGACTTAGTCACCATTGTTTACATCGGTGGTGACGATTATGAACAAGCAATAGTAGCTGGCTCCCGAGATGTAGGTGGTGGCACTTTGGCTGGAGCCGTTTGGGGGCGCTTCATGGGCAAAGCACAACAAATTCTACCCAATACTCCAGAAGCCCCTATGCCCGATGGTATTATCAAGTTAGAGATCTGTACCTCCACCGGCGAAAAGGCTACCTTCCGTTGCCCTGACGAACTACGCCAAGAGGAATACTTCTTACAAGAATTCGCCCCCGAGCAAAGCTGTTCAGAACACGGCGGTAGTTGGTTTCAACCAGGCGAGGGCAAGCCTTGGTGGGAAATACTGTTTCCCAACCTGTTTAAGCCCTAGACTCCCGAGCCATGATACGGCCATCAGCAAACTTGGGCACAAC
>DIPA01000054.1:35798-36160 GCA_002427055.1 Firmicutes bacterium UBA5500 | reverse complement strand
CCTTGCCCACTTCTTGTTTGCAGTAAGTACTCTGTCAAATTTCCTGCTACCCGCTGGTAACTCGCCAACGCAATCCGCGCTGCATCTGAAAGCAAAACTGTGGCGCGGTTTTGCATTTCTTGTATGATCAACCCGGCACACAAGACATCTTCAGCAGCTATTTGACCCAGCGTACCAGAGCAGACTAGCAGAATATCCTCTGGTGAAGTTACAAGCGCCTGTGCCACAGCAGCCGCATTCCCAAAGCTACCGACTAGTATTTCCTTACTATCTATTACGCGATTAAGCGCGCGCGTACCATTAGTAGTGGTAAACACGACCGGTTTCTCTGATGAAAGCTGCAAATATTCTAAAGGGGAATT
>DIPA01000054.1:24914-35460 GCA_002427055.1 Firmicutes bacterium UBA5500 | reverse complement strand
TTAAGCAAGCTCTCTCCTCCTCGCTAGTCCGAAGTCGGTGGTAGAACTACAACCGCTTGTAACAAATCTCGATATATCACCTAGTCCTCTGGGGTGACTATAACTAGTAAAATGCCTTCTTTTACCCGCACCCTAGCCACGTCATCGACAGGAATATTGCTAATACCGAGAGCCTCGCCCCAACGCAAAGTAGCAGCCTCCAATGGCCAATGAAAACCCTGTGCCGTAACTCCTTGAGCGCTCGGTGACAAAGCGATTATCGAGACCAATTTGTTCTGGCAACGCTCCAAGACGAGTTCGTCAGTCACTAAGTAGGCATCAGTTACTCCATCGGTCAAGCTGATACGATAACCTTGCTTAGCAAAAGGTGCAAATAGCAACAAGTTGGCGAGGGAATGATCCAGGCGGCCACCCCAAGCTCCTACCACCAGAACATCACGCCAACCCCACTTACGCCTGATGACCTCCTGCCACGCTAGTTCGGTATCTGTAAAATCCTTCTCTCGCTGAAAGGTCAAGAGCTCAACGCCTTGCTCTTTAGCTTCCGCAAGTAAGCTCAAATCAACTGAGTCAAAATCTCCCACCAGCAAATGAGGGCGCAGCTGCATAGCTGCCAATTGCGATAGCGCCCCATCAGCACAAACAAACCAATCGTCAGGTCGCAAACGCGCCTTTACCCCCATGAGATTAGCGTACGTACCGTTGCTAAAAATAACCGCCCTCGCGGTCAGTGGTCGTTCGTTATAGCTGCACTCCCGTACCATACTCATCTCCAGCTTTCTCGTTTAATAACTGGCAAACCTATCCCCAGATTATTCTTCCCGTCCTAGATACCTAGCCGCTAATTGCACGCTCAAGAATCCCGTTAGTATTAAAAAAGCAACTGGGCCAAAAGTAGGGGTATAACCATCGGCAAAATATCCACGTACCATCTGAGCAGAAATTAGCGTAGGAACAATGCCACTAATACGTTCTAGCCAAAGAGGCAACGCAACTGGGACAGCCGCTAAGAACATAGCTGGCAAGGCAAGCAAGAATCGTAGTCCATTACCTTCGTTACTTCCCCGCACAAAAGAACCTATAAGCACACCAAGCGCCACCGAATTGAAGCTGATACTAAGTAAGATAATGTAAAAACTAGGGTCTGAAGCAAATTCGGCAGGCAAAATAGCAGCAGTCAGGCCAATAATTGCCAGAGAAGGTAGCAACGTACTAAACAGGCCTGCTCCTAGCTTTGCCCAGACTATCTGTATATCGGTAAGTGGCGATTTGCGTAACGAAACTAAGGTATTCTTGTGCCTTTCCATGCTAATACTCTGTTGCCCCAAACTGAGGGCGGTCATAACACCCATGATAACGAATAAGGAAGAGAAGATAAGCTCTCCAGTAGAACTAACCCTTGTACTAGCCTCCACCACCTGCCAATCGATTGGCGATAAGATAGCACTAGGATTATCAACCAACTGCGTTAGATTTGCTAATGCCAATTTCTGATTGCTATCTCGCACAATCTCGGTAAATATGGCCTGAGCTAGGGCTCCTTCTGTATCCGCTAAATTAGTGTACATTGTAATTTCCCGCGGATGAAGCACTAGGTAGGCATGAATAGCGCCTTCTTCTAGCCTTTTGGCTGCCTCTACTTCGCTTAAGGGCCAAATAATAAGCCTTATCTGACTTGCCTCCGCCTCCTGCACGCGCCGCTCTAGTGTAGGCAACAGAATCTGGTCGCCTACTAGAGCCACTTTGACTTCCATCGATTGATCCTGCAAGTAAAAATTCGCAGCTAAGAGAATCAGGGGGACGATAATCATCCATAGTAACTCCCGTCGGTTGCGCAATACAGTACGAATATCCTTTTTCAGGAGCACAAAGCCCTTCATTGAGCCACCCCCTGATAAATACGCTGATAGACATCCTCCAGTGCGGCCGTTTGCTTGACTATATCGAGCACGCGAATATCTTGCTCCATCAGTGTCCTTAGGACCAAATCTAAATCATTAGGTTTGTTAACTAGCGAGATAATACCCGCTGCTGGACTAGTAATCAATCGCTCTAAACCAGTAGGCAGTCGGTCAACCTTAATCTCTATATGATCACTAAACCCATATTGTTGCTTGATCATGTCTAATGTGCCCGAAATAACCATTTGTCCCTCTTTCATGATACCAACCTCATCACACAGTCCTGCCATCTCTTTTAGATTGTGTGAGGCTATGATTACGGTCATCTCATTGTATTCCAGTAAGTAGTTAATGAAATCACGTAGCCCCTGCATGGCCAAGGGATCCAGCCCTGAAAAAGGCTCATCTAAGAAAAGCAAGCGGGGTTGATGAATGCAGGCCGAGAGAATGGCCACTTTCTTACGCATACCGGTTGATAACCGACCAATCTGCTGCTTACGCCAATCAAGCAGCTCAAAGCGCTCTAGCAAGCTATACACATTAGGGTTAACTCCATAGAGATCGGCGAAGAAAAGCAATGTTTCTTCTACAGTCAACTCGTCATAAAGACGTAAGTTTTCACTCAGCAAACCAGTTAGCTTACGGATGCGTTTCTGCTGTGTCAGCAGGTCAAGCCCCAGAATCCAGCCTGAACCCTCAGTCGGCTCGAGCAAAGTGTTCAACAACATGAACGTGGTTGTCTTCCCTGCGCCATTATGACCAATCAAGCCATAAATACTATTGGCTTTGATTAGTAAAGAAAGCTGTCTAACAGCTAGCGTAGGGCCTATTTTACTCACAAAAGTTTTGGTCAAATTGTCTGTAATTATGGCATTCATACTTGCTTCAGCCTCTCTACTTGCTCCGTGCACTTGTTTCCGCGTAATAGTAAATATTCTACCTAGCCTGCAACTATCCTGCTTGCAACCGCCCCTACAACACTCAGGGCTAATCTAGCATGACAAACAAAACTACTTCCTTACCATAATTCCTTGTTGCCTGATAATTTTCAGCCGGCAGGAATAGACTCAGCAAAAGCGAAAGCATTCATTAGGACAATTATACAGAAAGAGAAGGTGAAGTGTGTAGCTGAATACACTAACAAAAGTTAAGCGCAATTTCTCTGGCAACCGCGCCTTTGCCCATGTGGCAGAAATAGCCCAGCATCACCGCATCCAGGCGAGCCCTGGGTTTCGTGAAGCTGCACTCTACTGCCAAAAGGCATTACAGACAAGCAACCTAGAATCCGCAATAATTGCTTTCCCCGCTGATGGAAAAACTGAATACTGGACCCAGCAAATGATGGAAGAGTGGCACTGTAGCGCCGCCTGGCTTGATCTCATCCTGCCAACAGAAGAACGCTTAGCCTGCTTTGCCGACAACGCTTTCTCGCTCATTCAGCGCAGCATTAGTACTGCTCCGGAAGGGGTTGTAGCCGATGTTGTTTTGCTTGACAAAGGTGATAACCCTGAACCATATGCCGACATTGATCTCACTGGAACTATTGTCTTTACCGACGGAGATCTAAATAAGGTGCGCGACTGGGCTGTAGAGAAAAAAGGAGCCATCGGTATTATCAGCGACCATATGACAGAAGTGGCCCTAATACGGCATCGCTACGATATCCCGGATGCCCTCCGTTATACATCCTTCTGGTGGACTGGCCATGAGAAAAAGTGTTTTGGTTTCGTGCTCTCCCCCAAAGCAGGAGATAAGCTACGTCAGGTTTGCCGACGGCTACAAGAAGAACATGCCCTAGATAGCAGCAAGCCGGCGCATCCGCAGGTCCGCGCCTTAGTGCAAGCATCACTCTATAGCGGTTCCATAGAAGACGTAACTGCTGTCATACCAGGCGAGACAGAAGAAGAAATCGTTATCACTGCGCATCTCTGTCATCCTAAAGCTTCCGCCAATGATAATGCGTCTGGTTCTGGCGTTGCTATTGAGACGGCACGTGCCCTACAAGCTTTAATTTCGTCCGGTGAGCTGCCTAAACCGCGACGTTCTATCCGTATCTTGCTCGTTCCCGAAATGGCAGGTACCTACGCCTACTTAGCTACTAATGAAGACCGCATACCAAAGATATTAGCTGGCATCAACCTGGATATGGTAGGTGAAAATCAAGATCTCTGTAAAGGACCCTTAATCGCCGAATATCCACCGGAAGCCGCTGGCTCTTTCGTTGGTGATTTGCTGGCATCTATTATGGAGGAAGTAGCTAAGGAGAGCAAAAGTCTAGGCGGAACTTCTTCTTACGCCTTATTTAAGCATACCGTAGCTCCTTTCTCAGGCGGCAGCGATCATAATATTCTTTGCGATCCAACGGTTGGGATACCTAGCCCCATGCTTATCCAGTGGCCAGACAAATACTATCATACTAGCGAGGATACTATAGATAAGGTAGACCCCGCAATGCTCTATCGTGTGGGCTGCATGACGGCTACCTATGTTTATCTACTGGCCAACTTGGCACTTCCTGAGGCCAAATGGCTACTGGCGGAAAGCCGCGGCTACTATTTACAGCGCATAACCCAATTATTGAAAGACAGTGCTCGCCAATGTAAGGTCTCTGCCAATTGCTGCAAGCAAGATGTGCTGGCAACTTATGACCGAGTACAATATAAACTAGAACGAAAAAAGGAAGAACTCGCTAGCCTCAACCGCTTCCTCAACCAAGACGAGCAAAGCCAGTTTGCACCCCTACTAGCACAAGAATTAGCCTTCTTGGAAAAGACGACTGCGTCACTCTGGCAGCATCACTTGCAAGAAATCGGCCTAGATTCGTTGCCTGAGCGACCTCTTCTGGCTACCGATGCTGATTACAACCGCATCCCGCGTCGGCTTTTCCGAGGCCCGGTTAGTATGCGTGGTAAACTAGAAAAGCTAACTCCGGATGAAGTACAGGCCTACAACAACTTCACTAAAGAACATGCTGAGGCAGCCGATTGCGCCCCTGATTATCTAGTTTACTGGGCCGATGGCAACCGCACTGTGGCTGAAATTGATCATCAAGTTAACATGGAAATTGGCCTCAGCGACAAAGCCTTCGCTCTTGGCTATTTCCGTCTGCTAGAGAAGCTAGGCCTGATTGCCTGGGATTAATGTGATAAGTAGTAAGTCAGTGGCTAAAAACGGCCACTGACTTACAAGCAGAAAGGAGCCCCGCTGCTTATGAAGATTCTCATTACCCATCGCATCAATAACGAACATTTGGCCGCTATCCAACAAGCAGTGCCAACTGCTCAGGTGATTGTCACCCGCGACGAGGCCGAAATTGCTACCCACATGCCTACAGCAAACGTTATCTGGGGCAGCAATTACCTGCCAACACTTTTACCACAGTGTCCTAACTTGGCCTTCATCCAAGTTTCCTCTGCCGGCGTAGATCGCTTGTTGCAGCCTGAGCTATTAGCACACCCTGTCCAGCTAATAAATGCCCGGGGCATCCATGGCACTACTATCGCTGAGCATGTGTTCTTGCTCATGTTAGCCTTAGCCAGGCAGCTTCCTGCGATGCTACAAGCTCAGGCAAGGCGTGAATGGATAAATGTTGACCCCTTAGTACTAGCTAACAAGACGCTTGGCATCATCGGCTATGGTAGTATCGGGCAGGCCATCGGCCAACGTGCCAAAGCTTTCGACATGCACGTAATTGCAGCCCGTCGTAACCCAGTGCCCGATAAGTGGGCTGATGAGGTTTGGGGCAACGATAAACTGCACAAGTTGCTTCCACTTTGCGACTACATCGTACTAGCTACACCGCTTACACCGGCGACCAAACATCTAATCGGCAAGCTGGAGCTGGCTTTATGCAAACCTAGTGCTGTCTTGATCAATATTGCTCGCGGGCCTGTGATTGATGAACAAGCTCTCATCGACGCTCTACAGAACGGTGTTATTAGCGCTGCCGGCCTAGACGTCTTTGACAAGGAGCCGCTAGCGATTGACAGCCCCCTCTGGGATATGCCTCGGGTGATTATTACACCTCATATGGCTGGCCATATGCCTGATTACGATGATAACGTTATCGCAATCTTCCTTGAAAACCTACGTCGTTATCAAACCAAACAGCCACTCATCAACGTGGTAGATAAAAAAGCAGGATACTAAGCAAAATGGGCTCCCCCCAAAATGGGGGAGCCCATTCATTCATCCGCTTCTACTTACCAGAGCCTCTACCAAAGCCTAGCCCCAAACCAGAACCATTGCGACCACGTACCTGCCTGCCTTGCCCTGCCTGTTGACCATTATGTTCCATGCGACCAAAGCCAAACCCTACACGCAGTTCTCGGCCTATACCCTGGCCGCCCGCGCTTGTTCCATCACAGTTGGCCTGCTTTTCCTTCAGGGCTTCATAGTATCTTGCGGCCTCAGCCTCAGTCAACCGACCGGACTCTACACGTTGCTGCAATACCTCTTTCTTTAATGCCAACATTTTCTCTTGAAACTCTGACAAAACACCTGCTTCTGCAGCTATGGCTCCATAGGACGTTCCTGCAGACCGCTGACTCACCACAGATTCAACAGACTTTCCAGTTAAATCAGCCACGATATCCGCGGGGGTACCTGTACCAGCAGCATAAGCAACAGCACTAACACCTAAAATAGCCATCGCCATAAAAACCCCTAGCAACTTCTTTAGATTCATCAATCTCACCCTTCTTTCTAGAGTTTGTCAAGCAATACCGACAATCTATTTATACAACGAAGTTGTGATGAGATTGTGATGGAAGCTAGATAGAAAAGAAAAACTCAACTATCACTACAAGCCCTTCTCAGTTCAAACCAAACGGTAGTACCCTCTCCGAGTTGACTACCTACTCCATATTCAGCATTATGTGCTTCCAAGATACCTTTGACGATAGCTAACCCTAATCCAGTACCAACATGCTCGTTAGTACCTGCCCGTTTGCCTTTGTAATACTTGTCCCAAACGTAAGGCAAATCAGCTTCTGTAATCCCCAAACCAGTATCAGACACCGAGATGTGCACGATCTGTCCTATCACATCTGCTCGAACTGCAATCCGCCCATTGGCCTCCGTATAGTGCAAGCTATTTTGCAGCAAATTGTGCATGACCTGCACAATTTTCGCCTCGTCCGCTATCACTATAGCCTCTAAATCCCCCTCTAATGTCAAACAAATATTGTTCTGCTCCGCCATTATCGAGTATTGCTTAACAACATCCCCCAGCAACTCGCGCACTGCAACCTCTCGCAGATCCAAATTTGCGTTGCCTGACTGAAGCAAGGCCAATTGCAGCGTATCGTTTACCATGTCTGCCAAACGTTCTGTTTCTTCTATGATAATCTCCAACTGCACTGCACGTCGCCCCGGTTCATCCCCGGTAATATCGCGAATTGTCTCTGCATAACCCCGAATGACACTTAACGGAGTGCGCAACTCATGTGAAACATTAGCTACTAAATCGCGACGTAACTGCTCGATCTTGGCCAACTGCTCGCCCAGATAATTAATCGCATTAGCCAGCATGCCAATTTCATCTACGCTATTGACAACTGCTCTTGCCGAAAAATCACCATTGGCCATAGCCACTGCAACTTGTCTTATATGCAGCACGGGTTTGGTAAAACTCCTGGACAACCCAAGCGACAATAGGCCTGTCACAATTAGCAAGACTACTGTTATATAAGCCAATTGCCGCCTTAAGATATCTGCAGTCTCAGTTACCGCAGCCATTGGCACTGTGGCTATTATCCCCCCAGCTAGATCTCCTTGGGCGCTATAGACAGGCGTACCAATTATGGTGTACTTATTACCAAAACGATGATGAACAAAGGACCTCTCAACCGACTTTCCTGATAGGATCTGCTGGTAAAACTCTCTCCAAGCCACATTCCTCATCTGCGGTATTTGACGAGCAGAATCAGCCGCGCTAAGATAAATGGATTGCCCACTAGTATCAACCCATTCAAGTATCACCCCTTGGGTATATGCTAGACGATCTAGCTCATCTGCAATCGACTGAGTATTGCCTGCCTTGAGTTGAGAAATGGCATCAATCTTTCTTTTTACGTCGGCGATGCGTAAATTGGTATAGAAACTTTCTAGAAAGACGATCTGCAATAACCAAAGCAGTACTAAGACTATGCCGACTAAGGTCATCATGCCCAGCCAGAGTTTTCCCCGAATACTACGCATGGCTAATCTACCTCCTGAAACTTATAGCCAACCCCCCAAACAGTAATCAAAAAACGTCGATAGTCTCCTAGTCGCTCACGTAACATCTTTACATGGGTATCTACCGTACGGCTATCTCCCGCAAAATCATAACCCCAAACAACATCAAGTAACTGCTCACGTGTAAAAACCTGATTTTGGTGCTGCGCGAAGAAGCTCAGTAGGTCGTACTCCCGTGGCGTAAGCGCTAACTCATTACCATCTACCAAAACGCTGCGTGAACCAAGCTCTATCTCTAGACCCTGGATAACAATCCGTCCCAGATTATCGTTACTTTGCTCGCTTCTGCGAATAATAGCCTTCATGCGCGCCAAAAGTTCCTTAGGGCTGAATGGTTTCACAATGTAATCATCAACACCTAGATCAAAACCAAACAAACGGTCATACTCTTCACCCCGGGCAGTTAACATAATAATGGGCACCTGCGAAGTTCGGCGAATTTCACGGCAAACAGTCCAACCATCTACTTGGGGTAGCATTACGTCAAGGATGACAAGGGTATATTCCTGACTATGAAAAAGCTCTATTGCCTCCTTGCCGTCAGACGCCTCTACTACATCATAGCCTTCGTGGGCGATGTATGTCTTCAGCATCTCCCGCAGCCTTGCCTCATCATCAACAAGTAAGATTCTTTTCCCGCTCATAGATACCCCTCCTCCTAAACCGTAGATATCTTAAGTTAATTCTAACAGAACTGGCTCAGTGCAGGCTCAGATTTATTGGATATCAAGACACAACAGAATGACTAGCCTTGGGCTATTTTACACAAATAAGCTAACTGCTACCAAACTTCTGCTGATTGCACTGCTCCTCCTTGTGGTATACTGGGCATGATGCTTTGTGTCAATCACAAGTGATACCGCGCGAAACAAGGAGGGTTATGAATGAAGATTACCAAGACCATGGGAATCCAAGAAGTTGTAGAAAAATATCCAGAGAGTGTCCCGGTTTTCTTTAAGCATGGGCTAGGCTGCCTCGGATGCGCAGCCGCTCACTTTGAGACCATTGAACAAGGCGCTATTGCCCACGGCATCAATGTCGATGCCTTGATTGCTGATTTGAATAAGGCAGCTGCAGATAAATAAGGGAAGCAATAGGAAAGGCTCGCTTGCCCATCGGCAAGCGAGCCTTTCTTGTTTTCAACTATCTAAGCTACTCCAGAATATAGACTTTCATCTTGCGCCGACCAAAGCTGCAGCATTGATCATACGTCGACATGAAAATATCGATCTTGTTGCCTCTAATAGCGCCGCCTGTGTCCATAACAACGTAGACACCAGAATACTTCTTGCCTTGAGCATCAAGACCTTCCACATAGACCCTTGTATGCATCGGTAATACTCTAAGATCAGCTGCAATCGTTAATCCCGCCACTGCTTGCTTACCACTGGCAGTCATACCTCGCCAAGGGTCATCTGGGCCCCCTTTGCTAGGGTTATAATCAGCTGTATAAGCAGTAGCCACTACATCAAGCACCCTGCTGTAACGCATTAGCTGACCACCCCGCGAGATAGTAGCAATAGTACCTTCTTCTATCTTCTTATCTTGCTTCTCGACAACGGTCACCGAATTTACTAAGCGTCGTTCCTGCTCTTGCCCATTCTCCATCACAACTAGGTAGGTATTAACCAGCTTGCCATTAACACCTTGCTGCAACTCGCGTGACTCCCCCCGGTTAAGGGCTCGGGATGGGACCCTAACAGTACGATAAGGGACAACAACTTCCTCTTGTACCAGTTGTTGCGTAACTCTAATAACATCAACCTGCATGTTATCAACCAGCTGGAGAGCGGGGTTAGGTTCAATGCGGTCCAATGGACCAAGTTCTATACCAGCCAGATTGATAGCATCTCCTACTGTTCTAGCGCTAGTCCAGATACTCTGTGCTTGGCCGTCGACCAATACTGTAGCCCGTTTCGCAAACATAAGCTGATTTAGCGTTTGGCTTGGCGTCAACTCCGCAATACTAGAGGCCGCCACTTGTGTAAACGGGCCATGATCTGCAAAGAGATTTATGGCTAGGGTCAAGGCACAGACAACTGCTAGTAGGGCAAATCGCAGGATTTTATTCGATCCTAACATACAGGACCTCCCTTCTTGCATCTGCCAAAACATTATAATTTAGCTACTCTCTTTTAGTCAAATTTAGCAACTCAAGACCATTCTTGCCCAAAACAAAACAAGCTATACCGGCAGAACCCCTACTACTGTATTATGCACTACCTCATCTTATATTGACTATTCAAAAATAGCCCACAGTAGTGGGTTGGCTATATACTACCCCCAAATTATTAACACGTCAAATTGATGCCTAACAACTAAAAGAAATGTTTGCGAATTGCTAATTACCTGCAATTTAGAGGACTATACCGTTCGAGACCACTGAAGAAGTGCCTTTCAACCCA
>DIPA01000054.1:19239-24639 GCA_002427055.1 Firmicutes bacterium UBA5500 | reverse complement strand
CCACGACCTTTATCAGCAATCTCATACCGTTCCGTCTTTCCAAGAAAAAAGAAAATCTATGCTGACGGAATGACGTTTCTATGTATATAATCACAGTGTATACACAACAGCACCCATCATATGAAAGGGGACGTAAGATTATGTCCGAAAAACTAGTTGAAATTATGCGTGGTAGTCTCGTGGAAAGCATACAGCGAGGCGACTTAGCTATCGTCGACTATACCGGTCGACTGCTGTATTCGGCGGGGCACCCGCGCGAAAAAGTCACCTTCATTCGTTCGGCCTCTAAACCCATCCAGGCTATCCCTGTTGTGACCAGTGGCGCAGCCGACCACTACCAGTTCACAGACCGCGAGCTAGCTATCTTTTGCGCGTCACATAATGCTGAACAGATACATGTAGATACCATACGCGGCATCTTGAAGAAAATTGGTTTAGACGAATCGGCCCTGCAGTGCGGGCGCCACTTACCCCTAGATAAGGAAGCAGCTAATCAACTGCTCAAGGATGGACTTGAACCCACCGAGGTACATTCTAATTGCTCCGGCAAACATTCTGGCATGTTAGCGCTCGCCCAACATATGGGTTGGGATACAACCAATTATTTAAACGTTGACCACCCGGTACAAAAAGCAATGCGTCAAAGCGTTGCTAGTTTTGCAGGAATGAAAACCGATGAAATAGTTCTTGGCACCGATGGTTGCGGCGTTCCTGTTTTTGGTTTGCCAGTGTACAATATGGCTCTGGCTTGGGCACGCTTGGCTAAGCCAGAAATCCTGGGCGACGAGAAAGCCAATGCGGCTCACCGTATCACAAAAGCCATGACCGCTTATCCAATGCTTGTTGCCGGCACAGGCCGACTCTGTACCGGTTTGATGACTCATCTAAATGGACGCCTTGTAGCTAAGAGCGGTGCTGAAGGAGTTTATTGCGCCGCCATCCTTGAGCAAGGCATCGGTTTGGCTCTAAAAATGGAAGACGGCAACGGCCGTGCTGACGGGCCAGTTATTATCGATGCATTACGCCAGATGGGCTTCTTGAGCGAAGCCGATCTAAACAACCTGCAAAGCTTCCATAAACCCACTATTTACAACCACAGGGGAGATGTAGTCGGCGAAAGCCACGCTACCTATACTCTCAAGAAACACTAAGGGCCAAACGGAAAGAAGACTGTCGGTGAATACCCGACAGTCTTCTTCTCTTCATGATAGCCGCTGGCTAACGCGCCCGCACACTTATGCTACCATTTTTGCTAATAGCCGTTACGCTAGATTTGACCTTAACCCTCTCCCAATTGCTCGTACATCCTCTTAAGTAATATCGCTTATCCAGATCTACTACCAGATCTGGTAAATTAGCGTTTAACCTGCCGTTGCGTGTCTGCATTTCAAGCTTGTAGCCGATATGTTCCTTGCAGACTAGCTCCGCTTGCACTGAACCATTGGTAGTAGCCAAGGCTATCTGTCCATCGCATAATGGTTCTAGAGAACAGCTAATTGAGCCATTCTTGTTTGTAGCTGCCAGCGCTTCCAAGCCTGCCGTGACTATAATATCGCCGTTTTTAGTCTCTATTCTCAAGTCACCGTAGTTGGGACCATCCACTTTTACAGCTCCATTCTTAGTTGCAGCTATTCCATTGGCATGAAGATCCGTAACAGAAATGGAGCCGTTTTTACTAGAAAGATCAAATTCAACTAATAGCCTACGTGGAACCAGAACTTCGAAAGCAATCGCCCCTACCGCTTCCTCATTGACGCGCCACGCCAACTGAAGTTGCTCATCTGCCACTGCTTGCAGTTCTTCCAGACAGTGCTCGGCCATCTCTTTTGCTTCTGCTTCGCTGGGAGCCTGCAAACACATCTGCATCCGCACGGTCACCTGATTCTCATCAGTCGGCAACAAGCGAATACTCCCGTTTCTACTAGAGATGGCTAGACGAAGAGAATTGATAGCACTCTCTAGGTCAATGTGCTTCTCCTGTTGCCAGCGGTACTGTTTCCCCAGCCTGCCAGTGAAGATATTAGAGAAAAGGTCTGCTAGATTACTTTCATGCCCTATCTCCCGTAGCTCCTCTCCAACTTCATGAAGGGCAGTGTTAATCTCACTGCCAACCTCCTGTAACGTCTCTCGTACTTCCTCGCTTATCTGCTCGCTTAGAGTCTGTAATCCTTGGCCCAGTTCGCTCGCTGCCGAACGCATATCTGCATCCTGCTCTGTAGCAGCGTTTTGTATTTTCATACTAGCTGCGGGCGCTGTACTTGCCTCAGTTAACTCCTGGGATGGATCATCTGCTCCGCCTAAGGCCTCTAGCAAAGCCAAAGCCTGCTGATGAGTTATCTGCCCTTTTTCTAATAACCTAAGCACCTGCATCCTTTCTTCGGACATCAATCTCTACCTCCCAACCTAAACATTTATGCGCACCGTACCACTCACAGTGCGCGCCGTAATGGCTTGGCGTAGTTCTTTTGCCTCTAAGTCATTGGAGGCAGCTACTAATGTGCGGCGGCCTGGTTTCCTTTGTTCCTCGGTCACCAGTAGATTAGGCAAACTGTGCTTAATACTACCTGCCGTAGTAGCAACGTCTAAATGGTAGCCAATGGCTGTGTCCTCTGGTAACAGCACACTGATTGATCCATTTACTGTCTTCAGATCAAGCTCACTACTCATCTTGTGTAGTATTTTTACTGAAACACGACCATTAGTTGCCCGCCCTTGCATATGCGCAATAGCCCCATCAATGGATACCGAACCATTTACCGAGCTAGCCTGCAGATCATTGACCTCTAGTTTTTCCCCGGTAACCCTACCATTCACCGTTTTCACAACAGCTTTTTCAGCTGCTAGCTGTACAAGTTGAATGGAGCCATTCGTAGTAACTACATCAATCTCTGCAAACAAACGCGCAGGTAAACGCAATTCTACTGTTACACTAGCATTCTGTCCAAACATGCGTTGAGCTTCAACAGTTAGTCGTTGATTGTCGCTTGCAACACTGACTAGCCTATCAGCTAGCGCCGCAGCATCAGCTTCGTTATCAGCACGGATGCGTGTCAGCAACCGCAGTTGCCAATGCTCATCGTCACTGAGGGCAACGTCAATGCGTCCATTAGTATTTTGCACCCGAAGATAAGGTTTTGCTGCAGTAAACTCACCACTTAAAACCCGAGTAAAGGAAAATTCATGACTACCGCCGAGGGGAATTCCCAAAGCCCGTAAAGATGCCATAATTGTACTTCCTGAATTACGACGCCTACTTTCACCGCGTACGCGCTTAGCGTGCACTCGTGCCTCACGTGCCGCTTCACGTGCCTGAGATGCCTCTTCCTTCAGTGCCTGACGCGCCTTACGCTCTTCTTCAGGCACTACGTTCCCTACTTTAGGACGTGTAGTTGTATTACTCATAGAGTCAACATTAGCGCTAGCTGGTCTTAAAGCCGCTAGCAGGATAGCCGCCTGATCGGCCGTGATTTTGCCTTCCTCCACCATGCGTAGGATCAGCATTTGTTCTTCAGCCATGCAAAACACCTCCTACCTCAATATATAACGGTGTCTTGTTAATGTCAATATGTTTATTGATAAAATAAAGGCTATCAGCTCAAAATTGCTAGGCACCTTGGTAGGATGATGTGTTATCCATGCAAAGCAAAGAGCCCAACCTACCGGTGGGCTCTTAACACGTCATTTATTAAGCTGGGTTAGGGGCTCCTACTGGACAGACACCCGCGCAAGCTCCACATTCGATGCACTTCTCCGGGTCGATAACATAGATATCTCCTTCAGTTATAGCATCTACTGGACACTCTGCCTGACAGGCGCCACAAGCAATACAGTCTTTGCTAATCTTATAGGCCACAGTTTTCACCTCCCCTCGCCCAACCTTGACAAAATAGCAGTTACCATTGCCTTGCCAGTCCTATTATACATGAAAGCTTGCGTTATACACTAGTAACCGATCAAGAGAAAACTCTTCAAAGTCAGATATAACCTATGAGCATTAGACACGCTATCAATAGCACTTAGTAACACACTTTCACGCCTGCCTGTGCTACCATATTTCTCATAAGGAATTAGCAGCACCGCATGTTCTACCAACTCTGACTCGACAAATTTGCATACATCTCGCCAGACATTAAAATGTTTGCCCTTCTCAACTTCGAGGGCAACCCGGTAAGCCGGATGATAGAAATCCATTTCAAAATCTGAATCAGTAGCAAACAAACGCGGAACCTCACGACTAGTAACAGCATGCTGAAAGCCGAGCTCCAAAAGCGCTGGCCGAAGCAGCATTTCTACATCCTGACTTCTTGTATATCGCTTATCCCGAATTTCTATCAGCGCCTCAGCCTTGCCCGCCACAATTTGCAGCAACTTGTCTTGTAGAGGGTTAGCCTGTTCAATATAGACATATGTATGAACAGGGCTAGTCTCAATCGTCACAATCGCCACTCCTTTAGCTAGATGCGCTCACACAATCACTAATGTGGGGCTAAAATTGCTGTGAAGCTCATAGTAAAATTCCCCTAGTACCATCTGGTCGGCTACGTAGCCCCGCCGGCTTGCCAAGCTAGTTTTGATATACTATCCTATTGTACAGCAATACCAACTGTCTATGCGTAGCACTGCAATGAAGATTAACCGACAGGAGGCGCCTTTCCAATGTCAGAAAAGATGGAGCAACTGCTTGAGCTTGGCCTTTTTACAGGGACTTTGTTGCTTGGCAGTGGCGCAGAGATCTATCGAGTTGAGAATACTATTTTCCACATTCTCTCAGCTTGCGGTGCCGAGTGCGTTGATTGCATCGCAACGCCTACCGGCATTTTCCTATCAACTCACGCTTATGGGTACATTGGCACGCGGGTTAGGCGCATTGAGCAACGCTCTACCAACCTAGGGCGAGTTGCGGCTATCAATACCCTATCACGCTCTCTGGTCGGCAATAAGAACGACCCGATAGCCGTGTTGGAACAACTACAGAATATCGAGCAAACTACTGACAGCAACCTGGTGCGCCTAGGCCCCCTAGCAGCTGCCTTTGGAGGAACGGCTTTTGCTGCTTTGTTTGGGGCAACCGGCTGGGAACTCCCAGCCACTGCTTTGATAGCTTGGCTTATATTTCAAAGTGCGGCGCTCCTCCAGCACGTCGATATCCCTGAGCTGCTAGCCAATTTCATCGCTGGTTTTCTTGCCGCTTCATGCGCCCTCGCCCTAACTCTCATACTACCGCAAATGCCTTACGATCGTGTCATTTTGGGTGCAATTATGAGCCTTGTTCCTGGAGTCTTGCTCACTTCTGGAGTCAGAGATGTGCTGGCCGGCGATTTATTGTCAGGGATAGTTAGGACAAATGAGGCCCTTTTTATAGCCGCTTCTATAGCGGCTGGGGTTGGCGCTGCATTAGGG
>DIPA01000054.1:11037-19179 GCA_002427055.1 Firmicutes bacterium UBA5500 | reverse complement strand
ATAGCGGCTGGGGTTGGCGCAGCATTAGGGTGGTGGACTAAATGGATATGGTAATGTACGTAGCACGGCAATTCGCTATCGCCTTTGCCGCGTCTACAGCGTGGGGTGTCATTTTTAGAGCACCTAAGAAACGTATACTGCTTGCAGGGCTTACCGGCGCACTTGGCTGGATGGGCTGGTTGCTGGCTAGCGCAGGTGGATTGGAGATAGTTGGACGCACTGCATTGGGCGCTTTTGCCGTCGGTATTTCCGGGGAAATAATTGCCCGCATTTGTCATGAGCCAGCTACTGTTTTTCTCACCCCTGGCATCGTACCCCTAGTGCCTGGAATTACAGTCTATGCTGCAATGCAAGCTTTTGTCGCTGGAGATTATTTAGGGGGCCTAAGCTTGGCGACCGAGACACTGCTTGCTGCCGGCGCTATTGCTGGAGGGCTGGCAGTTGCTACTTCCCTTGTCCGCGCTGTTTTTCGTTTACTTAAGAGGCGCCAGAGGTAATGCTTGTCGATCTTATGTTGCCGTTATTGCTGCTGATTCTAGCTGGCGGCTTGGCTAAGCATACACTGCAAGTAGAGGCAAAACCACTTGCTAAAATTACACTATATATTCTCAGCCCCGCACTTGTTTTCAACTCCCTCTACCACTCCCAGCTGACTAGCAGTCAGCTGGCGCAACTGGTACTGGGCACCTTGCTCTTGATTGGCGTACTATCTTGGCTATTAGCCACCTGTAGCCGCCTACTTGGCATTTCCGTACGCCTAGCTAGTGCTCTACAATTAGGCTCGGTTTTCATGAATGTTGGCAACTATGGATTACCTATCATTACTGCAGTTTGCGGCTCTAGAGGCCTTGAGCGTGGAGTAGTTATCATGGTAGTGCATCAACTACTCATGTTTTCCTTGGCGGTCTACTTTGCTGCTCGCAGTAGCTTGGGTGCTAAAGCAGCTGCTGGCAAGATATTTCAGATGCCAACTGCCTATGCAGCTATCTTGGCTCTTTGTTTACGTTACTTAGCTTGCCGACTACCGATATGGCTGCAGCAAAGCCTTACTCTACTTTGCCAGGCTAGCATTCCCGTGTTTCTTCTACTGCTCGGCGTACAATTAGCTGGCATGCTGTTTTGCCAACGCTGGTTACTTCTGGGCTTAGGAACCTGCTTCAAACTGGGATTAGCACCTTTGCTTGCTAATTATCTCTCCAAATTGCTGCAGCTTGATCCCCTGAGCCAGCAAGTTCTCATTCTTTCAGCAGCATCCCCTACCGCGGTGGTTACTACAATGCTCTCTGTTGAGTTCGACACCGAGCCAGAACTAGTCTCTTCCTTAACTATTATTACCACAATAGGCAGTTTGCTCAGTATCCCCCTGATTTTGCATCTCATAGGCTTAGGCTGAAAATTAGCAAGCAAAGTAACATAGAAGTAGGCACGTCCCCATATCCTATTAGCAAATGGGGGTGCAAGCAAAATGATGTTTTTTCTACCAAAACGCAAGCTGGTAATGCTTACTAGCGTCGTGCTGATTCTAGCCGTTCTGACAACGGCTAATCGACTTTGGGTGCCTGGCCATTCGCGCCAAACAATCAGCACCATACTCAATTTCAACCGCAGAGTACCGATTTACTGCGTGCAAACTGCTGAGAAACGCATTGCAATCAGTTTCGACGCCGCTTGGGGCGCGGATCGTACCGATGAGCTGCTAAGTATTCTTGACGAATACGATGTTAAGACGACCTTCTTCCTAGTAGCCTTTTGGTTAGAAAGATACCCAGAGGTAGCCGCCCGCATTGCGGCTGCCGGTCATGAAATTGGCAATCACAGCGCTACTCACCCACACATGAGCAGCCTTTCCGCAGAGCAAATAAAGTTTGAACTGGAGACCACCCATCGGCTAATAAAGGAAACGACAGAACAAGAGGCTACCCTATTTCGCCCCCCTTTTGGAGAGTACAACAATTTACTAATTGAGACAGTAGAACAATTAGGTTACCATACTATTCAATGGAGCATTGACTCGCTGGACTGGCGGCCGACAACACCTGCCGACATCGTGCAGCGCGTTACTGGCAAAATTGCTCCTGGCGCTATTGTACTCTTTCATAACAACGCCGAGCATACACCTGCGGCGTTACGGCCAATATTGGATTACTGCCACCAGGAAGGCTATGAAGTAGTACCTATCTCAGAGCTATTACTAAAAGGGGAGTATTATATCGACAAAAGCAACGGCATGATGCGACCCAAATAAGCGTAGGACCACATAAGGACACTGCTGCTGTTGCACTAGCTGGGGAGTATATGGCTTGTGACCTTCCGCTCCCATACATGTTTCTGCCACACTTCGGGGAGGGCAGTATCCACTGCCCTAATTGTGTTCCATGTCTTTAGCCAGCAAAAAAAGAGGGGCTGCGTAAGGCGCAGTTGGCGTCAGCCAGCGTCTTAGCACACCCCTCGGCTCCGGTACATTGAGGAGAACGCCGGAATGCCAACGAATTGCAGGTGCGATAGCCCGTACTTGTTAATGTTGGTACGAAAATCCTATTCAATTAGGGCAAGATACCTAAACGACCGCCGGCTCCTTGAATAACTCTCCGCGAGCAAATCTTCCTAAACCCATCGGGCTAATCGGTAGTTCAGTTTCCTGCCCTAGAATACTCTCAGCCAACAAGACTCCAACTATTGGCGATAGCATGAAACCGTGCCCACTAAAGCCTACAGCCAGGAACAAACCTGGCACTTCGTCTACCGGACCTAAAATAGGAGTTGCATCGGGCGTCATATTGTAAAGGCCAGCCCACTGACGCACTACCCGGATATCACGCAGTGGTGGTAACAACCAAGTGATCTTGGCCGCCATTTCCTGCAGGAACTGCCAGCTCGCTTCTATGTTATAACCAGGCTGTTCGTTAGGATCGCCCAACCCCATCAGAAAACTACCATGTGGGGTCTGCTGGCAATACAGATTATGATGGAAGGACATGACCATCGGTCCCTGCATATGCTCCACCGGCTCAGTAATAAGAATTTGATGCCGTTCCGGATGAGTAGGAATTGCCAGATCAACCATAGCGGCAATATCTTGCGAATAGCCACCGGCAGCATTCACTACAATTGGGGTGGAGATAAAACCGCGGTTAGTTTCTACACCATTAATTCTGTCACCGGTACGGCTAATACCGGTGACTGTGGTATTAGTGTAGATTTGCACCCCTAGACGACGAGCTGCTTTGGCATAAGCATCAGTAACTTTAAACGGATTACAGTGTCCATCTGTTGGGCAGAATGTAGCACCCAGTAGTTGGTCTATGTTCATATGCGGTACCACTTCTTTGGCCTCTTCCGGCGTTAACAAGTCGACTGACAAGCCATGGGCCTTCTGCAAAACAACGTTCTTCTGAAACTGCTCCCAGCCAGCGTCCGTATAAGCTAGTAAGAGGTAGCCACCCTGGTTGAATTCTATGTCATCATCATAGGCAAGTTCCTCATTCATGTTTTCAAACATGCGCACTGCCGCCATAGCCATGCGCAAGTTCATCTCAGTACCCCACTGAGCACGCACACCCGCACCACAACGCCCAGTCGAACCGCTCGCTAAGAAATTTCTTTCAAGGACGCAAATATTGGTTAGTCCTCGTCGCGCCAAATTATACGCTATGGAGACACCATTAACACCGCCACCAATAATGACTGCATCAGCAGTCAGCTTCATGCGGCTCACCTCCCAAAATGGCTGAGAACGTAACCGGCTTACTTGGTTGCCGATACCTTGCAGGGGCTTGCTCTTTAATAGGGGTTCCGGTCATAGCAGCAATCTCGCGCTCTATTAAGGCCCGACACGTGCGGCCTTGACAAGGCCCCATGCCTGCTCGAGAAATACGCTTGATTTCATCCAAAGTCGTATACCCTTCACTGATCAATTTGCGCAATTGCCCTAGAGTCAGATCCTCACAACGACAGATAATCGTATTCTCATCACGCGTCATTTGCTTCATCCTCCACCACAATATTGCGTACCTCGTGGGCAACGGTTTTGGCTACTGCAAGGTGAATGACAGCTGTACGGTCAAAAGCAGGAGGGGTCTGCACCCTAATTACGGTACCTTGCCCTACTACTTCTCCGGCTCGATTGAGAGCCTTCACAGTTGTATTAACACGTGGCAAGGGTAAGTACTCGTACGGTAACTTTATGAGAGCCTCTTGCTCGCTATAGGTCATATCAACCACAAAAACTGCCAGGCCCGGACAACTAGCAACACAAAGAGCACATCCAGTGCACTGCTCAGCATCAAGTTGCGGCTGGTTATTGATGTCCTGAAAGGGCAAGATAGCTCCGCGCGTACAAGCCGTAGCACACGGGTTGCAGGGAATGCGCTGGAAACACTCTATAATTGCCACCGGCCCTTTTGCCAACCGCTCAGCGCTTGGGTAGATTTTCTGCAAGTCTTCCTTAGTAGGAATGCCTGTACTCTTAAGCATCAGCTGTCACTCCCTTCTCTACCAAAGAGAGACCGGCTCGAATTTTCTCGCCTACAGGTCCTGATCGCAGGGCCGCTAATTGCCCTCTCGCATCAGCTAGCATAGCGTGCGCCTGCTCCCCACCTAGGCCTAGGCTTAAGGCTGCTCCCAATCCTGCCACTTGCCCCTCGACCATAGCACTACTGGCCTCTTCCACACCCGCAACGTCACCGGCAATATATATCTGCTGATTCGTTGTACATAACAGGCTATTACGTACAGCCACCGAGCCACCTAACTGAGGAACATAAGTCATCTGACAACCGGCCTGCCATAGTAAATCACTTAGGGGGGAGAGCCCAACAGCCAGACAAATAACATCAATAGCCAGATCTTGCTCCGTACCTGGTATAGGTGCCCACTTTTCATCCAGCTGCCAGATGATGGCCCCTTCTACTGCACCATCACCGTAGGCTTCTTTCACTGTATGGCTGGTATAAATGGGGACACCTGCCCGACGCACTTTGGCGGCATGCACCAAATAACCACCAATAGTAGGAGCTGCTTCCACAATCCCTACGACCTGAACGCCAGCCTGTAGCATTTGATACGTTACAATCAGACCGATATTGCCTGCGCCAACCATGAGAACCCTGTGCCCGGGCCTTACTCCGTGTACGTTCATCAGCGTTTGAGCCGCCCCGGCACCATATACACCCGGCAGATCGTTGTTAGGGAAGGCTAGCATACGCTCGGAGGCCCCGATGGCGACAATAATGCGCTCCGCTTTAATTTTTCGGACTTTGTCATCCTGCTCAGCTAATAGCACTCCATCTTCATAAATACCGAGAACCGTCGTCTCTAACATAATCTGCACATTTTCAAACTGGCGTAATTCCGTAGCCAACCGGGTGGCAATGTCTATACCACGACTACCTGCAAATTGTTGTTGGGAGCCAAAGAACATGTGCGTTTGCTTGATTAACTGCCCGCCCAAATGATCAGAGTTATCCAGCAGAAGCACTTTAGCTCCCGTCTGAGCTGCTGCTAGAGCTGCCCGCAAACCAGCAGGGCCGCCGCCGATGATCGCTATTTGAGTGTTAATCATCGTAGCACACCCTTTCCTTGCTGAGTTTCCACACACATGCCGGCCTTGAGTTTCTCCACACATATCCGAACATTAGGGACTCCATCTACCGTCATTAAGCAAGACGAACAAGTTCCGATAGCACAAAAAAAGCCGCGCGGCCGATTTTCGATATGACTATGGCTAAGGGTTTTGATCCCTGCGGCATGTAATGCAGCGGCTATAGGCTCTCCTTCATAGCCTTCTACTTCCTGCCCGTCATAGATGAACTTTACCTTAGGACCTTTCTGATACCGCAAAATAGGGTGCTCAGTAATTCGCAAGCTTTCTTCCTCCTTCCGGCCTATTGATATTGATAAAGTTCTGTCTAAAAGATGGAACTCCTGCTTCTTGCGCGCCTTTTGCAACTATTTTGCGTTATGGATTAACAGTGTCAGTAGTCCTAGGTAACCCTTGCGCAATCGCTGAACAAAAAAGTGACCCGTTATTCCGAGCCACTGATATTTGCTAGTCGTTATTCTTGCTAAGGGCACCTCTGGCGAAACTCCCGGGGATAGTCTACATCATGGCGCATGGGTTTCTTGCTACACTTGCTAACGCCTAGACAAGGTAGGACCGTAGTATTTGATAGAGTGTTGCTTACCTGCTGCAGGAAGGCTTTAGAAGACCCTAGCCAAGATTGCCGCCACCAAGATTGCCGGTAATAGATTGCCGACGCGGATCTTCTTGATTTCCAAAAGGCCAAGACCAATTGCTACCACCAGTATCCCGCCAACTGCGTTCATCTCAGTAATCATTGCAGCACTAAGACAATTGGCCACCCACTTGGCTCCTAACGTAATTACGCCTTGATAAACAAGTACAGAAATTGCGGAAAGCGCCACCCCTGCACCTAGTGTGGAGGCAAAAAAGACACTAGAAATACCATCTAACAATGATTTCGCATACAAAGTCGCGTGATTACCAGATAGACCGCTTTGTAAGGAGCCCATTATTGCCATTGCCCCGACGCAGTAGACTAAAGTGGCCGTCACAAAGGCCTCCCCCGCATTGCCACTGCTGCCTAAGTAACGCTCCGCTTTCTGCCCAAAAAGGTGGAGGCGATGTTCTACATCTAATGCTTCGCCGATTATACCACCAAGCACTAACGCCGCAATCATCAGTACGGGGTTGGTTGTTTCCCAAGCCCCCTTAAGTCCAATCAACACGATGGCTAAGCCGAGCGATGCCACGCTTGTTTCCTTGTATTTATCTGGTATGCCTGCGTGCAGGACAACTCCCAGTAGCGTCCCTAGGCAAATGGCTGCTGCATTAACTATGGTGCCTATCACTGATACTTCCTCCCCACATATGTAAGCTGACGGTACTAGACCTGAACTCATTGCCGCTTCTGTGTATCAGCCAGCATTATGCGCTCTGCTCACCTACTTGCCTAGAGTCACTGCAGTAGTAATTCCAGAAGACGCTCTAGCTCTCCCTGATCGTAGTAGACAATTTCTATCTTTCCTTGTTTGCGCCCAGGTACGAGACGCACCTGGGTCCCTAAGTTAGCCATTAAACGCTGCTCTAGATCAACAAGTTCCGCAGGGCGAGTAGCATTTGTTTCACGTGAAACATCCGGTTGTCTCTTGGCCTGCGTTCGTTTAACAAGCTCTTCAGTCTGCCGCACATTCAAACCCTTATCAATAACCAACCTAGCTAGTTCCAATTGCAAGGCTGGGTCAACAACAGCCAATATGGCTCGTGCGTGCCCCGCGCTAATTGTTTCACGTGAAACAAGTTCCTGTAACGCCTGCGGCAGCTGTAGTAATCGCAATGTATTAGTTACATGCGGGCGGCTACGACCAATTCTCTTAGCCACCTCCTCCTGTGTCATGCCTAATTGCTTAATTAGTTGATCATAACCATACGCCTCTTCAATAGCATTCAAATCATCTCGCTGCAAGTTCTCTACTATGGCCAACTCCATCATTTCAGCATCCGTCATATCCTTCACCAACGCTGGAATCTCCTCAAGACCAGCCATAGTAGCAGCTCGACAACGACGTTCCCCCGCCAGTAGCTGATAGCGCTTACCCTTCCGCCTCAAAACTACCGGCTGTAACACACCGTGCAGTTGAATCGAATGAGCAAGCTCATCCAGTTTAGCTGCATCAAATTCGCGCCTCGGTTGAAACGGGTTAGGATCGATCAATCGCAAAGGCACGGAGCTGGTAGCTTTAGCCTCTTCCCGTTCCGGTTCAACAGGAATAAGTGCCTCCAGCCCTCTACCCAAACGCGACCTAGCCACGTGAAATCACCTCCCGAGCCAATTCAGTATAGACTTCTGCTCCCTTCGACTTAGGATCGTAAAGAATAATCGGCTGGCCAAAACTAGGAGCCTCGCTCAATCTAACATTACGCGGGATAATCGTCTCAAACACCTTGTCCTTAAAATATCCTTGTACCTCTTCCACAACCTGCTGCGATAAATTAGTCCTGGAATCATACATGGTAAGCAAGGCGCCGAAAATCTCCAGTTCCGGATTCAAATGTCTCTGCACCAACTGCACTGTATTCAATAATTGCCCTAACCCTTCTAAAGCATAATACTCGCATTGAAC
>DIPA01000054.1:0-10988 GCA_002427055.1 Firmicutes bacterium UBA5500 | reverse complement strand
ATACTCGCATTGAACCGGTACTAAAACGCCATGCGCCACAGTTAAAGCGTTCAAAGTGATCAACCCTAAAGAAGGAGGACAATCAATCAACACATAATCATAAAACGGTAACACGGGAGCAAGCGCTTCCTTCAACTTTGTCTCACGCGATATCGCAGGCACCAACTCAATCTCAGCACCAGCGAGCTGGATAGTAGCCGGCACGACTTCCAAACCGCCGACCTCAGTCGGTTGAATAACAGCTTCCACTGGCACTCCATCAATTAAAACGTGATAAATGCACTTGCGCAACCGGCGCCTAGCAATACCTAAACCACTAGTGGTGTTCCCCTGTGGATCAATGTCTACCACTAACACCTTCTGTTTCTCCTGGGCAAGACAAGCCCCCAAGTTTACGCACGTAGTAGTCTTGCCTACACCGCCCTTTTGATTGGTAATGGCCAAAACCTTTGCCACCACTTCTCACTCCTAACGTCATATTGTGGGATTACCCCACTCACATTGCTGCCTATCGTTACTTCTACCTCTCCGTCTTTTACTCCTGCCCACCAAGCGCCACTTTAGCCCAATCATTACAAAAAAAGCATGGCAACTACCTTAGTAGCCATGCTTGCCATTCATATTCCATGCTTGTCAAGGTTAACCCTAACGCTTCCTGCAATGCAGTCAAGAACTGTTTGCCTTGCCCCAAGTCCAGAATTAAATTCTGCATGCCTTCCTCGCCTATTTTCGTGTACATGAACTGCACCAGACTAAGCGCCTCTTGATACGCTATTGCTTCAGGCAAAACAGTGAAATTACGATCTATGTCAGCCAAACTATGAGGCTGCTTCCTCCAATCAGTTCCTCCCTCCTGCCATACATAGCCTCGCAAACGCATTTCCCAGTACTGCGCTAATCCTTCACTAAACCAAATTGGATACTTGCCAACCGCCTGATAGTCTAGTAGCAAGTGCGTAAGCTCGTGCACTACAGGCCCCTCAGCCTCATAATAAGCCAGCGCCTCCTCTTGCCCAAGGCCCGAACGCCAGGCTTCCGGAGCCAACAGCTCCAGCCGGCCCAAGTAGTACGCACCCACGGTTGGTGCGTAATGCCCACCTAAAACTTGTTGCAGCGACTCTTGTGAACCATGTAGTCGGACCACAATCGGCTTAGGGGACTGATCTGGCAACCAAACCCTCAAATCGGCCAAGCCACGTTCCAATTGGCCTAACATAGCCTGTGCTAATACAGGCTCATCTTCAGTCAATAACAGTTGAAAATTCTCGCTACAGTAAATACCTTCTATCTGTTCAGCAGGTAGCACACGGCCAACTGCACGAACAGCCCTATAGGCTAAGCGATTTGGTGCTACCTGCATAGCAATTAGCACAACTACAAACAACACAAGTAATGCCTTCCTCTTTTCCAAAACACAACGCATGCTACCTGCCTCCTTTCCTTATGCTCAGCACGCAAAAAGCACACCACAAAAAGCAGCGTGCTTCCTATTATACATTATGTAAACTAGATTGACTACCCTATGAACGTTTCGCTATACGCACAGTAACGGTTAACCATTCTCCTTCGTCCTGCTCCATAACGTCTGCATTAATCCCGGCCTGCTTCATCAAGCGCGTAGCATCGCGAATAGTGTTTAGAAAAATGCGCACATCTTTAGGAACAAACTTACGCATCGGTTTACGGGCAGTAGCCGCAACCTCCTCCACACTAGCCCCAACTAAATGTTGCTCTATTATCTGTTCAGTCTGCTTAACATTCAAAGCCTGAGCAATCGCCACCTCAGCTAACTCTAGTTGCGCTGACTCATCTTTGACCCTGAGCAGAGCACGCGCCTGACGCTCATTTAGTTTGCCACCCAATAACAAGTTCTTCACACCTGAAGATAGGCCAAGCAAACGAATCTTGTTGGCAATCGTCGACTGACTCTTTCCCAAACGTAATGCCAGTTCTTCCTGTCTTATATCAAACTCTGAAATAAGCTGCTGAAACGCAGCCGCCTCTTCTAATGGATTGAGGTCCTCTCGTTGAACGTTCTCAATTAAGGCCGCTTGTGCGACTTCACGATCGGAATACTCCTTGACTATACTGGGAATTGTTTGCAGTTTTGCTAACTTAGCTGCCCGCCAACGCCGCTCGCCTGCTATCAGTTCAAACACATTCCCCAAGCGGCGCACAATAATCGGCTGAATGACGCCCATCTGACGAATAGAATCCGCCAGTTCCTGCAGTTTAGCTTCATCAAATTGTCGCCGCGGTTGATAAGGGTTAACCTGAATCTGATCCAAAGGGATGCTGATAACCTGGTCCCCAGGCCCAGAGCTTCCACCAAACCAACGCACTACAATCACCCCTCTTTCTCTATTTCTCTATTCTTCCTGTAAGCGCCTCACTCCTTCATCTCTGGCCACTATACTAAATTCAAAGCAACGGTCGCTTAGCAGGAACCCCTGCACGGCGGGGATACACCATTGGAGTTCTCTTCTGCTTGTTAACTCTAACCAAAGTGCGGCTAGCACCTGAAGGTAGCGACCAAGACCAAGTTCTAACCTCCCCGCCCCCTAACACTGCAATACAATGAGCAGCCTCACCAACTTCTTCCTCAACCTGAGGCCCTTTTTGAGCAACAAAACAACCCCCTAGCCTCACTAAGGGCAAACAATATTCCGCAAGCACGGCTAAACGAGCCACTGCTCGGGCCACTACTACATCATATTGCTCGCGGTAAATATGCTGCTGACCCAAGACCTCAGCCCGCTCACAGACAACTTGTACACGCTCGCTTAGTGCCAAATCATCAACAACTGCTTGCAGGAATCTAGCCTTCTTCTTAATAGACTCAAGCAACGTCACCTTGATTGAAGGAAACACAATTGCCAATACCAAACCAGGGAAGCCAGCCCCCGAACCAACATCGATTAGACTGCATACTTCTGACATATCTACAGCTGAGCAAGCTGATAGCGAATCCAGGAAGTGCAGTTCATATATCTCAGCCACATCAGTAATACTGGTCAAGTTGAGAGATTGATTCCACTCCTGCAATAAGCTCCTATAGCGATTCAGTTGAACTAAGGCTGTTGGTTCCAGTACAATTTCCAGCTCCTCTGCCTGCTGACGCAACCATTCGCTTAGCACTGTTGATGCTTACCCCCTTGTCTGCTAGCCACTAAGGCGACTAACAAAACGCTAATATCGGCTGGTGATACACCCAGAATACGGCTAGCTTGTCCGACAGAATGAGGGCGGTGCTTGCTCAACTTCTCTCGTGCCTCTAGCGATAACCCCTTTAGCTTGGAGAAATCAAAATCTGCAGGAATCTGCTTTTCCTCCAGGCGCAGAAAACGCTGCACGCTCTCCATTTGCTTTCTAATATAGCCGGCATATTTAACCTCAATCTCCACCCGTTGCCGTACTGACAGCGAAAAGGCAGCAACACTTTTAGGCGCAAATTCGAGTAGCGTATCTAAACCTACTTCTGGCCGCCTCAATAATTGAGCCAGCGACACTGCTTGCGTCGGCGCAGTAGTGCCAATTTCTTGCATTCTCGCCACCAACTCAGGACTTGGCTGAACTATCGTATTCTCAAGCAACTCCGTTAGTTCCTGCATCGATCTGTTAAACTCTCGCTGCTCATTCATGAGCACATCGCTTATCAAACCCACTTGCCAACCCTTTTCGCGCAGCCTACTTTCTGCATTATCATGCCGCAGCAACAACCGATATTCCGCTCCCGACGTAAGCATTCGATAAGGCTCGCTAACCCCCTTAGTCACCAAATCATCTATTAGAACACCTATATAAGCTTCCGAACGCTTAAGAATCAAAGGTTCCAAATGTTGCAGATATCGCACCGCGTTGATGCCGGCCATTAAACCCTGGGCAGCCGCCTCTTCATAACCAGATGAACCGTTAATCTGCCCCGCAGCAAACAGGCCGGCAAACTGTTGAAATTCTAAGGATAACTTTAGTTGTGTAGGGTCAATATAGTCATATTCAATAGCATAGCCCGGCCGTATGATTTCCGCATTTCCCAAACCAGGAATAGTACGCAGGGCTAGGTTCTGCACGTCCTCCGGCATACTGGTGGAAAAACCCTGCACATACATCTCATCGGTTTGATAACCCTCGGGCTCTACAAAGACTTGATGACGATCTTTATCGCGAAAACGCACAACCTTATCCTCGAGAGAAGGGCAATAACGCGGTCCTACCCCTTCAATTTCGCCACTATACAGAGGAGCACGATGCAAGTTATCCAGAAATATACGATGCGTATCAAGGTTCGTGTAAGTAAGCCAGCACGACAATTGACGTCCGTAACAACTGCTGGGTCCGGCAAACCCGCGGACTAATTCATCCCCCAGTTGCTCCTGCATTGCACCAAAATCAACACTACGACTACTAACACGCGGAGGTGTACCCGTCTTAAAGCGCCCCATACGAATACCCACATCAAGCATACTTTGTGTCAAGGCCAAGGCTGGTCGCAGCCCATTAGGGCCACTAGAATAACTTGTATCACCCAGTATGATCCGCCCACGCAAGTAGGTACCCGTTGTCAGTATTACACAAGGGGCTAAATAAGTAGTACCAGTCTGCGTCACCACGCCTTGCACTCGCTTATTCTCAATCAGCAGTTCCTCAACCATGGCCTGTTTCAACCATAGCCTCTCCTGCTTATCTAGAACCCGCCGCATCCGTTGTTGATAGAGCTGCTTATCAACCTGTGCCCGCAAAGTCTGTACTGCCGGCCCTTTGCTAGTATTCAACATACGCAACTGCACACAACAAGCATCTACAGCCCTACCCATCTCACCGCCTAAAGCCTCAATCTCACGCACTATATGCCCCTTAGCTGGGCCCCCGATAGATGGATTACAGGGCATAAGTGCTACACTTTCAAGACTAGACGTCAACATCAGTACCCGCCGCCCCAACCGGGCCGCAGCTAATCCGGCTTCGCAACCAGCATGTCCAGCTCCGACTACAATGACGTCATAATTGCCTGCGACAAAAGTCATAACTCGTTTCCCTCCGCACTATTTACCAATGCAAAAACGGCTGAAAATCTCTTGTGCTAAGCTTTCACTAGCATGTTGCCCTAACATTTCGCCCAAACGGTCATAGGCCGCCTGCAGGTCTATTTGTACCATATCTAACGGCCAACCAGATCGAACCGTTTCTGCTGCAGCCTGTAAGTAAGCAGCAGCTTCCCTCAACAGGTGTTCCTGCCTAACATTAGCGACAAAAGGGCTCTCTAACTGCACTACACCCTGCATGACTATCTCAGCTATAGCTGTACGTAACTCCGCTAACCCTGCCTCACTAAGAGCTGAAACCCGAAAGATATTCTCGCCTTGCAGTAAGTCTAAATCAGCAACGGTCAGCTGTGATGAAAGGTCGCATTTATTGAGAACAACAAAGCGCCTGCCAATACCCGAGTCCCCAAGTATTCTTCGATCTTCAACAGACAACGGTTGCCCCTGATCCAGCACGACCAACACTAAATCGGCGTCTAGCATCGTTTCCTCTGCTAACGCTACACCTATTTTCTCCACTGGGTCCTCCGTCTGACGCAAACCAGCTGTGTCCAAAAGCTTAATTGGGATTCCGTTAATCGAGAAAAACTCCTCAATTATGTCACGTGTAGTACCAGCTACATCAGTTACGATTGCACGTTGCTTGCCAACCAACGCATTAAGCAACGATGACTTCCCTACGTTAGGACGACCTACAATAGCGACCTGTAACCCCTCACGCAACACCCTCCCAGCAAAACTGGTACTAAGTAGTATATTTATATCTGCCAAAGCCTTCTCTATACCCGTTTGCATCTGCTGTGCCGATAACTGAGGCACATCATGTTCGGGAAAATCAATGCTTGCTGCTGCCTGGGCCAATAGCCCTACTACTAACTCACGCATAGCCGCTACACGGTATGATAATTCACCCCGCAAATGTCTCCCCGCCTGCTGCAATGCTGCTTTAGATTTGGCCTGAATCAGATCAATTACAGCTTCGGCTTGCATCAAGTCTAACTTACCGTTCAAGAAAGCCCGTTGAGTAAACTCTCCTGGCTCTGCTAGAGTAATCCCCTGTTGCAGGACTAGTGCTAAAATTTCCCGTGTCACAAATGCCCCACCGTGGGAGTTTATCTCCACAATATCTTCTCCCGTATAAGAATAGGGGCCAGGCATATAAGTAACTAGGACTTGGTCCAGTATCTGCTCATCTTTACCTAATACATAACCCAAATAGAGGTGGCGTGCAGCAAAATGCTGTCTCTTTCGTCCTTGCGAATCTCTGAAAATCTCTCGTAGCACAGCTAGGGAACGCTGGCCACTAATACGCACAATACTTATTCCACTCTCACCTGGCGCTGTGGCAATCGCTGCAATAGTCGACTGCTTCATCTACCCACCTCCTACGTAAGACATACCCATATTATACCCTAGTAAAGAGAGCAAAAGAAAAGCCCGCGCAGCAATACTGCCCGGGCGTTAGTAGTTTCTTACTTAAGAGAAATAACTACTTTACGATAAGGTTCTTCCCCTTCACTATAGGTAACTATCTGAGAGTCATTCTGCAAAGCGGTATGAATTATGCGACGCTCATGCGCACTCATTGGCTCCAGCATTACTCGCCGCCCTGTTCGTTTTGCTTTATCAGCTAGGCGAGTAGCTAAACGTAACAGTGTTTCTTCTCGCCTCTCTCTGTAGCCACCCGCATCAACAACTACTCGCTGCCGCGAATCCGTATTACGGTTATAAACTACATTCGCTAAGTACTGTAGAGAATCAAGCGTTTGACCATGCTTGCCAATTAAGAGCCCCAAATTCTGACCGCCTAAATCAACTTTCACACCATCATCGTTAGCGGAAACTTCTACATTAATGCTAGAGCCCATCCGTTCACAAACACCTTGCACAAACTCCTCCAAAAGCGATAACGCATCTGGTTTTAGAGTTACCCTGACCCTAGCAGGCCTCCCGCCCAAAATACCCAAAAACCCTTTACTCGGTTCCTCTATTACTTCACTCTCAACCTGCTCAAGGGTTGTCCCTAAATCCTCTAGAGCTAGCATAATCGCTTCTTCAACTGTCTTTCCCTGTTTTTCTACGCTTTGCATTTTGCTGCGTTCCCTCCTCCAAGCCTAACTGACGATCTAACGCCTGACTAACAAGGTAGTGCTGCCCAATGGTTAAAACGTTACGGGATACCCAGTAGATCCCTACGGCAGTCGGATAGCTGATTGTGATCCAGCCCATGAGAACGGGCAAAAAAAGGTTCATAGAGCGCATCATAGCAGCGTCCTGTCCACCTTGGCTCATCTGTTTCTGCTGGATAACAGTGGTCAGTACCGAAAGAATAGGCACAACTATATAACCAATGTTTTGCCGTATCAATACCCAAAAAGTCTGCTCCGCATTGGGTAAAACTAAGTTCAGGCCGAGGAAGGAAGGAGCTGAACTGAATACTTCTGGTTGCCTTAGTACGCCAAACATAGCAATGATAATTGGGAACTGAATTAACAACGGAAGACAACCTGCAGCGGGGTTTATCCCATATTTCTTCCAAAGAGCAAGCGTCTCTTCATTAAGTTTCTCCGGATCCTTATATTTCTTCTTAAGCTCTTCTATCTGCGGGTTAACAAGCTTCATCTTGTGGGAAAACTGCATCTGCTTTAGATTCAGTGGGAAAGTTATAATCATCACGACTAAAGCCATCCCAATAATAGCCAAACCGTAACTGCCTGTTATTTCCGCTAAAGTATTAAGCATTGTACTTAGTAGATTAGTTAAGAAAGCCACAACCAGAATCCCTCCTCGTAACCTAGATTAATGGATCATACCCACCTGGGTTAAATGGGTGACAACGTCCTACACGTTTCAGGCCTAACCAAAATCCCTTTAGAAAACCATATTTCTGCAAAGCCTGGATCATATACTCCGAACAAGTAGGACGAAAGCGACAACTAGGGCCGAGAACCGGGGAGATAAAACGCTGATACAAACTGACCAGTCTAACTGCAATCTTAGCTAATAATTGATTCATTACAGAACAACCCTGCCTTCTTGGTCAGTTTCTCTAATGAACGCACAATTTGAGCATATGTTGCATTTCGCCCCGCTACACGCACAATGACAATCAGATGATATCCAGATATCACTCTGTGGCTTTGAGCACGCCACGCCTCTCTCACTAAACGCTTTAGACGATTGCGGCCGACACTACCTGCCACCTTACGGCTCACTGAAATACCAACCTTTACGCCTTCTATAGGCCGCGGGAAGTAATATAAGACCAAATATCTATCAGCCAACGATTTTCCATTCTGATAGACAGCGCTAAAGTCAGCGCGCTTAGTCAAGCGCTCTTCCTTGCGCATGCTCTAGCCTCCCTATTGGCATAAGCCATAGTAAAATTATACCACAAAAAATGGCTACCCATGCGAAAAAAAGGCCACGTAGCCGCGGCCTAAGCAGATAGCACTTTTCGTCCTCGCACACGTCTTGCTTTCAGAACTTTGCGTCCATTCGCCGTGCTCATACGCTTGCGGAAACCATGTACTTTCTTGCGTGCCCGATTGTTGGGCTGAAAAGTCCGTTTCACAGCGACCACCCCTTTCTCAAAAGAAAACCATCAGTATCCCAGCCATTATAGCAAATAACGTAAGAGGAATCAATTAACCGCAATCACTCGGAAGTTTTGCAGCATAAATAGGAGGACGATCCCCTGAACCCTTGCTACATAGGGATTTACGGGGGGTATTTTTTTGTTTCCTTTGCCATTTTATGTATAGGAAAGTAGCGAATGGTGTGATATAATGTATTTGGCAATTTATCGTCCGTGGAGGTGCTCAGTTTGAATCTTAAGCAATCGCGCAGGAAAGACGGGCGGGTCTACCTTTCCATTGAAAAGAGCTATCGTGACGAGATTACAGGTAAGCCCAGAAACAAGACCATCCAGTCTCTCGGATACTTAGATGTTCTGGAACAGGAATACGATGACCCTATTGCGCATTTCAAGGAAGTGGCCCGCAGGATGACCGAGGAAGAGCGGGCGGAGAAGAAGCTTGTTCTATCGATAGACATGAATGAGAAGCTTACTGCCGAGGCGACGAATCGGAAGAACTTCGGGTATGCCGCGATTCTTAGGATCTACCACAAGCTTGGCTTAGATGTTTTTTTCAAGAATAAAGCGAGGCATGAGAACTTCGAGTACAACACCAACTCCATTATGATCATGCTGGTGGTAACTAGGCTGCTCTCCCCCGGCTCGAAGAAGAAAGCCTTTGAAGAAAAGGAACGGTATTTCGAGCGCTTTAATTTTTCCCTAACGGATGTCTATAGGGCTCTTTCTCATTTCTCGAGCATTGCAACCGAGTGCCAAAGATACTTGAACTCCCAGGTGGCTGCGCAATACGGACGCAACACTAAAACCATTTATTATGATGTCACTAATTTCTACTTTGAGATTGATGAGGCGGATGAGTTCCGTAAGTTCGGGCTATCTAAGGAGAAGCGCCCCAATCCTATTGTGCAAATGGGACTGGCTATGGATGCGGACGGAATTCCGTTACATTATGAGTTGTTTCCCGGCAATACGGTAGACAAGGAGACCTTCCGACCGACTATAGGGGAAATTAGACGCAACTACGACACCGGTAGGATTATTGTTGTAGCAGATATGGGGATCATTACGGGGGATAACATTTTCTACCTGCAAGGAAAAGAAAAAGGCAGGAATTTTAACGGCTATGTTTTCAGCTTTTCGGTTAGAGGTGGCGCTAAAGCTTTCCAGGAGTTTGTTCTCTCCGATGACGGCTATGTGGGGCTGGATGGAAAACCGGCAGATGAAAAATCGGATTTCAAGATTAAGAGCAGAAGGATTGCTCGGGAGATCAATGTAACACTAGCAAACGGTAAAAAAGCTACTAAGACGGTATATGAAAAACAGGTGGTCTTCTGGGGAAGAAAGTATGCACTGAAGGCTAAAGCAGAGCGTGCCGAAGTCCTAAAAAAGGCGCATGAGCTGGCGGCAAATCCTCAGAAATACAATAGGGCCACGTCTTATGGCGCAGCCAAATATGTGAAGAACTTGAAGATCGATGCTAAAACCGGTGAAGTGCTCGCAGGCAAGGAGCAGCCCGTCTTCGATTCCACAAGGGTTGCGGAAGAGGAAAAATACGATGGCTACTATGGCATTGTTACTAGCGAGCTGGATATGTCGGACATCGAGGTTGTTGACACTTATCGTGGGCTGTGGGAGATCGAAGAAACCTTTCGCATTACCAAAGGCGTGCTAGAAACACGGCCTGTATTTGTGTCCCTACCGGAGCATATCAACGCACATTTCCTAACCTGTTTCCTAGCTCTCACTATTATGCGCCTCCTGCAAAAGGAGACAGACAAACGCTACTCAGCTGAGAGGATTATTGATTGCCTTAAAGCCATCTCATGCTCCCATGAGCATGAGAATGTCTATTTGTTCGACTATAGGAGCGAAATTTCCGACGCAATAGGCGAGGCCCTGGGGATAGATTTCGCTAACAAAAGACTTCGCTTAGGGGAAATAAAAAAAATCTTAGGCAGCATCAAAAAATGAGGCAGTCCCCTACATATTCGTGACAAAATTTAAAAGCCGCAAAGCCTTGCGTAGCAGGAATTTGCGGCCATTTTTCTTCTCTGTTAGGTGCAAAAGTCAGGATACTATGAAAACGTTGTTTCTGTCAATCAAAATCCAGGTATTGGAGATTGCTTGCACAGAAGCAAACTTATCTCCAGCAATCAAACAGTTATGTCGCGTCGGTTATATATGAAAAAGCTAGCTGCCGCTGCAATAATCACCACACCTATTAGAATTAGTGTGTTTACGGTGTGAAGGCTACCATTATTTACAATATAAACGGCATCGGCATAATAGTAGGGTGTCAAATACTGTAGGCTCGAAAATGTATCGCGGAAGTTTTGCAGCATAAATAG
>DIPA01000117.1:12369-21018 GCA_002427055.1 Firmicutes bacterium UBA5500 | reverse complement strand
TAGATATGGTCGTTGAAAGTACTCTAATGGACAATGATTGCTGTAGAGTTCATATTCCGACTCCGTCCCAGGAAAGGTAGAGTAACAGTTCAAGAACGGGAGACTCACACTGTGTATGAGCAAAGGAAGCGAAAGGGGGTGAAATAATGAGCCAAACAAGCCCTATAGAAACTAGGATGAACGTAGGCAGACGCTGGTCAGTCAAATACCGAGTGCAGACGTATACGGTTACTGTGTTAGCATTGTTCGTTTTTCAAGTTTTTGCTGGCAGAACCGGAGGTGCGGTTGCTAACCAGTTTTCTTATCAAAGCATTGACTACCACGATATTTACGCCTGGCTGTCCGTTCACCATTTCGTTCAAATGCTTGTTGCTCTGGCTCTGATTGCGGTTCTAGGTAAACTGCTGCAGCTTGATTTCGGACTTAAGCTAGGAGACATCAAGCAAGGGAAGCGGAGTGTGCTAATTTTTACTGCCGCTTTCGCTGGTTTCACACTTATTTCCCACATACTCATGCGTATATATAACATGTTGCCGGTGTTTGACTTCCCTTTGAACGTTGGTAACGTCTTAGGAACCTTAGGTTTTCAACTGCTCCTCAGCGGACCTTCGGAGGAGATTCTATATCGGGCAATACCCATCACTGTACTGATTTACGTAACAGGACGAAACGTTAGCACTAAGCATAAACTGACTCTAGAAACGATCATTGCCTCCTTGCTATTTGCAGTTGCTCATACGACATGGTCTTTGTCGCCATTATCTCTTGAAATAGACTATTTCCGAGTCTTCTATGCCTTCACGTTGGGTACCATTTCCGGTGTTACGTATCAAAAAACCCACAGCATTCTGTATCCTATGTTGATGCATAGCATTAGCAATGTATTAATGGTAGGGACTGGGTATCTGTTCACTTTGCTCTAAGCAGTACATGTGCTGCGTTACGAAGCGGACCCACAGCTCGGGTAATATCAGCTGATGGAAGGAAGGTAAGAGAATGGATCTTTCACAAAATCACAATGCATCTGGTTGGCGAAAGAAAGGTCGGTTGCTGGGGGTATTGTTGTTTCTGACTGTGCTCGCAGTAGCTACCGGTCTATCGCTTAAGGCATTTGCCGGCCCCTCTTATAACAATCGGGAATTCGGCCTTTCGTTGCAGATACCACAAGACTTTGCCAGAGAAGTGCAGATTAAGGCGGAGGGGAAGGTACTCTATTTCATCTATAAGGAAGTACAGGCGCTGAAACCAGAAATCCCCCTAGGTGTTGTAGGCAGAGTAGAAATATATGATAAAGCTACCAATACCAAAGAAGACCTAGAACAATTAACCGACATGTATGGTCTCAGAATAATTGGCGAGAACTCAAAATACTATTTTGGCGTCGCTCATGCGACCGATGTGCAAGTTCCACCCGATGCTTCCGAACTGCTAAAGACAAGATTCCGAGAACTAGAAGCAGAATTTGATGAGGTAATCAAATCTGTTCGCATCGCTGAAGTCCGCTAGGTCACTAGAGACGGCTCTAAAAAGGCAAAACGGCACGAGGCAGACCTCGTGCCATTTAAGTTAATCCCCAGTGAGCCTAGCCTGTACTTGATCTGCGAAATCAGCAGCATTTTCAGGTGTAATCACATAGGTACTCTTTTCGGTTTTGATTAATACAGCAGACCATTTTGTGTTAAGGATATAGGCTTTAACTGGACCATATTGTTCAGAGTTGAAGTCACCCACCCAAGCGCCGAAGCCATCTTTGCCAAAGGACTTACGCATTCTCGGTATTTTTTCTAGTAACTGCACCTCGGTAATCTCGCTAAAGGTTATTGTTTTGTTCTCAGGCGGAATGATGACTAGGGCACCACCATGCTTTATCTGTACCCCCTCATCTGTAACAGCGTAAGTGAGGTCCATGTCACCAGCCAGCGCCACATAGGTACACCACCCAATTGGAACCAGCATGGCTATGATTAAGAGCTTTAGCCAACGAGGATACGCTTGCTTTGGCACAAAACATGTACCTCCTAACTTAGATGCTCAGTATGGTTAGCGAAGATAATACGGCGTTTACCCGGCTCGTACTCCCAAAGATGAATGCCTGTGTCACCGGTGGCAAAAACGATATCGGAAGCGATAGGGAGACCCAAGAACGCTTGGTAGAGCATTTTGATGGTGCCGCCATGGCATACGACGGCTATGGTACTATTATTGTTGTTTTCATGCAGCAGTCTGGAAAGCATCTTTTCCACCCGGTAACGGAAGTCGATCTCTGATTCCATCTCATGCACAGAGAGGTGAGGGGGGAGGCTAACCGGTCGCGGATATTTGGCTGCTGCTTCAGCAAATGGTAGACCGGCCAGCAGACCATTATTGCGCTCCATAAGCTCAGGCTCATTAAAAATGGGTGCTTTGGTAGTAGCAGCTAGTGCGGCCGCTGTTTGCTGCGCCCTAGTTAAGGTACTGGCGTATATCTTGTCGATAGTGTAAAGGCCGGCCACCCAATTAGCCATAGCAGCAGCTTGCCGCTGTCCCTCGGCGGTTAGGGCAAAGTCGGCCCTACCTTCGTGCACGTGCAAAATATCTGCTTCAGATTCCCCATGGCGAATCACAAGTATTTTCATAAGCTTCCCCCTTTTTTTCAACAACTAACGAAGCAAACCCGGTTCGTTTTTTCTCTGCTAAACGATGGCTATTTCCTTGCTGTAGTACCAATAGGGGATGGCGAAGTCAGAGTTAGCCCCTGTACTCGTACTCCCTAGTTGTACTCCTAAAGTATTGGGAACGACTGGATCAAGCAATTTGTAGCCAGTCATCCTATTCACGGCCGGATTCAAGCCTAAGCTAAGTTGAGTAACGCGTAGCGGGTTTTCCAGTTGGGTGAACAGAGCATCTAGCTCTGCCTTGCCTGTTCCGGCCTCCCAAGCAGCTAGCTGACCAGCCACGAAGTGCAGGCGGATGTGTCGCACGCATACACCACGCAACAAGCGCTGATCAATGGCCAAGCATCCAGTAAGCGTGCCTGGTTCTGGTACAAGCAACACCTGACCTCCCGGCAAGGTAAGGTCAACAAGCTGTGTAGCACTTACCTTGCTCTGATCAAGCACGCCATCGTTAATCACTATCTCTTGTGCTTTGCTAAGACAAAATTCCAGTTGGGTACCATGTTCGCTAGCCAGCTTTACGCATGGCTTACTACTAAGTTGATCTGCAAGTGTTTCACCTAGGTTGCGCAATTCTGCGCTATCAACGCTGATTGCCTGCCAGAAAAGGTCATGCAGCACACCATAATCAACTCCTAGACTGGTAGCATGCTCCGGCGTAGGGTAGCCAATTTCGACTGCGGCAAAGCGTTTTGGCCCGAGCCGGTAGGCCTGCAGGTCACCTTCAACCAAAGCATCTACCTTTGCTGGGTCACAATCGGCAAAGATACTAGCATCAGCTATAGTATCGAAAGAGACCCAATAGTCGCTTTGCCCTGACAAAAGCGTGGTAAGAGGAGGGGCCTGTGCCAGTTGCTCTATGCTCATTTCCTCGAGCATTTGACGCAACTGCCATGAGTTCATCAAGCGAATGAAGGCTTCAGCGCCTACTAATCTACACTCCAAGAGCATCGCATCCAGCAGTTCGAACTGATAGCTAGCACCTTCTAGCACTACCTTGGCCCCAGGCTGTAGTTGGAGAGAGTTACGCACTAGATTGCGGGCAACCGATCGATTATCTATCTGCAATTCTTGCTGGCGGTGTTGACGCAACAAGTCAAATTGCACTGCATCAGCAACTGTTTGCTCTCCAGGCACGAGCTTACCAACTGCTTGCCCTAAGTAAAAGGTACGAGCAGTGGCCCGATAGAAGCGTTCAACAATGCCATTCACGATTTTTTCGCCAACGACTTCCACCAGGCCATTCTTCTCTAATTCCTTCACATGATAGAATAACTTAGCATGCACCTCGTTCATCTGCTCAGCCAACTGCTGCACGCTGGCGGGTGCTGCAATTAACTGCTCCAATAAGTGCAGGCGCAACGGGTGAGCCAGAGCCTTAATGGCAGCAGCATCCTTCAGTAGCATTAGCTCCTGCATCGGCAAATCGTCCTTTCCTTGCCAAACTCTACCTTTATTATAGCATTGTTTAGCTAGCCTACATCAGAGATGGCTCCGACATGCTCTTTTCTTTCTGCCGTAATAATAGCGTACTGGGGATGAAGCCGCACCAGTAAGCCAGCTGCCAACACAGCCAGCCCAATGCAGCCCAAGATTTGAGCACTGCCAAAATGTACCGCCGCAACACTGGCAACTGCTAAGCCAAATAATACCCCTACGCGCAACAATGACTCAAAACAGCTCATTACGCGACCGCGTATGTCAGCCGTAGTTTGAGAGACAATGATGCTGAAGAAGGGGAGGGTGAGCAGGCCATCGGAGGCGCCGAGAAGGAGCGCCCAGCAGTAGACGAAAAAAAGGCTAGGGGAAAGTAAGAATACGCTGGTTACCGCCCCGGTGAGTATAACTGAGTTGAAGAGCAGCTTGGCCTGATTGAGTCGCTGACCGTAAAGACCGAGTAGGAAAGTAGTCACCAGAACGCCGGCAGCCATCAGGCTTTCTACCAAACCAAATTGTTTGGCATCCACTTGTAGTACATTTCTTACGTAGTCGACTTGGATTACATTTAGTGCGCCAACCGCGATAGTCACTGGCAACAGAACGGCTACGACCATTACAATGGTGCGGTTATGAGTTATGGCTGCAAGCCCTGCTCGTAGTTGTAGCCAGAAGCTAGTCTGCTGCACATCTTTCCGCTTAACTACTGCAGGAAGCGGCCCCAGCAAAGCTAAGGTGACCAATACCAACAGGCGTATGCCAGCTATTACGGCAAGAACCAACTTGATTCCAAACTTGCCTGTGAGCAGACCACTAAGTAGAGGGCCTAGCAAGTGCACTATGGAGGTCGCCAGTTCGTTCAGGCTGGCTGCTGCAAGATACTGAGCTTCGCCAGCTAGATCGGGTACTAATGATGCACGCGCCGGTGCTAGAACCGAGCCACCTATAGTCGTAATTACTGCCGCAACAATTAGTGAATTGACAGAAAACGACGACATGAGTAACAAAAGGGGTAGCAGTTTCAGCAGTTCACCAATAACCAAGAGTTGCTTGCGCGAGTGGCGATCAGCAAAGACTCCCGCAATAGGGCCGAGAACAATCCCTACCATGGTTTGTGACCCAACAATGGCCCCTAAAACGAGTGGCGAAGAACTACTCTCGGTAGCCATTAGTAGTAGTGCTATGCGGAAGACGGCATCTCCTAGAGAAGAGATAGTCCGACCAACCCAGAAAACCAAAAAGCGTCGGTTACCAACCAAGGCTGTATACCCGCCTAATCTGCGCATTGGCCATTCCTCCTCGACGCCAAAATATTTTTTGACGTTACCTTAGCTTCATTTTATAGGGGGGAAAAGCCAAATGTCAATGGGGTCGTCAAAATTATTTTTGACGACCCCATTGAAAAACGCCCCCTTGTTTCAGGGGGGGTTAGAAAAGCTTGGCAACGGCGCTCTCGATATCGGGTTCTACGATATGCAGGTCGCGAATTTCTCCTAGACTAGACATTAGCTGTAGCAAATCGTTGGGGGAATATCGTGATCGATCGAACTTGACTGCTGCCCTGCTGTTGCTCTCCCAGACAATGTGGAGCCCGTTGCCTAGCGAATGGGAGGGAATCGGCTGGTTGAAATCGACAATCAGTGTGCTTTCTGCACCTATTTGGGAGTAGAGGTGCTCGATGCTACCATCTAGAAGGATTTTTCCATGATTGATGACCATCACGCGCTGACACAGGCGCTCAATATCGCGCAGGTCGTGGGTGGTCAGTAGCACGGTAACGCCTTGTTGGTTGATCTCCTGCAAGAACTCGCGGATTGCTTGTTTAGCCACCACGTCGAGGCCAATCGTTGGCTCGTCGAGAAAAAGAATTTTTGGTTCGTGAAGTAGGGCGGCAGCTATCTCGCCGCGCATGCGTTGCCCCAACGAGAGCTTACGCACTGGCGTCTGCCAAAACTGACCGAGTTGGAGCAAATCATCGAAGGCACGTAGCATTGTGTTGTAGCGCTGCTCCGGCACCTTGTACATCGCTGCCAGTAACTCGAAGGACTCCTGCAAAGGCAGGTCCCACCAGAGCTGGCTGCGCTGTCCAAAGACGACACCCATTTGCCCCACAACGCGCCTGCGCTCGCCTTGTGGGCTATGCCCAAGCACACTAACGCTACCTTTTGTGGGGTGGAGTATACCGGTCAGCATCTTAATAGTGGTCGATTTGCCAGCACCGTTAGGCCCAATGTAACCCACAAACTCGCCCTGGTCAATCTGGAAACTGATATCGTCCACGGCGGTTACCGTCTTACCCTTACGACTAAGCAGGCTGCGGATCGTGCCAAAAGGGCCTGGCAAAATCTCAGGCACGAAGAAGTCTTTCTTAAGGTTTTGTACAGTTATCATCAGAGTGACCTCCTAACTTCCACTACTTTGATAGGCGGCTTCGCCTGCACGCCAGAGCAGGAGCGACAATACCCAGGTCAGAGCCGCTACAATCCAAGGCAACACTAAATACCAGGCCGAACCGCCTAAGCCGAGTGCGAATTTTACTGGTATGTAGCCTACAAAGGTGACCGGTATTAGGGTCAGCAGGGTTCGCATCCAACCGGGATAAATACTAGTGGGGTACGAGGCAGCATAGTTCGCCGCATAAAAGGCCAGCGTTTGCAGGTCGCGTATGCGACCGAACCAAAAGGCGCAAGCAGCAATAGCCACGCTGATAGCAAAGATAATTACTGTGCCTGTGAGTGGAAGCAGCAAAAGGTAAAAATACTTCCAGCCAAGAACTCTCGGTCCACCCAAATAATGTAGGGACAGCAGTAGAGCTGCTCCAGCCTGGAGTACTCCACCTAAGCGAAAGAACTCAAAGCGCCTACTCAACAGTACCAGTAAGCTAGGCCAGGGGCGGAGCAAGATACCGTCGTATTCGCCTCGTATGACATAGTCCTGAAACATATGTAGCTCACTGCCGAAAGTACGGAAAAGTGCCTTGCCGATACCCACCACACCATAGATGACACCAATTTGGGCCAGGTTCCAACCACCTACAGTATTGGTGCTATACACAATTGTTAACACTACCAGAAGATCAGTCACGCTGAGCCAGAAGTTGAAGAAGATAGAGACTAAGAAGCTAAACTTATACTGCAGCGCTGCACGCCAACTAGCAGCGACCAAGCGTCGATAGAGCTTGAGGCCGTCTCTCATCCGCCTTGCACCTCCAAGTGCCGCCGCGCCAGAGTGGTTAAGCCACGGCAAATAAGCGTCAATAGTACCGCCCAAACTGCCGGGACTAATAGCGCATCCCACCCCTGCAGACCGAGGTAGATACGATTGGGGTAGTGGACGAGTGTAGCCCAGGGCGCGAAAGGCAACACACGGCCCAAAACCCCGGGCAGTATATCTACCGGTACTTGCACACCCGAGGCGGCAGTCAGGAAGACCATATTGAAATAGCTAATCCACCGGATGTCCGTTGTCCAGAAGCTAGAAATACCTTCTAGGTAACCTAGGCAAAGGCCAACATAGGCCGCAAGAGCAAAGCTGGGAATAAGTAAGAGTAGAGAAGGCAGTGGGGGTATACGATAGCCAATAGTTATAGCATAGAGTAAATATAAGGGGGCTGCCCGATAGAGGAGCCCATAGAGATGATCGCCGGCTTGACGACTGATGACGTAGCCAAAGAAGTCAATCGGTCGTAAGAGTTCCAAGCTAACATCTCCACTACGCACGGCCAGCTGGATGTTAAGGCCGATTGTCCAGCGCACAGCGTTATACATTACCTGGCCGAAGGCCGCCCAAAGCACAAGCTGTTGTACACTGTAATTACCAACCTTGCCAATGGGACCCGCAGCGGCCATCCAGATGTAGATATTGATATAGCCGAAAATGCTACTACCCACGGTGTCTACTAAATGGGCGACCCGGTACTGCAGGTTACGCCGATAGGTTTTGGTCATTAACAGCCAATAGGGTCGCAAGACTTTTTCCCCCTTTCCTCCCCAAGTATCAATGCACACTGAAAGCCCCGCTCGATCGTCAAGCGGGGTCTTTGATTGTATCACAAGGTGCTGCGGTTGGCTATATTTATTTTCGTGAGTAAAGGGGAAGGCCTACGCTCAAATTTGTGGCAGGAAATAGCACCCGCTATAGCGAATCTTGCAGCAAGATCTGTACGATAAGGAGAAGTGTTTATGATAGCTCGATGTGGATTAGACTGCCGCGAGTGTTATGCTTATCCAGATGATTGCAGTGGTTGCAATGCAGTGGCGGGGAAACCATTCTGGACCAAGGAAGTGGGGGAGGAGCAGTGTCAGCTTTATCGCTGCTCGGCCCAGAAGAACTATTTGCACTGCGGTGATTGCAAAGAACTACCCTGCAAGATGTGGTATGAGCTGAAAGATCCTTCTTGCAGTGATGAGGAACACCTACTAGGAATCAAGGACAGAGTAAAAAGGCTACGCCCGCAATAGAAAAACTGAACCGAACAGGGACTGTCCGAGACCACTGAAGAAGTGCCTTTCAACCCATGAAAGGTCGTGCGTCATACGTTAAAGCGCGTTGGGGCCTT
>DIPA01000117.1:10408-12166 GCA_002427055.1 Firmicutes bacterium UBA5500 | reverse complement strand
CACGACCTTTATCAGCAATCTCGGACTGTCCCTGTTCGGTTCAGTCAAGTTTGTTCGCGCTAGGGGATGGGGGTGGAGGACGTGACACGCATTTTGCTTGTGGAAGATGATGATAGCATCGTGGCTAACCTGTCGGCGTTCCTGCAGACAGAAGGTTTTGCAGTAACTGCAGTAGATGGGCAGCAGGCGGCGATTTCTGTGCTCTCTAAGGAGAAGTTCGACTTGCTGTTGCTTGATATTTCGTTGCCGGATGGTAATGGCTTTGCTGTATGTGCCGCAGCTAAGGTCAAGGCTGATTTGCCGGTGATTTTCCTCACTGCTTCCGGTGACGAGTACAGCGTGGTGGCTGGCTTTGAGATGGGGGCTGACGATTATGTCAGCAAGCCGTTTCGCCCGCGGGAGTTGGTGTCGCGAATCAAGAGTGTGTTGCGGCGTAGCGGAGCGAGCCAACCGTTACTGGAACTGGGCAACTTACGTGTCGATACGGTTCGCGGAGCCGTCTTTAAGCAAGGCGAGCAAATTTTCTTGTCTGCGCTAGAATATAGGCTGCTACTCGTGTTTCTTAATAACAAAGGCGTGGTCCTTTCCCGCACAGCTTTGCTGGAAGAAATCTGGGATTCGTCAGGGGAGTTCGTTAACGATAACACGCTTACGGTATATATCAAGCGTCTGCGCGAGAAAATTGAAGACGACCCGCAGAACCCGACACTTATTCAGACCGTACGTGGTATTGGCTATAAGGTAGGCAACTGAGATGGGCTTCTTCCGTAATGCAGAAATTAGACGTTTCGCATCGCTGCTACTGGGCCTAACAATTGTTTTTGCATCAGCCGCTTTTAGGGTAAGCGCGACTACCGGCCAACTAGTGCTGGCAGTCTGTTTGGTCTTGATAGCGTTATTTTTCATATTCACTAAGCGGCGCTATGCACTGCTAGCACAGCTTAGTTTAGAACTAGACCATGTTTTGCATGGCGATGAGCGTTTCGATTTGGCCACTTATGCAGAAGGGGAATTAGCCATTCTGCATAGCCAGCTGGCGAAGATGACTGTGCGGCTGCGCGAGCAAGCCGACGCGCTTAAGCAAGACAAGGTCTTGCTCACGAATGCCATTGCTGATATCTCTCATCAATTACGAACACCTTTAACGTCGTTGAACTTGATCGTTACTATGCTGCGACAGAGTGAATTGAGCGAAGCCCGTCGCCTACAGTTGGCACAAGAACTGCAACAGTTGCTCACTCGCGTCGACTGGCTGATTGAGGCTCTGTTAAAGATGGCTAAGATTGATGCCGGCGCAGTTGTCTTTCAACAGGAACAGGTCTCGGTACATGAATTGATGCAGCAAGCGGCGGCCCCCTTTGCTATTGCCATGGAACTACGGGAGCAGCACTTGGTGGTAGAAGTGCCTGTCGAAGTGAGTTATACGGGAGACTTGGCCTGGTCGTGCGAGGCCTTGGGCAATATCATTAAGAACTGTCTAGAGCACGCACCAGTAGGCGGCACAATTGCCGTAACTGCCAAAGCAAATGCCATTTACACCGAAATTGTGATTAGCGATAACGGAAAGGGTATCGACCCTGCAGATTTGCCACATCTGTTTGAGCGCTTCTATAAGGGCAAAAATGCAAGTGCGCAAAGCGTAGGCATTGGGTTAGCTCTGGCCCGCAGTATTGTAACTGCCCAGAATGGCACAATCAAGGTTGAAAACCGACCGGAGGGCGGCACCCGCTTTACCCTGCGGTTTTACGTAAGCAATTC
>DIPA01000117.1:5105-10321 GCA_002427055.1 Firmicutes bacterium UBA5500 | reverse complement strand
TTAAGTGACGAATCTGTTATTTAGAAGTCATGAGTCTGTCACCTTGCTCAGCTAAACTAGAAGTAGCAAGGATAGGACAGGAGGAGCAGTATGGAAATCTTAAGAGTAGAAGACCTCTGTAAAACATATGGCAAAGGTTATAACCAAGTAACAGCACTAGATCATGTTTCTTTTTCAGTGCAAAAGGGGGAGTTTGTTACCATCGTCGGGCCTTCGGGGTCGGGGAAGTCAACATTGCTGCATATTCTAGGCGGCGTTGACACCCCTACTTCCGGTAAGGTGTATCTAGATGGTACAGATGTATACGCACAGAACGCGGAACAATTGGCCATTTTCCGTCGTAGACAGGTCGGCCTGATTTACCAATTCTACAACCTAATTCCGGTGCTTAATGTAGTAGAAAACATGACACTTCCTGTGCTCATGGACGGCAGGAAGGTCAATCAGCAACGTTTGCAGGAATTACTGGCCGTGCTCAAGCTGGAAGATCGCACGGGTCATTTGCCGAATCAGCTCTCCGGTGGTCAACAACAGCGCGTTTCCATCGGTCGGGCGTTGATTAATGCTCCAGCCATCGTGCTGGCTGACGAGCCGACAGGCAACCTTGATTCCAAGAGCAGCCACGAAATTGTGGAGTTGCTCAAGCTTTCCAACCAGAAGTATCACCAAACGCTGATCGTGATCACCCATAACGAGAATATTGCCTTACAGGCCAACAGGATAATCGCCATTGAAGACGGCCGCATCGCTCGGGATGAGGTGCTACGCCGATGAATGTCTTTAGCAAAGTGACGCTGCAAACGCTAAAACGAAATAGGACGCGGACCCTGGTGACTATTATTGGAATTATTCTCTCCACTGCCATGATTACGGCCGTGGCTACCCTCATTGTGAGTCTGCAGAGTTACATGCTGGAGTCGACAAAGGCCACTACTGGCGACTGGCACGCGCTGGCGCATGACATGTCGGCTGCTGATGTGTCTGTGCTGCAGCAGAATAGTGAAGTCAGTAGTTTAGCCAGCATGCAGAATATCGGCTATGCCAGACTAAAAGACAGTAAAAACAAGGATATGCCGTATCTATTTGTGGCTGGTTTTTCAGATGCTCTATATGAGACGCTGCCTCTCCATGTCTTAGCGGGACGGCTACCACAAACTGATACTGAGCTACTACTGCCTCAGCATTTGGCCTACAATGGTGGCGTTGAATGCCGTATTGGTGATACATTGACGCTGAACCTTGGCAAGCGTGTTTCAGAAGGATATGAGCTTAGTCAATGTCATGCCTACCTAGATGGTGAGTCAGAGAAGCTGGTGATCAATCAGGCACGCACCTACACAGTCGTTGGCATTTGCGAGCGTCCACGGTTTGAAGGGCGTATGGCTCCCGGTTACACTGCTATTACCAAAGCCGATACTGCTACTTCAGTAACAGACAATTACGACTGCTATGTTAGGTTGCACAAGCCAACCGAAGTTTACGACTTTATCAAAAGACATCTCGCTGATTATGGTACGGAGACAAATAGCTCCTTGCTTATGTTCTTAGGGATATCTGCTCTTGAAAATTACTTGAGTGTACTTTACTCATTGGCTGCCATTTTAATTGCGCTGATTATGTTCGGCTCCATTTCACTTATTTATAATGCTTTTGCTATTTCAGTGAGTGAACGTAGTAAGCAATTCGGCTTGCTGGCCTCCATTGGCGCCACAAAAGCACAACTGCGTAAATCAATATATTATGAAGCTTTCTTTGTGAGTCTGATCGGTATTCCACTGGGCATTTTGTCAGGACTCTTTGGTATAGATGTAACCCTGCATTATATCGGTAATATGTTTGATACTGTTACGATGAATGCAGGTGTTCCACTTGTTCTAGTTGTCTCTCTTCCTGCGATTGGGATTGCGGCGGTTCTTGCATTGCTAACAGTGCTTATTTCCGCGGCTATTCCGGCACGCAGAGCCAATAAATTAACACCAATTGAGGCCATTCGCCAGACGCGCGACATTGCAGTGCGCCCCAAGCAGGTGCGAACATCTTGGCTGACAGGCAAGCTTTTTGGTTTACCAGGGATATTGGCGCGCAAGAATTTCAAGCGCCAAAAAGGTAGGCATAAGAGCACCATCGTTTCTCTAGCATTGAGTATAGTTTTGTTTATTAGCGCCACGGCCTTCACCGACTACTTGAAGGCAGGTACGGGGGTCGTCTTTGACAAGCCTTCGAGCGACATTTACTATGCAAGTGACCAGCAAGCAACAAGGGCCGATCTAGATAACATTTATGCTCAACTTTCTGCCGTTCCCGAGGTCAGCAAAAGTGTACGCTATACTACCCTAATGGCGACAACAACAATCCCCGAGGCACTATTTAATAAGAAGCTAGACGCGAGATTCATAGAACAACATGGTGAAGCAATGCTGGGCGGCGATTACCAAACGGTTAACATCAATTGCTTTCTTCCCGACGAGGCCTTTAAGGAATTCGCCCAACAAGCCGGTGTGGATCCTATTGCTTATTTCGAGCCTGGAACGCCCAAAGCTATTGCTTACGACAGCCTTACTTGGCGTGACTATAGTGAAGAGAAATATGTTGTTAACTCCCTTTTTAGCAAGCATCAATCAACCAAACTAGCGTTAGAGCTACATCCAGATGCTGACCTGATAGCGGTGCAGATTGACGCCTTTACTGAACAAAATCCCTTTGGCGCTGACACTATCTTCGGTAATTACCTGATCCTGATTATGCCTGAGTATCATTGGAAAGCCTTTGCAGAGCACGCTGCGCTGGCAACGACACACATGAACTTTAAGGCAAAGGATCATGCCGCGGCTTATGCTACCATGCAGAGCCTGCTAGTAACAGAGTCCTATGATACAGCTTCTCTTACTGATCTCTCTGCGGCTAGTGCTCACGATCGTAACACTCTAACAATCATCAATGTATTCTGCTATGGCTTTATCGTCTTGATATCGCTAATCGCTGTTGCCAATGTGTTCAATACGGTTTTTACCAACATTCAACTGCGCAGACGAGAGTTCGCTATGTTGAAATCGGTCGGCATGGCGCCACGAGGGTTCAATAAGATGATGCATTATGAATGTGGCCTGTATGCGCTGCAGGCGGTTATCTACGGCTTACCGATAGCCTATGGCGTTACCTATCTGATCTACCGCAGCATTATCGAGGGAGTGGTTCTGAGTTTCACTTTGCCCCTACGCAGCACTCTGATTGCTATGGGCGGCGTATTCTTGATTGTGTTTGCAACTAACGCATCTGTTATGCGAAGGGTGAGGCAAGAGAACATTGTGGATGCGCTGCAAAACGAAAACCTATAGAACTCACCATTTAGCTTAATTAAGAAGGCCACGTGCTTCCCAACAGGAACACGTGGCCTTAACGTGGGGAGAGAGGAACTGGCAAGCTCTAACTCCGTCCCTGGCTCAGGTTAGGTTAGTAGCATGATCGCGAGGACGATTGCGCCGGCCAAAAGCAGCATGCCGGGCAACACCTGCCGGTACATAGCGCCACACAGCAAAAGAAACTCTCGCCAGGTGATACGGCGCTGCTCGTCCTCTAGGTCGTTATGCGCGCGGTTCACCTTAGGCCGGTACCGATAGTCTTGCTTCATTGCTGTTCAGCAAAGGGACAAGCCACGGTATGGCCGGGCTCTAGCTCCCCTAACTCCGGTTTGCTATTGGCACATTGCGGCCTGGCCATCGGGCAACGTGTGTGGAACTTGCAGCCAGACGGCGGGTTGGCCGGACTAGGGACTGACCCTTGTAGAATAATACGCTGACGACGCGCCCCTAGCTCGGTATTGGGCACCGCTGAAAGCAAAGCTTTGGTGTACGGGTGTAGCGGATTAGCGAAAATCTGCTCACTAGTACCAGTCTCAACAAAGTTACCCAAATACATTACGGCTATACGGTCGCAGAAGTAACGCACCACACCAAGGTCATGGGAGATGAACAGATACGTCAGCTTGAGTTTCTCCTTCAGCTCTTGCATCAGAGTTAGAATTTGAGCTTGAATGGAGACGTCGAGCGCTGCTATGGGTTCATCTGCCACGATGAAATCGGGGTGGAAAGCCAAGGCGCGTGCGATGGAAATGCGCTGGCGTTGCCCACCGCTAAACTCGTGGGGATACTTATTGACAGCGCTGGCCGGCAACCCGCAGAGATAGAGCAATTCTTGGGCTTGCTCGAGAGCCGCCTGCCCAGTCGCAATGCGATGGGCGCTCAGACCCTCGGCGACTATCGAGCCCACATTCATGCGTGGGTCGAGGGAAGCGAAGGGGTCTTGAAAAATAATCTGCATGTTGCGCCTGAGCAGGCGCATTTGCTTTGCCGAAATTTGCTCTCTGGCTTCAACGTCGAAGAGAACGGTATCCTCATAGGTTACTCGTCCGGCGGTCGGCTTGAGTAAGCGCAAAACGCTGCGCCCAATGGTCGACTTTCCGCAGCCCGATTCGCCCACCAGGCCAAATATCTCACCCCTGTTAATATGAAAGCTCACGCCATCGACGGCCTTTACATCACCTATGCGCCGGGAAAAGACACCGCCCGTGATAGGGAACCATGTTTTCAGATTTTTCACTGTGATGAGTGGGGTAGTCATGCGCGGTCGCCCCCTTTCGCCAGCACACAGCGCACTTGATGCTGAGGCCCAACCGTCACTATGGGTATCTGCCTGGCCTGGCTGCACTCTCATGCTGATCGTTTTGGCTCTGTTATTTATTTTACAGGGCGCCCAGTCAGTGATATAAATAATTATAAAGAATATTGAGAGCAGCGAGCGGNNCACACATGTTCGCAGCGAGGAGCAAAGGCGCAGCCCGGTGGCATGTCTTCACCACTAGGCACCATACCCGGTATGCAGTAAAGTGTTTCGCCTTTCTTCATCTGCGCCGGACGTGATCGCATGAGGCCGATAGTATACGGATGCTGCGGATCTTGGAACAAGGTACGCACCGGTGCCTGCTCGACAATCTTTCCCGCATACATAACGGCCACTTCATCGGCCATTTCAGCAATGACGCCAAGGTCGTGGGTAATGAACAGCACAGCTGTACGCAGTTCTTCCTTAAGCTGCCGCATTAGGTCAAGCACTTGCGCCTGAATGGTAACGTCGAGAGCAGTGGTAGGCTCATCGGCTATTATCAGGCGAGGATCGCAAGCAAGAGCCATAGCAATCATCACGCGCTGACGCATGCCGCC
>DIPA01000117.1:4821-5039 GCA_002427055.1 Firmicutes bacterium UBA5500 | reverse complement strand
ATCACGCGCTGACGCATGCCGCCAGATAGTTGGTGAGGATACTCCTGCGCTATTGCTTCGGGGCGAGGGATACCAACCATTGCTAAAAGTTCAACGCAACGCTTGCGGTTGGCCTCGCTCTTGAGTGGCATACTCTTATGCACTTCCAATACCTCGCCAATTTGCTCGCCAATGGTGAGCACCGGGTTGAGCGCCGTCATCGGTTCCTGAAAAATCAT
>DIPA01000117.1:244-4741 GCA_002427055.1 Firmicutes bacterium UBA5500 | reverse complement strand
ATCGGTTCCTGAAAAATCATCGAGATGGCGTTCCCCCTGATGTTGCGCATGTTATCTTCACTTAGTGAGAGAATATCAGTCCCATCGAACATAATCTGGCCATCACTAATCTGGCCATGTGGCTTAGGCAGCAGGCGCATGATGGCTAAGCTGGTAACACTCTTACCGCAGCCCGATTCGCCAACCAGTCCGAGTACTTTGCCCGGCTCAATTTGAAAGCTGACACCGCGTACTGCCGGTACTAGGCGTCCATCTGCCAGAAAGCCTACATGTAAATCTTCTACTTCTAATAATGCCATCGATTTCACCCCCTATTGTCTCAGTTTGGGATCGAGGGCATCGCGTAAGCCGTCTCCCAAGACGTTGATCGATAACACTGTTAACAGGATCATGAGTCCGGGCGGAACCCAGAGCCAAGGATAACTGGTTAAGGCGGTGAAGTTCTGAGCCATGTGTAGCATGTTGCCCCAACTGGGTTGTGGCGCCTTGACTCCTAGGCCGAGGTAGCTCAGTCCGGCTTCACCCAAGATGCCGCCGGCAATACCCAGCGTTGCATATACTACCAGCACGGCAAAAACGTTGGGCAAAATGTGGCGCCAGATGATACTGGGCGCAGAAAGTCCGAGAGCCCGTGCTGCCTCGATGAACTCGCGTTGCTTGATAGCCAGCACTTCTGCTCTAACAATACGGGCCAACCCCGGCCAACTAAGAACGCCGGAAACCAGCATGACAGTGCGAATACCGGGCCCAAGGACGGCTGCCATCACGATAGCCATGAGGAAAAAGGGAAAGCACATGAAAATATCTACTAGGCGCATAATCAGGTTATCAACGACGCCACCAAAGTAACCAGAAATAGCACCTAAGGTAACTCCTATCAGAATCGAGATACCGGTGGAAACCAAACCGACTGCGAGCGATGCTTGTGCGCCATAGATTAAGCGAGTCAATACGTCGCGCCCCATATCATCAGTGCCCAGCCAGTGCTTGGCTGAAGGCTTGCTAAAGCGTTGGCTGGGGTCAACGGCATCGCGCTCGTAAGGCGTAATCAGGGGAGCAGTCAGTGCCAGCAGGATGAGAAACAAGATTACACCTGCGGCAAATAGGGACAGTTTATGCTTCTTAAAGCGAATCCAGGCTACCCTAAGGGGAGATAGCCCGCTTTCATTCGCCGCTTTGTTTGCTGTTCTAGACAATGAGCTACCTCCTAACTAGTCGTATTTGATACGTGGGTCGACTACGGCATACATCACATCAGCTAACAGATTAGCGAACAACATGACTATCGCCAACACCATCGTTCCTGCCATAACAACAGGATAGTCGCGGTTACCGATGGCACGATAGACCATAGTTCCCATACCAGGCCACATGAAAACCGTTTCAGTGAGTACGGCTCCCGAAAGAATCGACCCGAGCGACATGCTTAACACGGTAATCACCGGAATTAAGGCGTTGCGCAAGGCGTGTTTGTAGATAACTCGCTTCTCAGATAGTCCTTTGGCACGGGCCGTACGGATATAGTCTTGTCGAATTACCTCCAGCATGGCTGAACGGGTGTAGCGCATACGTGAGGCTACTTGCACCAATGTCAGCACAGTGACCGGCAGCACCAAGTGGTAAAGGCGATCGAGCAGCAGGCGAAAACCACTGTAGCCTTTCATGACACTGGCCATACCCTGCATAGGGAACCAACCTAGATCAAAGGCAATGAACTTGATGAACAATAGGGCCAGAAAAAACGCCGGTATAGAAACGCCAATAAAGGCTAGAATCGATAAGAAATAGTCTAGGCGCGAATATTGGCGCGTAGCCGAAAGCACGCCCAGAGGGACAGCAATCAAGGTGCTGAGAATTAACGCCGGTAACGATAACGCCAGCGTATTAGCTAGCCGCCTAGGCAGCAATGAGGCGATTGGCTCCTTACTATCGATTGAGTAGCCTAGGTTGCCTGAAAGTACCTCGGAACCCCATTTGAGGTATTTGACGGGCAAAGGATCGTAATACCCAATAGAGCGCAACATGTTCTCATAGTCTTCTGCCGTGATATTGGGGTTAGTTTCTAACATAGCGCGATAGGGGTCACCGGGCGCGATGTTGATCAGAAGGAAAACGATGATAGAGATACCGACAATCACCGGAACCATGAGTAGCAAGCGCCTGGTTAAATAGTTTGCCAACAGTGCACACCTCCTTTAAAGGATAGGGGACACACCTCTGCAGTGTTTTCCCTTCAGCAAAGGTAGAGGAAACAATGCGTGTTTCTGGACCACGCGGGTCCGCATGCGTAAGGCGGAGGAATGTCCCCATCGGAATATGCAGAAAACCCTCATTTAGAGGGTTTTCTGCTTGTGTAGCCTATTTGAATTCCCAATTAACGATGTTATAGTAACTGCCGCCTGCATAGAACTGCACATTCTGCAGATCTTCGGTAACGGCAATACCTCCATCCCAGTTATAAAGCCAAATCCAGGGCATCTCGTCGTTCATGTACATTGCCCACTCTTTATAAATGGGTTTGCGTTCTTCAATGTCTACCACGCTGACGCCTTGGTTAAGCAAATCTAAGCTCTTCTGAGAGCTCCAGCCTGAGTAGTTGAAAGTAGAGCCAGGGCCCCAAATGTATAGCTGGTCGGCATCAAAGCTAGTGCCCATGCCCATCAGGAACATTTCGAAATCGCCGCTGGAGGCTGCTTCCGATAGTGTCTGGAACTCCATCATACGAAGCTCAACCTCAATACCGATATCCTTCAAGTTCTGCTGAATCAACTCGGCAGCTTTTTCACGCACTTTGTTGCCTACAGGGTATTTCAAGGTCCATTTTACCAGCTTACCATCTTTGCTCATCACGTTGTTCTCGTAGGTATAGCCAGCTTCTTTGAATAGTTCAATAGCTTTGGCAGAGTCGTAGTTGTAGTGCTTGATGAACTCATCGCCAGGATAAGCCCAAATTGTCTTGGGCAGGGGGTTATCTGCCACGTTGCCACGCCCATAAAGCAGATCATCAACGATGCTTTGGCGGTTAATGGCGTGGGCTAAGGCCTGGCGCACCCGTTTATCCTGGAATTCCGGCATTTTGTGGTTAATGCCCATATATTGTACTGCAACTAAACCGGCTGTTTTCAGTTGAACTTTTGCATCTTCTAGCGCCTGGACAGCGGTCGGGTTAAAATCACTAACATCCATAATGTCAATTTCGCCCTTGATCAGTTGCGCTTGTGCAGTATCCTGAGAAACTGCTTGAATGACAACCCCGTCTACTTTTGGCTTGCCGCCCCAGTAATCAGCGTTAGCTGTAGTAGCAACGTACTGATCTTTGACGAATTCTTTAAAGACAAAGGGGCCGCTGCCTACAGGGTTCTCTAATAACTCACGTTGCTGATCGGCTGTGGCGACATCTACAGCCCCCCAGATATGTTTGGGCAATACATAGCGTCCACCAATGCTATAGAGAAAAGGACCATAGGGCTCAATAGTGGTAATTTTGATGGTCTTTTCGTCAATAATTTCAATACCTGCCACATCATCGGCGGCTCCGGTATGCCAAGCGTCCATACCGACAATACTGCTAACATTGGAATAGCGCGGTCCGGTGTAATCCTTATGCCCAACAAACATGAGCGAAAACTTTACGTCTTCAGCTGTTACAGGCTGACCGTCATGCCATTTTGCTTCCGGTTGTAGATGGAAGGTAACACTACGATTGTCGTCAGAAATATCCCAACTAGCAGCCAGAGCAGGCTCATATTCGAAGCTGGGAGTAAAACTAACCAATGTCTCATAGATCAAATCAGCTACATTACCATCGTAATCGCTGGTTAATAGCTCTGGATGGAACATGCCTGTTGGCGGATTCCACTGTGCAATACGGACGACTTTGTCAGTTCGGCCACCGCCGCCCGGTGTGCAACCAGCAAGGGATAAGGCGATGATGAGAACCGATACCAGGATTAGGAAACCAGTTCTTTGCTTCATGCTGTCAAACTCCTCTTTTTGGATAATAGAAAGTCGTCATCCCAAAGCTTACACTCGGCCGACACATGTAAGCCTTGAAGCGACAACTTGTTAGCCAGAAGTATTCAATGCTCTGGGTAGTAACTCCTGCAAGAGGTAAAAAAAAATATTAAGGATTAATTTCCAATGAAAAAACGGTTTGGGGCGAGGCCAGGGATGTGACTATTTTGCGAGTAGTTGCACCAGATGATCGATGGCCGCGTCACAGCCAACGGCGCCTAAGACAACATGGAAACAGATACACTGAAATGAAGAACCCTCCGAGATTGCTGATAGAGGTCGTGGTCATACTCGCACGCTAGTGGCCTAGCTGACTCGATGTAGGTGCTTAGCCACCGCCTGAGACAGCCAAAACTCGCCCTAGCTCAAACAGTTGGCTGTCTTTAATCGGGCGATGTCTAAGCACCCATTATTTAGGGCCCCAACGCGCTTTAACGTATGACGCACGCCCTTTGCCTAAGTTGAAAGGCACTTCTTCAGTGG
>DIPA01000117.1:0-149 GCA_002427055.1 Firmicutes bacterium UBA5500 | reverse complement strand
GAAAGGCACTTCTTCAGTGGTCTTGAACCCTCCCCTTGTTTCAGTGCCGATGCGGCAGGAATTTGGCCTGTTGACGGCTAAGAATAGTAGGTATGGCAAATTTTGCAGAAAGTACTAAGGGGCAAGAGGAGGGAGATAGTGCCGCAGTT
>DIPA01000066.1:26052-28755 GCA_002427055.1 Firmicutes bacterium UBA5500 | reverse complement strand
AGGCCGCACACTAATTCCTCCTCTAGATAAAGTAATTTCAGCTCTCTGTCTCTTAGTAATAGACGACTTCAACTTCAATGTTGCGTCTAGACAGTACTTTAGCGATTCTATCAACTACGTATGCCCGAGGGGCAAGATGCACTAGTTGTTCTAAATTGGCATGGGCAGCGTTTTGCGCACGCCCCACTAAAAACTTAACTTCTTCTGCATTCCATAGTTGTTTTGCTAGGAGGGTAGCTCCATCATTGCGACGTGGTAATTCTTCTCCTTCGGCGGCTTCTCGTAGCAGTTGATAGCAAAGGTTGAGAGTTAAGATTCCCTCAGTAGTCAAGTCTATGCCTTCAATGTTCCCAACTGGAGGGACGCGTGGATCTACATAGTCTGTGCTCGTACTGAGCTCTCGACCAGTAACGCGGCTGACAATTTGAGCCGTTGTCCCACCACAGACAGCAACGTAGCTCCCTGAATTCGCTAGAAGCTGTCGCACCATTTCAGTATCGTTCTTTGGGTTAAGGGCCGGCCCCGTAAGAACAGTCACTTGTTGGGGTGGCCGTATCTTGATGGCAACGGCAGTACAGTCATCACCCGGGCGTGAAAGATAGCAAGCGGTAGCGAGGTTGATCACGCGGTCAGCAAGTTGTTCACAGTTCTCGCCCGAACTACACGGGTCGGTGAAATGCTCCAACAGACCGTCCTGCCCTAAACCGAGATCATACAAGCCACCAATGCCTGCATGAATGATGCCATCTGAAACCATGAGAATGACATCGCCTTCTTGCGCTTGGAAAGCTGTTTGCTTCACGCGTTGGCCGTTGATTAAGCTCTCCTGGCGTTCCAATTTGAGCGGTTCGTCGTTGCGAAAAAGTATCGTTTCTGGATTATCGTACTCAAATAGTTTCGCTTGGCCATCATTGCTAATTTGCAGAATTGCTAAAGTAGAATAGGCAATCTCACGCGTTTTGCAGATTGGTAAGGTATCGGCGATAGTGCTCATGACATGCTCGATAGATACTTTGCGCTTAAGTAGCCCGCTAGCGATATGTGTAGTAAGAGTAGCCAGGATATTAGCTTTTACTCCGCTACCTAAGCCATCAGATAGCACAACGGTTGTTTCACCGGGTGTCTTGACAATGCATGTAGCATCACCGCAGAGTTCTTCTTGGTATTTGCAGAGTTTGGCAATACCTACTTCAGCTGCTAGCTTCATAGCTCATCAACCTCTTCTACAGAGGCAATGAGTTCGAGCAGTGTTGCTTTAGTTTCAGCCGTTGCTTCTCCCAAAAGTCCTGCGATTTCTTGTGCCAATTTCATCTGGTTACGGATGACTTCTCTGGCTCTAGAAGCAGTGGCCCGGTGCTTCTTGTCTAGTTCTTGTTTCTTATTTTCTAACTCAGTGATGTCGCTGATGATGCCGATGACTAAGCCGTAATCAGGCAAAGGATAGATGATTTGGCTCGTGAATAACTTCAGCTCGGGATAGTCAACTTGCTTGTGCAAGGCATGTCCACTATCAGCCACTTCTGCGAAGTTTGTTGGGTCAATAAAAAGCGCCAAATGCTGCCCCTTGGTTTCTAGTTTGTTTCTATTAAAAAGCCTGTCGGCCATAGGGTTAAGCTGATGAACTAGCAAATCTTTGGTTACTACAATAATGGCGTTCAATGAGGAGTCTACTACAATGTGAGAAAGAGACTCGAATTTCGCCCGCATGTAAGGAACGCACATCTCTAGTTCAGCCAATCCCCGATAAGTGGCGATTGCCTTATCTCGGCATGATGAATAACCACAACCACCGCAGTTGCTTTCATCCTCTGGGGTATGCTTACCAATCTGCACCAGGATAGCACGAATCTCTGCTTCTGTTGGTGTTGCTAGCTCGGGTGAGCGAGATTGGTATTCTGCCCGCGGCAGGTTGTCGGGGGTGGCTATTGGCCTCGCGTTTTGTTGATTGCTTGTTTCTCTTTTCTGTCTCTCTTGGTGATAAGCTATTAGGCGTGCGCGCTTTTTCGCTGCGCTTTGCTGTTTACTGATGCCTGGTCCGTCTATGCAGCCTTCGCGACAGGCGAGAGCTTCGATGAAGTTTGGCTGTATTTGTCCCTTAGCCAGTTCCTTGAATACCTCAATACAAGAGTCAAGCCCGCTTACAGCCAGGCATTCCGGCCGTGCATCGGCCTGTAAACCGGCTGTTGAGAGAATGCCTCGACTCAAAGGATAAATGGTAGCCGTCTGGGTTGCCATGTCGGGTGCCATAGGTGCCAGTTCTGCTGGATTTATGCCCAATTTGCTCCACATGGAGTCTAATTGCTCGAACGTAAGCACTGCATCAACTGCACCGCTAGCAGCTGGTCTGCTAGCTTCTTGTATTTTGGCAATACAGGGACCAATGAACACAACTTTTGCTTTCGGATAGCGAGCACGCAAAGAGCGGCCATGAATGACCATGGGTGACGCTGAATCAGATAATAGGGGCATTAGTTCAGGAAAATATATTTCCAACAAGTTTACAATTGCTGGGCAGCACGATGAGATTACTGTAGATTTACTGGTTTGTAAAGTCTGGCAGTAATGCGCGGCTACTGCTTCAGCAGCGAGAGCCGTTTCTTCTATCCTAGAAAAACCAAGCTTGCGTAGCCCGGCTATTACTTGCTCTGGTGTATATTCCGCATAGGCGACAGCATAGGAGGGTGCTAAGCTTACGATAACATT
>DIPA01000066.1:8320-25960 GCA_002427055.1 Firmicutes bacterium UBA5500 | reverse complement strand
GATAACATTCTCTTTTGCGCCTAGTAACGCTAAGACCTCGTCGCTTTGAGAGACAACCGTCTTTGCTTTCTGAGGGCAAGCTTCAACGCATAAGCCGCAACTAATACATAATTCTGGTACCACATTGGCTTGTCCTGAACGCAAACTGATGGCTTTCACCTGGCAAGCGCGGATACAACGGTGGCAGTCTCGGCACTTGGCTTTTAGAGTCGTGATGGGGGTGTTCATGCGCGCTTCAGCACCTTTTCCTCAAAAATGGCCGTAATATTATCGGGACTAACATTCTTGATTAGCTCATCGTTGATCTTGACTACAACACCCTCTGTGCAACAACCTTGGCAAAATGAGGCCGCGAGTTTGATCTCTCCTGGTGTTTCGGTAGATGCAAGCAGCTTCTTCAGCTTGTCGATGATCTGATAGGAACCTTTCAAATGGCAACCACTACCGATACAGACGTAGATTGATGTCATCTCTTCACACCTCTCTTCCATGTAAGACATTGTTAATTAAATAACAAAGTTCGTCAGTACAATTGTATACGTATAATGTATACGTGTAAATAGTTGTAGCGGAAGAATATCTATTATGAATATTAGCCAACTGACTCTGCAAAAGAAAAAGGCTCCTCAGGAATTTGTCCTAAGAAGCAAGCACTCTTGTTATTTCTCCAGTCAACTTGACAGAGGCAACTCAGGCAGCAAGTAGGTTTCAATTCACTCTTGCAGAAGGTGCCCAAAAGCTTTTTCAATGAAGGGGTTTCTGATTGACCAGGCATCACGAAAGGTCACATATTCTTTTTTTGCTTGCTGCGTATCTTTTGGTTGGCTTGGTCGGACAGCACGGATGAGCAGATTCTTAGCCGTATGTTCTGTCTCCACGAATTCCAAAACTTGCACGTTATATCCTGCTACTTCTAGGGCTGATGCGCGTAGGCTATCAGTTACTAAAGCTGCTAGACGTTCCTTGAGAATTCCGTGTTTAATGAGCGGGCGCATGGCAGTATTTTCGATCTGTCGTAGAAGCTCATGCTGACAGCAAGGTACGGACAGGATAACTTGACTCTGCCATTCTACCGCTTTGGCTAGAGCAATATCGGTAGCTGTATCGCAGGCATGCAGGCTGACGACCATATCGACGCTTTCCCTGTGCTGATAATCCTTAATATCGCCTGCCCAGAAACGAAGCTTGGGCCATTTGAGATCTTGGGCAATATCGTTACAGTGGCGTACTACTTCTTCCTTCAGATCTAGGCCGATAATCTGCACGTTGAGATTTCTTATTTCGTGCAGATAATGGTAAAGGGCGAAGGTAAGATATGATTTGCCGCAGCCAAAATCAACGATGCATAGCTCTCGATCAGTAGATAGGTAGTCAACCACATCGGCTACCATCTCCAAAAAACGATTGACCTGCTTGAACTTACCCATGCGAGATGGTAACACTTGACCTCGTTTATTCATAACACCCAGCCGAGTCAAAAAAGAACAAGGTTGATCGTTAGGTATGATGTAATGTTTGCTGCGGTTGTGTGTGCTGGTAGTGCCTTGCTTGCTAGGTGGCCGCGTTAAGACTTTGGCTTTCCCATTGGCGTTCACAAAAATATGGTAATCAGCCTGCTGCGTGAATAACTGAGCTTGATTAAAGTGCTGCTTTAGTAGGGCAGTTATTTCAGCTTGGCTTTCTGTTTGGTCAAGGTTACGATGAGTGACACGTTTTGCCTCATGATATGTAAACTGATACAGCAAGCGATCTCGCAGTAACATTGGTCTGGTACTGACTTTAGTGACCGGAGATTTCTTATCTCTCGGACTGCTGATGGTGCCTGAAAGCAGTGACTCATCGCTTAGTAGGCTTGCCAACAAATCGACGACTTTTTGCATCTTATCACCCCGCTAGTGCTCTCATTTATAGTAATGAAACAGAAACATCTATTAACTCCACACCAGGCACCTGCTCAGTTAGAGTTTCTGCCTGCTGGAAAATACCACGTATTACTTCCTCACTAAGGCTGACAGTGCTTAAGGCAATGACTGCCTTTCCCCAGATATCATGAGCGTCTACTTCCGCAACACTAACGTTTAACTGATTCTGCATACGTGCAACAAGTCGTTTAATAACTGAGCGTTTTTCTTTCAGAGAGTGCGTTGAATGTAACCGTAATGTTAGCAGACAAACTCCCACAATCAAGTGTACACCTCCCATGCGCCTAAGCTATTTTACTCCACGTGCTTATTCTAACATAGTCGGTAAGGTGCCTACTAGAAAGTGGTTCTATACAAAGCTCAAGTCTTGGCAGAAGCTAACGCCTTTGAGTGTATCAGTTGTTTTGTATGGGGCATAGCATGTAGGGAATCGTTCGACTGGAGGGGTGGCATGATGACACGCATTCGTAAGATGTTCCTCGGCGGAAATACGGGATATGGCTTTTATTCCTTCTATGAACAAGTAGTGAGCGGCGAAAGTGCTAAGACGTATATTCTGAAGGGTGGTCCAGGTACGGGGAAGTCAAGTTTCATGCGCCAGATAGCTGTGCAGCTGCTTGGCTACGGGTATTCACTAGAAGAGTATTATTGCTCATCGGATAGCAACTCGTTGGATGGCATATATATACCCAGTTTGGGAGTGTTCATGGTTGACGGTACGGCTCCTCATGTAATTGATCCTAAGCATCCAGGGGTAGTTGAGTCGGTAATTGATCTTGCCGATTATTGGGACGAGATAGCTCTCCAGCACAACCGGGATGCGGTACAGGCAGGCGTAAATAGAAGCAGTTTCCTCTTTCGGCGTGCTTATGCTTATTTGCGGCTAGCACGAGAGCTAAATGATGAGATAGAATCTTACATTCGAGAGTTAGGCGCTCTTGATCTGGTAGGGCTCAATAGGGTAGCAGCTATCACCATACAGGAGCTATTGGGAAATGCAAGTCCTTGTCTACAGCCTGCTCGCGAGCGTCACTTGTTTGCTAGTGCTATCACACCACAAGGGTTAGTTAATCACCTGCCAACCCTTGTGGCCGGGTCGACAACAAGAGTGCTCATACGAGGGACTGCGGGTACCGGCCGCACGACTATTATCAGTAAAGTACTAGCGGCTGCCCAACAGCGAAATTATGATGTTGAAGTGTATCACTGCGCCCTTGATCCAGAACGTATAGACCATGTGCTCATTCCCAAGCTTGGTATTACTATCTGTAATGCTAGTGAACCTCATGTCATTTCCTGTGCAGTAGGGGATATAGTTATTGATACACTTAATTATGTGGATTGTGATAAGCTAGCCCCTTATGTCAACGATTTGGCGGGATTGCGGGACGCCTATCAGGCAGCATTAGCAGAGGCTATTGCCTTTATCGTGAGGGCTCACCAAAACCACGCCTATCTCGAGTCGCTTTATGTGCCCCAGATGGATTTTCGGCGCGTTGCTGAGCGACGTGAGTTAGTATTGCAGGAGATTTTGGCGCTAGGCGAGAGAACGAGAAGTTAGGGTGTAAGTTCTGAGGCTAGGATTTTGAATAAGAAATACGGAAAATAAAAGTAGGCTATCTCGCGCTGATAGCCTACTTTCATTTTAGGAGTAATTAAACTTCGGGTTCTGCCTCTGGGCAGACGCAGTTCGTTTGCTCTTCTTGACACTCACTTGTACAGGGTTCTGTTACTTCATCTGCACAATCAGCTTCATCTGTGCAGTCAGTCTCGGTTGCATCAACAGCTTCAGTATCTTCTGCAGCTCTACCTTCGCAGCAGCAGGATTCTTCGCACTCTAGTGCAACCTCTTCTACCTCTTCTTTCGGTTTGATACGGTTGAGTTTGTTTTTTTCAACTAACTGCATGACTACCGGTGCAGCCGACAAGGCAAGGCCTCCTACGATGAAATACTTTGCGTAGGGGCGCATTTTTTTCGAGGCCAGTAGACCGAGTCCAAAGAATGTAGCCTTGGTTCCTAGATCAACGCATACCTGTACTTCCTTCATTCAAAAAACCTCCTTCTTTTACCTTAGTATGTTTATGATTATAGATACGAAATAATGCAGCAAGAGTTGCATTATCCCGTCGACGCCATTGGGCTCAATATATGGTTTACCTATGTCTTCGCGCTTACTAGCGTTCATTCCTGCTATGCTCTTTGACTGAGGGCTTGAATTTTGCCCAAAATCGGCTAACACTTGGGCTTTGGCTGGCGCATAATCTGCAATAGCGGGAGGTGAAGCGAGTGGAAGAGAAATACTTAGAGCTTTGTTTCTACCCCTTGGGTAGCCGCACTTTAAGTCTTTCTTTGCCGACTAGTAAAGGCAGTGATATCTGGGTGCTGCAGCGTTGGCTCAACAGGGTTTCTAGCCTGCAGCCGGCTTGGTTGCTGCAATCAGTGCCGGAAGACGGTATGCTTACCAATAGAGTTGTGTTAGGGATACGGCGGTTAGCAAAGTACATGATGCTCTGGCAGCCCTGGCAGATTTGTGATTTGTCATATCTGATGTTTGGCCAGCTGACTGGGCGTTTTCTATCAGCACGGCTGGCTTTCGGGTCTCGGCCACTGTTGCAGGGAGATGAAGGTCATGATGTTTGGGTACTGCAAAACAGGCTCGTAGGAGCCAATCGGAGGCTAGCTTTGATTCTGGGACGCCCTGCCGATGGCATCTATGATCAGCGTACTGCTCGTATGGTGCGGGCTTTTCAAAGAGATAGCCAGCCTAGTTATCCGCGCTTACGTGCCTCGGGACAGATACTGGCAGATTCTCTACTGGCCGTATGGGATCGCACAGTCTTGGGGGGGGCGCGAGCTTGAGATTGGTGACCGCGGTTTAGATGTGCTATCGTTGCAGGAACTTCTATTAGGTACGGGACACGATGTACAGTTAACGGGAGTTTTTGACACCTCGCTCTCTACCGCCTTGTCTATTTGGCAGCAAGAGAGAAGGTTACCTGCTACCGGACGATTTGCTGCGCTAGATTGCTGGCGAATGGGCTTGGAAAGGGGCTACTAAGCAGAAGTCCGGCTGTTGATTAAGGCAGCCGGACTGCGATATTTATGGCGCATCACCTGCTGGGCAGCTGCTAGAGGTCCAGTTAGGATGTACGTTAATACCATGTGCTGTGATCTGCACAGGGCTTCTATGTAAACCAACTAAAGTAATCTGTGGTAATCTACTGAGGCAGTTAGGATAGCTGATATACTGGCCATCCGGTGACCAAGCTATGCGTTCTCCCAAGCAAGCCGTATCAGTTAGGTCTTCGATCAAATTGCCTTGTCGATCAACCAGCCTGATCTGCCCAACTAGCCCCGTTTCAGCCGCGATTGTTGAGTTGTAGGCAAGTATTTGACCATCAGGAGACCAACGAGGGAAAAAATCTCTACTTACTTCGGTGATGGGCGTTGGTAGAACACGGCCACTTGTGAGTTCTGCGATTTGCACTAGCGATTCTGTGGGCCCAGTTTGCACAAAGGCTATAAGTTGCCCGCTTGGGTCTACCTCTAGTTGTGAGAGTGCAGTAGCACCACTGACAGTGGTAATTAAGTTGAGTCCTGTACCATCAAGATTGATTGTAAGAATTTGCTGGCCGTTGCTGGCTGCTCTAGTAAAGGCAATTCTCTCTCCACCGGGCAAGAAAGTAGGAGCTTCGCCTTGCGTGATAAAACTTGTTGCCGCGGTATTGACGTCAACCAGGACAATTTGTCCATGCACTTCTACGGCAATACTCTCGCTGTCCGGCGACCAAGCGAAGGTCGCGAATTCGCCTATCCCTGCAAGTAGCATGCGACTTTGGCGAGTTGTCATGTCCACTACATATAGCGTGCCACCGGGGCTAACCAGAGCAATCTGGCGGCCATCAGGCGACCAAATGGGAACAGTTGCTGGTCCACCTAGATTGAAGGTGAGTCGAGTTGATCCAGCTCTACTGGGACTCTTAAACCAAGTGTCCCAAATACCGTTAGCGCGGGTTGATTCATAAGCGATGCAACCTGTTACATTAACCAAAGTTAACGGTATACGCAACGTTTGTCCTGGGAAAATGATGTAGGGAGGCGTCAGGTCGTTGGCGGCGGCGATTACCTCTACCGGTAAATCAAATCGTTGTGCTATTTGAAAAAGGGAGTCCCCAGGTTGGACGCGGACCACTGTACCGGTTAGCACAGGAATCAGCAGTTTCTGACCGTGAGTTATAAAATTAGGATCAGGCAGTTCGTTCGCGGCTAAGATTAAATCAACGGTGCTCCCTAATCGCATAGCGATGCGGAAGATGGTATCGCCTGGCTGTACGGTATAGATAAGCATAAAAAACACCCCCTTTGTACAAAGCATAGCCAAACCGGTTTGCCATGAGAGCGTTAGCATGACTATGTTGAGTATAGGCCACTGCACCGGGCAATGGCCTGCTACATTATATGCAAAGAGGGCAGAGGTGTAACTTGTCTTATTGCTTATTACGGCGTGGGTCGCTTAAAGGGACTAAAGGCTTTAAAGCGTCCCAAGACTTCGTCAGTATCGGAGATAGTCATAAAGGCTTGGGGATCTTCCTTCAGTACTATCTCTTTTAACTGTGCAATTTCAAAACGGGTTAGCACACACATGATCACTTTATGGTAACCATGCTGATAGGATCCTTCGCCTTGCAGGAAAGTGACGCCACGGTGCAGTTGATCGTGGATCTGTGTGGCAATTTCATCGGATTTGTCCGTAATAATAAGGGCTGTTTTTCTATCTCGAGCGTTCTGTAAGGCGTCTACAGTACGCGAGGTTACAAACATTGTGATTAGAGTATATAGTGCCCCTTGTAGGTCGAATAGCAAAGCTGAGGCTAGAACAATTAACCCATTAAACGCCAGCATTACCTCGCCGATCGAAAGCGAAAAGCGTCGGTTTAGAATCACACCAATAATATCGGTGCCGCCAGTTGAGCCTCCTGATTTGAGGACTAATCCGAGGCCAAGGCCATTTAGCGCGCCTCCAAACACGGATGCCAAAAGCAGATCGTCAACAACCTGATGTGTAGGGATAATGTTAAGTAGCGTTGAGAAGCTAAACACGGAGAGGATGGTCAGCCCGATAAACTTGCCACCGATTTTGCGGTAGCCCAAGATCAGAATAGGGATATTAATCAGCAGCACTAGCGTACCAGTAGGCAAACCTGTCAAGCTGTTGATGAGCACACTGAGGCCAGCTACTCCTCCCGAGAGCATACGGTTAGGGATGATCAACTGGGTGTAAGCAAGGGCAGATAAGCTGGTCCCCAGCAGGATAAAGATAACTGAACGGGATAGTCGTTTGATGCGGTTCACTCTTTCCAACCTTTCTATACTTAAATGAGCTCAAAAGCTACTTTATATTATAGACGATAGCTACCAGAACATGAAAGAAAGGTTACGCGACCTAAACATCTCTTGTTCGAGCTCGCCTATTTTTCACTAAAGTGGGGGAAAGGCCTAGAGTTGGACAGAATAAGCATAGGTGATTAGTATGTACAGAGGATGTCGGTTTATTTTAGTGTGGTGCTTGTTATTTCCTTTGTTAACTGCTTACAATCCACAAGAAGCAGTAACCACTTATCGTCTAGTGCATAGTGATGGTAGAATTATCGCTTACACAGAGATCATGCCGCACGTGGGTGACGTTTACTGGCAAAGCGAGGAGGACATGTGGTACCAAGTGGTACGGGTTGAAGGGGATACTGGCTGGCTGGAAGCAACAAAAGCACCAGTAGAATATTCTACACGAGATACCCTACAACTCCTTCTAGTTGCCTCTGTTGTTGGTTTAGGTATCTGCTTATGGCTAGTTAAGCTCCGCAGAAAATAGCTTCTTGTTCTCTTGTCCTCAATTTGCTAGGTGAACAAGGATTGATGGTTCACTTAGCGAATAGTAGTCTAACGGCATATTGGAGGATGAGGATAAGGATGCTTCTGAAAACTAACTATTGGAGACAGCAGGCTATGGAATTAAGTGAACAACTGGTACAGATGCGCCGCCATATTCATAAGTATCCAGAACTTGGCTATAGGGAAGTAGAGACAGCCCGTTACTTGACCGATCTACTGCGTGAAGAGGGAATTGAGGTGCTGGAGAAGGTAGGAGGCACGGGTTTGGTTGCTACTATTATCGGCGCGGCACCCGGCAGGACAATCGCCTTGCGTGCTGATTTGGATGCGCTACCAATACATGAGAAGACAGGTAAGCCATATGCGTCATGTATCTCCGGTATCAGTCACGCCTGTGGACACGACGCTCATAGTGCGATGCTGGCAGGCACAGCTATACTTTTGCAACGGCACCGTCGCCGAATTGCCGGCACAGTAAAATGCATTTTTCAGCCGGCGGAAGAGTGTCCTCCACTAGGTGGGGTGCGCCCGATGATTGAAGATGGTGTGCTGGATAATCCGCAAGTTGATGCCATCTATGGCCTACATGTTACCGCCGACTTACCGGTCGGCATGATTGGAATAGCATCTGGTCAAGCTATGGCAGCGAGTGATAGGGTTGAGATCAAGATAGTTGGTTCAGGAGGGCATGGCTCGGCACCACAACAAGCAGTAGATGCTGTTCTGGTGGCTGCGCATACTGTAGTGGCATTGCAGAGCATAGTTTCACGCAATACGTCGCCCCATCAGGCGGCTGTTTTGGGTGTCGGTGTTCTAAAGGCAGGCTATCGCTACAATGTCATTGCCGATACAGCCCTTTTGGATTGTACGGTGCGTACTCTAGATATTCACACGCGCCAGCTAATGCAAGACAGAATTGAGCAGATTGTAGAAGGTATAACAAAGGCGATGGGCGCCCGCTATGAGATGCGCTATGTAGCAGGCTATCCGCCGGCGGCTAATTGCCAGGAGCAGGTGAACCAAGTAGTGCAGGCCTCTGAGGCAACGTTAGGGAGTGAGTCCGTTACTTGGTTTGAACGGCCGTCTCTTACGGGTGAAGATTTCGCTCATTTTTTGGAGCATATTCCAGGTGCGTTTTTTTGGTTAGGGAGCCGCCTAAGCGATGGCAGAAAGCAACATCCAGTGCACCATCCAGGCTTTGATGTAGATGAAGACGTACTACCCGTGGGGGTAGCCATTTATTGTCGGTTAATTGAACAAGAGCTATTTCGTTAGTTTGTCGTGAAGGAGAGAACCTTTGTGGAGATGATTGCTAGCTTAGCGCAAGAGCTTAATCTAGACAAGCAGCATGTTGCTGCTACGATTGATCTTCTAGACCAGGGGAACACAGTGCCCTTTATTGCGCGCTATCGTAAAGAGATTACCGGCGAGATGGACGAAACTGTGTTACGCCAGTTACAGGAACGGCTGACTTATCTACGTGCGCTATCAGCCAGGCAGCAAGAGGTAAAGCGTTTGATTGCCGAGCAGGGACTGCTGACAGATGATCTGAGCAAGCTCATAGATGGCGCAACGTCCTTGCAGCAGGTCGAGGATGTTTATTTGCCCTATCGCCCAAAAAGACGTACTCGAGCTACTATGGCTAAAGAAAAAGGATTAGAGCCGTTAGCGGACTCACTGTTGGATGAACGGGTGAATGATGCGTCAGCTAATGAGCTCAGCCTGTTATACATAGATGTGGAAAAGGGGGTAGCCGCTGCTGCAGATGCTTTAGCCGGAGCACAAGATATTATTGCGGAGAGAGTTAGCGAGGATTTCCACATTCGCGAGCTGACACGTAATTTCTATCGCACCTATGGTGATCTAGTAGTATCAGCGGTTGCCAAGGAGACTAATTCCCCCTACGAGATGTATTATGACTATAGCGAGCCCATCAAGCGCATACCTGCTCATAGAATTTTGGCTATTAATCGTGGTGAAAAAGAGGGTCTGCTCAAAGTAGAATTGAACTTGCCTCTCGATCAGTTAATAGAGCGCATTCTACATCGCTTTGTCCGGCGGCGTCAGGCCCCTGTTTTCTTGCAGACGGCTGTTGCTGATGGTTGCAAGCGCTTGCTATTCCCTGCGATCGAGCGAGAACTGCGTAATAATCTGACCGAGGTGGCTGAGGAGCAAGCTATTAAGGTCTTTGCTGAGAATTTGAGCAACCTGTTATTGCAGGCTCGGGTGAAAGGTCAGGTAGTGTTAGCAGTTGATCCTGCCTATCGTACCGGCTGTAAACTGGCAGTGATAAACGCAGAGGGTGGCGTTCTTGATACCGGTGTTGCCTATATTACCCCACCCCAGAGCGATCTCACTCAGGGCAGAGCATTATTATTGCGCCTGATCAAGGCGTATGGAGTAAGCATTATTGCTATCGGCAATGGCACGGGCTCACGCGAGACAGAAGATGTGGTGGCAGCGTTGATTAGCGACAATCATCTGCCGGTATCCTATACCATTGTCAATGAGGCTGGCGCATCCGTGTATTCAGCCTCCCCGCTAGCAGCTGAAGAGTTGCCTGATCTAGATGTAACTTTGCGTGGTGCAGTATCCATTGGGCGGCGATTACAAGATCCTCTAGCTGAATCGGTAAAAATAGACCCTAAGTCGATTGGTGTAGGACAGTATCAGCATGACGTTAACCAGAAACGTTTGGCACAAACACTACAGGGTGTAGTGGAAGATGTAGTTAACAAAGTTGGCGTAGATTTAAATACAGCTTCCCCTGCTCTGCTCAACTACGTAGCAGGAGTAAGCAAGGCCGTTGCCAAGAACATAGTGGCTCATCGTGAAGAGAATGGCCCATTTAAGTCCAGACAGCAGCTATTGAAAGTACCTCGTCTAGGCCCAGCTGCTTTTCTGCAATGTGCAGGCTTCTGTCGCATTCCAGGTGCCGATAATCCTCTCGATAATACTCCGGTGCACCCGGAGTCATATCCAGTAGCTGGGCATTTATGGAAACGCATGCAGGGGCAGGCAGAAGGCATGACACTAGATGAAACCGAGTTAGCTGCCTTGGCTGCTGAGCTAGGTGCGGGGCTACCAACGCTACGCGATATTCATGCAGCTCTACTGCGGCCAGGGCGTGACCCGCGCGAGGACTTGCCCGGACCTGTGTTTAGGCGAGACGTATTGAAAATGGAAGACCTAGTGTCAGATATGATTTTGCCCGGCGTAGTGCGTAATGTAGTTGACTTCGGCGCTTTCATCGATATCGGGGTTAAGCAAGATGGTCTTGCGCATATTTCAGAGATCTGCGAGCGTTACATTAAGCATCCTGCGGATGTTCTTCATGTTGGAGACCAAGTGACAGTTAGGGTATTAGATGTAGATCTTAAGCGCAAACGTATCGGCTTGTCGCTTAAAGGTGTCTAGGGGATATTCTTGACTTTAGGATGAATAGGATGTAAATTGAATTTATTAACGTGTTGAAGGGAAAAAGTAGCCGATAATACTTGTCTTAAGCGAGCCGACGAATGGTGTGAGGAGCGGTGGCAAGTAGCGGTGAATGGGGCCCTGAGCGTTCCACTAGTTTGGCGTTGCCCGCGTTATAGGGTAAGGCGGCAATTAGTGTTGCCAAAGAGGGCATTGCTTAGGCAATGAACTCGGGTGGTACCGCGGAGAGACTCCGTCCCGAGCATTGGGGACGGAGTTTTTGTTTGTTTATTTAATGAGGAGGAGATTTAAGTTGAAACGTGCTTTTTCGGGCGTCAAGCCCAGTGGTAACCTTACCCTCGGCAATTATCTCGGCGCCATGCGTCATTTTGTTGCTATGCAAGACGAGTACGATTGCTATTACTCAGTGGTTGATTTACATGCTCTGACCGTGCCTCAGGATCCACAAGCTTTGCGCCAGCAAGCAATCAGTTTGGCGGCATTATATCTTTCAATGGGCATCGATCCCCAAAAAGCCACCCTGTTTATTCAGTCACATGTGCCAGCCCATGCGGAACTAGGCTGGTTGTTGCAGTGCACAAGCTATATGGGCGAGCTTAGTCGGATGACCCAGTTTAAAGAAAAAGCAGAAGGGCAGGAAAGCGTGACCGTTGGATTATTTACTTATCCTGCCCTGATGGCCGCTGATATTCTGCTCTATCAGACTGACGTAGTGCCGGTTGGTGAAGACCAGAAGCAGCATGTAGAGTTGACACGCGACGTAGCTATTCGTTTTAACAATCGTTTTGGCGAGGTTTTCAAAATACCGGAGCCAATCATTCCCCAAGTTGGTGCCCGTATCATGTCGCTTTCAGAGCCGAATAAGAAAATGAGCAAGAGCTCTAATTCTATTGGTGATATTTATCTGCTTGATGAACCAAACGTTATTAAGAAGAAAATCAACCGAGCCGTTACCGATAGCGAGGCTATAGTACGCTATGATCCGATTGAGAAGCCTGGTTTGAGCAACCTCTTGGTCATTCATGCGTTATGTTCTGGCGAAACTGTCACTGCCTTAGAAGAGCGCTATGGCGGGCAAGGATATGGCGCGGTCAAGAAGGGCACTATCGACGCAGTAGTTGCAGTTCTTGAGCCTATTCAGGCACGCTACAAAGAATTATTAGCTAGCGATGAGATAAACAGTATTCTGAGGGCTGGCGCAGCCAAGGCACAGCGAGAAGCTGAACCTACTCTGCGGCGGGTGCAAGAAGCTATGGGGTTGAACGTCTTACAATAGGAATATACCTCGATAAAAGATAGGGCAGAAGTGTATCCACAGCGTATCGTATGAGTTCTTTCCCTCATCAATTGAAGTATATCACTAGAAGTGGGTGATGCTCTCAATTGGTGTGTTATAATGGGATAGAATGGTTTTTGCGCTGGTTAGGGGTGAAAGATTTGGAAGAGGCAGTCAAACGTGAGCTATTGGAATGGGCCAAGGCCTTAATTCTAGCCTTGATATTAGCTTGGATTTTGCGTGCAGTTTTGGTACAACCCTATCGTGTTGAAGGATCCTCAATGGAATCCAATCTGCATAACTCTGAGCGCTTGTTTATCAACCGCTTGGTTTATCGTTTACATGCACCTAGGCGAGGGGATGTTGTTGTTGCGGAGTTGCCTAACGAGGGCTATAGCATCATCAAACGTGTTATCGGTCTGCCTGGCGAAACTATCGAGATCAAGGATGGCTCTGTTTTTATCGATGGTGTACGCCTTGAGGAATCCTACTTGAATCAAGCTACCCTAGATAACTATGGGCCGGTGCAAATACCAGCTGAGCATTTCTTTGTCATGGGAGATAATCGGCAAAATAGCCGCGATAGCCGCAATGTATCTATTGGTTTTGTGGCTCAGAGCCAGATTAAGGGGCAAGCCGTGCTGGTCTATTGGCCGCTACGTTCCCTACGGCTAATCAAATGACCCTTTGGTGACGGTTCTAAAAGTCCATTTTTGTAACTAAAAACAGATACTTGGGACTACCTCGCAAAACGAGGTAGTCTTTTTTATGCTATCGCCCCCTTTGGGGCAAGATATGGTTACTGGCAAGCCAGGAAGGAAGCGGTGGAGGGTATGGTTGAGCGAGTCGAAGCGTTCGTTGGTGAATATGCCGCCGGGAAAAGTGAGGTTGCGATAAATAGAGCTTTAGCCCTTCGACAGCAGGGCAAGCAGGTTACTCTGGTTGATCTAGATCTGGTTGAACCTACTTTTACCTTACGTCCCCTCAAGCATCAGCTAGAGGGCCAAGGCCTAAATGTGATTGCTTGGGAGACTGCTCAGACTTTTGGCTTGGGTGAGGCTGGCATGCAGCTGCATCCCCAAGCTAGAAGTGCCATGTTGCGCACAGGTCATCTGGTATGTGACGTGGGCTACGGTGTTTTTGGTAGCGAGGTACTTAACCTGGTTGAAGGAGCTTTGGCTTGCCCGCACTTGGGTGTGTATTTGGTGGTAAATACAACTAGGCCAATGACAAGTAGCGTTGACCTTATTTTAGAAGAGGCTAAACTTTTCAATCCTCTACACGGTTTGCTTAATAACACTCATCTTGGGGCAGAAACGACAGTGGAGCTAGTGCAGAGAGGTGCCCAAATTGTACAAGTAGCAGCTAATGAGCTGAATTTGCCTGTTATCGCTACACCTGCTTTAGCAGAGATAGCCCAGCAAATGGACGGTTACGATGTATGTGGTAACCCAGTTTGGCCGCTTAGGCGATACTTACAGACAGCTTTCTGGTAGGGAGACATTCTGAACAGTGTTAAGGGGGTAGATTAATGACGAACGTTATTGAGGCTGAACAGCGGTCTTTTATGACCGGTAATGAAGTTGTTGCTTGGGCGGCCTTAGCTGCCGGAGCAGAATTCATGTATGGCTATCCTATTACTCCCCAAAACGAGATCATGCATTATTGGACCCGTCTTGCACCGAAGTTCAAAAGGGGATTCCTGCAAACGGAAGATGAACTTTCTGCTGGATTTGCCACCCTCGGTGGGGTAATGGCTGGCAGGAAATCATTTTGTGCGACGGCTGGCCCAGGTAATGTACTCATGCAAGAACCCATTTCTATGGCTGAGATGATGCGCATACCGGCCGTTTGGTTTATACAGCAGCGTGGCGGTCCATCGACAGCTACTGTTATTTATTCGCAGCAAGAAACACGACTAACATGTCTTGGTGGTAATGGGGAGGGAAACCGCCTAGTTTATTCAACAGCGAGTCATCAAGAGGTGTTTGACTATGCTATTAAGGCATTCAACAATGCCTGGAACTATCGTTTCCCGACCTTTGTTCTAGGTGATGGCTATCAAGCAAAAATGCGTGAAGCAGTGACACTTTACGATCCCGCACAGCGAGGTATTGAGTTGCACGGCACCAGTCGTATGTTGGGGCGTTCTTCAAAGCAGTTGGACGGGCAGCAGGTTAGGCACTATCGTAACACTTTCAATATTGAAGAGGAGCTTTATGAAACTCTAATGCAGCACATAGCCGACTGGGATCACATGGCAGAAGAGGTTGTGGAATGGGCTTGGGAAGGTGACGAAGAGCCAGATTTACTGCTCGTTGCTCACGGGGTTGTTTCGCGTGCTGTTTATGCCGCCTACGAACACTTAAAGTCAGCAGGTTACAACGTAGCTTATTTTCGTCCGATTACCCTGCGTCCTTTCCCAGTTGCCGCATTGCAACGTGCGGCGGGGAGATGCCGGCAGCTGCTTGTAGCCGAGTCTGCTTACGGTCAACTGCTCTCCTTGGTACGCGATAGCTTATATGGGAAAACATGTGCGCCCATTGAAGGGTTGTTACGTCCGGGGTTAGGTATTACAGAAGAGTTAGTTGTGGAATGGGCACAAAGACTTTTGGCTCGAGTAGGATAGGAGGAGTAGCAGTGGAGAGAATTCATGACCATGACCCAGCCATGCCCGCGTCGTGGAACCGAGCAACAAAACCTCATCGATTTTGCCCAGGCTGTGGGCACGGCATTTTTCTTAAGGCGCTTGGTGAAGTAATCGATGAACTAGGCATTGCAGAGCGTACCGTGTTTGGCTGTGACATTGGTTGCTCCCTTTTAGCTTGGGATTTTTTAAACGTCGATAGTGTGCAGACCCATCATGGGCGCACAGTGCCAGTCGTTGTGGGGGCCAAACGAGCCAATCCTGAGTTGATAGTAATAGCCTATATGGGCGACGGCGGTGGTTATGCCATAGGCGCGCAGCACTTAGTTAACTCAGCCATGCGCAATGAGAAGATCACTGTGCTCTTAGCCAATAACACTGTTTATGCCATGACCGGTGGACAGATGGCTCCTACCACTTTACCTGGTCAAACGACGGGTACTACGCCTTATGGTCGTGACCCGGATGCAACTGGTCAGCCGACACTAGGACCGGAAATGGTAGCAGCTATCACCAGCAATTCAGCCTATGTTGCTCGTGGATCTGTCTCTAATTACCCGCGCTTGAAGCAATATGTGCGGCAAGCCCTAGAGAACCAGTTGGCTGGACGCGGTTTTTCTTTCGTGGAAGCACTGTCTGGGTGTCCCACAAACTGGCATACCAACGCGAAGCAAACCTGGAGCTATCTTGACGATGAAATGACTAAGTATTTCACACTCGGAGAATTTAAGACGCCTGGCCAAGCAGAGGGGGGAGAAGACAAGTGAACAAGAAACATTGGCGTATTGTGGTGGCCGGTGAAGGTGGTCAGGGAGTGCAGTTGATCGGTGAAATCCTTGCCGAGTCAGCTTTCAGGGCTGGCAAGGAGGCTATTTACATTCCCAATTTCGGGGTGGAGCAACGGGGAGGGGTATCTATAGCTATGGTACAAATAGCTGAGCAAGCGCTTGGTGCCCCCAAGTTCGAAAAAGCGGATATTTTGGTACCCTTAAGTGAGAGGGCAGTAGAGCGGACTCTAGCCTATATTAAGAGAGATACGTTCTACATCTACGAGGCATCGGCTATCGCACCTCCTCAGCTGCTTGATGCTACGGTAGGCATACAAGCGTGGGAAACTGTGGCTCCAGAGGCTTTTAGCCTAGCCGTAGGTTCAAAGCCCCAAGCGCCGAGCCGTCCCCCAGCCGATATGGGTTTAATGCCGGATCGCACTATTGGTATTCCAGCCGCTGAAATAGCTCGCGCTGAACTGAAGCCGCGAGTGTTTAACATCATTATTCTGGGCGCCATCTTAGCCGCTAGTGGAGTTTTGTCGCTAGCAATGGTGCAGGAGGGTATGTTGGCCAAGCTAGGCGACAAATTGCGCCGTGATCCTGAATTGAAGCAACTTAATTTACGCGCTTTAGATCGCGGTTGGGCTTATGTTACTGAAGCCGTGAGGAGGGAAACTAATCGGTGAACAAGCAAGAGCAAGGTTTCGTCGGTGAACGGTACCAGGCACCACGAGGAACCTGGACAGTTTACCCAGAGCTATGTAAAGGCTGTGGGCTGTGTATTGAGAAGTGCCCGACTCGTGTTATCTCGTGGTCCGATCAGCCGGCTAACTACGGCACATTGCGTGTCAGGGTCGAAGCGTCAGGTTGCATTGTTTGCAGGCAATGTATGCTGCACTGCCCCGATGCAGCTATTTATGTACAGATAACGAAGCCAGCTAAGGGTAAGTCTTAGGCCGCATACCTCCTAACTGTTGCTATGCTAAAATAGGGATAGTATAGGAGGTGAGAAGATGTCCCGTATCGTTGCTCTAACCGGTGCTGGCATCAGCGTAGCTAGTGGCTTGCCTACTTTTGGCGAAGATACTTGGCGTGGTAGGCCTGTAAGACAACTCTTGACTAAATCCTTCTTTGTTCGTTATCCAGAGGAGTTTTATAACTATTATTGGGAAGGCCTGACTCCTTGGCAGGAGGCACAACCTAACGCTGCCCATTTAGCTTTAGCCCAGGCAGGTGCCACAATAATTACGCAGAACATTGATGGCCTGCACCAAGCAGCTGGGAGCCAAGATGTTTTGGAGTTGCACGGTAATCTGCGCGAGCTAATTTGCGAAGCCTGTGGGACCCTCTATGCAGCTAAGGACCGGCGAGTTGCAGCCGGTGTCCCTCATTGCCCTGTCGACCAACAGATTCTCAAGCCTAACGTTGTTCTTTTTGAAGAAGTACCTCATGGCTTTGATACTGCTATAGAGCTATTATCTGGTGCTGATTGGTTGTTAGTAATCGGAACAAGTTTGCAGGTAGCTCCCGCTTGCTACTTGCCCGAGTTCGCGCGCCGTTTGCGAGTACCTGTAAAAATCATCAATGATGCAGCCGAGATAGAAGTCCCGCGTTGGCTACGTGAGCAGAGACTGTTACCCAACTAGGAGTTGCGAGAGAAAACTTGGCTCCACAAGCCAACGTCCTAGGACGTTGGC
>DIPA01000066.1:6960-8236 GCA_002427055.1 Firmicutes bacterium UBA5500 | reverse complement strand
GCTCCACAAGCCAACGTCCTAGGTCGTCAAAGTAGTAACTAGTAAGGCGTATTTTACGCCGATACTCTTTAGGATCTCCCTTTAAGTAGACACTGACATTGTAGAGACCAATTACTTTTCCGCTTTGCGTTGTGTCTACCTGGCTCTCCCAAATCTTGATGTTGCTGACTTGCTTGGCTAGCTGACTAGGGTCAGTGCCATCTTTTGGGTTGATAATCCCGAGCTTGACGATATTAGCGTCGCCTTGGCCTGCGATTTCTAACATAGCTAATTGCAGATCATTGGGTTGGAGTTCTTGCAGATAGGCATGAAGCTTACCAGCAGCTTTGTGCACCATTACTTGGTGAGCTGGGTCGGGGCACCTTCCCACATGTGTGGTGCTCTGCCAGAAATGCAAGCAATGATGACCGGGGAAACCGTTTCGCAATGCCCCTGCGCCATGCGGCATACCATTGATGGAAGCAGCGATACGCCTATTTCCTATCAAAACTACTATGGCACGACGATCCCAACTCCAGCTACCGCCATAGACGGCATGCAACTGCAAAGTATCTTGCTTTGTCAAAGGTTGGATATCCGCATGTAATGACCCCGCTCGTCGCTGGCTTTTCCATGTAAGCCCCGTTTCTATGTCCAGAATCGTACAGATGGCGTAACGAGGTAGCAAGCAATTGGCTTCTGACCAAGGCAAGAGCTCTCCGAAGCGCATACTGTTTAGGCTCTCAACCGATACAGCGAGCAGTTGCTGCGTTTTTTGCGGGGTGAGATACTCGATGCTTAAGGATTCATCGAACACCCGCAGATCGTGTGTCAGATAGAGTAACAGACTGGGTCGGTTAGTCCAAGTAAGCTTGATTTGATAACTGGGCTGTTCTTGATTAGGAGGCGTAGCCGAGGCAGATCGCCAAAGCGGAAGCTCGGCGCTGATCTCTCTTAAAGCAGTAGAAGTATCAATTGCAAACACCTCTGGCCAATCGGCACGTGTGAACCGCAATTCTAGGGTAGTAGCTGCTTTGGGTGAACTGGATGAGCAGGAAGTAAGACTACCGATTACGGCGATGCTAACCAGAACCATAGCTAGAACAGAGATTAATTGACGCAATCTAGGCATGTCGCACCTCCAGAACTAGTTATGATATGTTACCGATTTTCTTCATTCTTTACACAGCAGATTGGCATGTTAAGTTTGGTAACACTCAAATGAATAACCCCAAAGAAGGTGGAGCCTGCAATGAGCAAGCTCCACCTTCTTTGGGGTTTTGGGGTATAAGTTGTG
>DIPA01000066.1:6520-6863 GCA_002427055.1 Firmicutes bacterium UBA5500 | reverse complement strand
GGGGTTTTGGGGTATAAGTTGTGCTCGCATCTCTCAAAATCTAAGAAGAGGTGCTTATTGTAAATTTGCCCCGCATTGGGTGGGAATATGCATTAGTATAACGTGTCCGCAACCACTCAAGCAGTCCCCGAAGTTCATGAAAAGGGCGTTGGCTTTCGGGCATTTTTTAGGGTTTGCGTCGGTGGGCTTGTTAGCATTCAGCCTACTTTGCATCTGTTTTGTATAAAGAGCCATTGAGAAAAGAACATAATAAGGAAGAGGAGTCTCCTCCCTCAGATACCAGACAACAACTTCCTTTTACTCGGACGCTATCATAGTTATATCCTATTACTCAGATAAGCAT
>DIPA01000066.1:5868-6379 GCA_002427055.1 Firmicutes bacterium UBA5500 | reverse complement strand
TGTGCAGGTAAATTAAACTGCATAAAAAAGATAAGGAGTGTCTAGTTTGACAAGAAGAAATAAGCTAGTCTGCCTGTTGATACTTATGGTATTGGCTCTGGTAGCCTGTCGTACTGTTCCACAACCTGCGCCACAAGCAGAATTGCCTACAGCCATCAAATTAGGTATAGGGGAACCCAAGGCAATCTCAATCGATGGGAGTACTTTGCTTGTAGTCCGAACACTAGAGGAGAAAAACGAAGGCTGGCTAGTGGCTACAGACGGGTCTACCAGTAAGAAGATCTTTGAGTTTACCTCCACTACCTTTAATGCTGCTTTCTCTCCCGATGGCAAGTACCTAGCCTGGGCTACTGACACAATGTGGTTAGCTAACGCTGACGGCAGTGAGCAAAGGTCACTTTTTGCTAGCGAAGCTGGAATTGGTCCTCTGACCTGGTCGCCGAGTGGCCAGGAAATTGCTTTTGTTGAATCAGATTCTATAAATATCACCGATCTAGATGGCCAGAAGCGA
>DIPA01000066.1:5329-5719 GCA_002427055.1 Firmicutes bacterium UBA5500 | reverse complement strand
CTGGTCAACTTCGCCTCAAGGAGATGAGCGTGTGTTCTTTAATAGCTTTCCTGCAGAGGCACCAGCTTTTGTTGGCAGCATGACACCGGAGGGTGCAGATAGACGCCGATTGGCGGAGGCCGAGTTCTTCGCTGTTAAGGGTGAACAGCTATTCCTGTCTGATCCATTTGAGCAGGGGAGACTGTGGGTGGTGAATGCCACGGATGGATCCGAACCGCGGGTATTGGTTACAACACAAGTTCAAGATTTCACACCCCGACCAGGTTCTTCTGGACAGGTTGTAGTTTTACGTCAAACAGGGGAGTTACAGTATGAGCTTTGGCTGGTCTCGGTAGTTGGCGATATGCAACAGCAATTAACCAAGGGTAGCCCAGTCATTGCACCTCTTTG
>DIPA01000066.1:4844-5216 GCA_002427055.1 Firmicutes bacterium UBA5500 | reverse complement strand
GGTCGTTCCCTATATTATGGAGCGTTTGACCTAGAAGCCACTGAGGAGATAGCTGACCCCTTTGAGGTGATGAAAATAGAACTGCCATAATGAGAACTGGGGTTGCCTGTAAAAGGCAACCCCAGTAAGTTTAACCTCTAATCTCAAGTTTCCTACATACTATATTGTTCAGCCTCAGTAGGCACATATTTCTTGAACCAATTCACCATGTGCTCCAGCCTTTCAGCACGATGACGCGGCTGGCCAGATCGTGAAAGCTCATGAGTCTCGTTCGGGAAACGTACCAGAACGGCTTCTCGGCGTAACCACTTGAGAGCGGTGAAGAATTGCTCAGCCTGTTCCATGGGGCAGCGCAAGTCTTCTTCACTATGC
>DIPA01000066.1:4467-4735 GCA_002427055.1 Firmicutes bacterium UBA5500 | reverse complement strand
CGCAAGTCTTCTTCACTATGCAGAAGCAAAAGTGGTGTCTGTACATTATTGACATAAGTGATTGGTGAATGTTTCAGGTAGGACTCAGGGTTATCCCAAGGGTTTTCCTTGAATTCAAACTGCCCATTCATGAAGCCGACATCACTTGTGCCAAACATGCTGTAGCGATTGCTAGTGCTGCGCTGCGTAACCGCGGCTTTGAAGCGTTGATCCTGGCCAATAATCCAATTGGTCATGAAACCGCCATAGCTGCCTCCGGTCAGTGCCA
>DIPA01000066.1:3994-4358 GCA_002427055.1 Firmicutes bacterium UBA5500 | reverse complement strand
AGCTGCCTCCGGTCAGTGCCAAGCGTTCAGGATCAATGTAGTCGAACTTACTGACGTAATCCACAGCAGCCATAATGCCGCGATAATCTTTCCCACCCCAATCGTTATGCGTCTGAATGAGGAATTCTTGGCCATATCCTTGGCTACCTGGTGGGTTGGTGAAAAACACAGCATAGCCTGCTGCGCAAAGCAAGTGGAATTCATGCATGAAAGTATACCCGTAAGCTACATGAGGGCCTCCATGAATTTCAAGCACTGCTGGGTATTTGACTCCTGGTTGGAAACCAACAGGTTTCATTACCCAGCCCTCAACTGTCATACCATCACTTTCACAGGTGAATGGCTCAGGCATTGTCAATTCCAG
>DIPA01000066.1:3601-3782 GCA_002427055.1 Firmicutes bacterium UBA5500 | reverse complement strand
ATATTCAATGGTTCTGTAATGGCTAAAGCGAAGCGATTGTGATTCGTGGCTAGGCTCATGCCAAAGATAACTTGTTCCTTATCACCGGTGATAGGCTCCACCGTAGCATTAGCTTTGTTAGCAACACGATACAACTTAGTGCGTGGACCATCGCTGGCCAAGAAGAAGATTGATTGACTGT
>DIPA01000066.1:3018-3370 GCA_002427055.1 Firmicutes bacterium UBA5500 | reverse complement strand
ACTGGTTTTCCACCATCAACTGGAATAACCATAATGCGTGATAAAGTCGCACTCTTATATTCGTTATGGTGGCCAAGGTAGGCGATGTATTCCCCGCAAGGCGACCAGCTAGGGCTGCCACAAGGGCCATCGCCAGCAGTTAACCGTTGAGGTTCTCCACCGTCAGCGCTGACTACCCAGATATCAGTCTGGTTATTGTAATCAGGCTCATCTGTACGATTGGAGCTGAAGGCCAATTTGGTGCCGCAGGGGGACCAGGTTGGCGAGCTACAGTCAAATTCGCCGCTGGTGATTTGTTGTTCCTGACCTGTAGCCACGTCAACAACGAAAATTTGAGCGTAGCGGTCTCCTA
>DIPA01000066.1:376-2761 GCA_002427055.1 Firmicutes bacterium UBA5500 | reverse complement strand
TAGGTAACAACCATATTTGGTTTTTCTCTTCCCGATTGGAGGTAAAAGCCAACTGCTTTCCATCAGGTGACCAACGTGGACTACTATCTAGCTTGGGGCCTGCTGTGAGCTGAATCGGATCGCCCTGGGCACAACCAACCAGCCAAATGCGAGAAACATATTTCTTGTCATCTTTTGGATCTACTTGTTTGACAACATAGGCAATCCGTTCTCCATCTGGCGCAATGCGAGGATCACTTACCCAGTGCATAGATTTCAAGTCTGCTATTGTTATGCGTCGCTTAGTTTCCGGCATCTTGTTATCCCTCCATACATCTAGTCTGTTATAATCTTTCGGCAAGGGAAGCAAATTTCCTGCCCTAGACATGGGGCCTGCCTTGTTTATATGATAAACTTAATTTACCTATATTTATATATTTATTGGGAGGACTATTATGAAGCGTAATAAGCCAGCATTAAGCGCCAATTTGGTGCCCGTTAGCAAGCGCCTAATCGTCGGTATGGTTGTTAGCTTTCTGCTCTTAGGGGCCTTTGTTTTGCTTGCCTGGCATTATCCCCACCTAGCAGGTTTTGACCGCTCTTTTGCGTCTTATGTGCAAAGTTTTCGTAGCGACTGCGTAACTGCCTGCATGAAAGTGATAACTTACTTGGGTTCGGCTACGATTACTATTGCTATAGCCGTTACTATGCTGCTATATGCTCGATACAGTAACCAAAAGCTGTTGGCTGAATCACGTGTGCTTGCAATTTGCCTTAGTGGTTCTTGGATTACCAACGAGGTGTTGAAAACCCTATTCCAGCGCACAAGGCCGGAAGCTGCACCTCTAGTCTTTGCCAAGGGCTACAGCTTTCCTAGTGGGCACGCCATGATCTCTTTTGCTTTCTATGGATTGCTCGGTTATTTGCTATGGCAATACGGTCGACGGCGATATAGCCTGACTGCCAGGGTTGGCGCTTTTGCTGCCTGGTTACTAGCCATTGCTATCGGTATTAGCCGCATATATTTAGGCGTACACTTTCCTAGTGATGTGATAGCTGGCTTTGCAGCAGGAGGCGCCTGGCTGGGAGGCTGCATTATGGCTCTATTTGTCATCCATGCACAAGGTTCAGTTGAGGAAGCGTAAATTCCCTTCATCCCAAACAAAAATCAGCGTGCCGCAGGACGTTGCTACAACGTCTTGCGACACGCTTGTTATTCACATCGGTTTACCAAAATCTGCGCTGCGCTCAATACATAGTTTGGCGAGCTTCTCACGCAGGCCACCCATCCATTTAGGTTCCTCACCGAGGTTCTGATTCTTGGTAGAGCGAATCACTCTAACATAACTGTACAGTTTTTGGTATCGGGAGAATCCTGGCCTAAGCTGAAGCCACTCATCATCTAACCGGTGCTCAGTGCGATAACCAGCCATGAATTGCTTTTGGGCTAACTCGCGGTTGCTTCCCTCATAACTAGCCAGTGCAGTCGTTACATCCATAGCAAACCAATGATAGACAGCATCATCAAAGTCAATGACGTAGAAGTTTTCAGTATCAGGGCTGTAGAACACATTATCAGTTTCAAAGTCGTAGTGAACCAGGCCGTAGTTATTATCATTTTGGGGCAAACGTTGCAGCCAATCACTCACTACCTCGAGCTCTCTACGGGCTAGGGCTTCCTCTGGGAATGTGTCTAATACCTCAGCCATCCAATTGAGCTGGGCTACGTGGTCAACCCGGCGATAACGGCTAGGACTGTAGTCTTTGCTAAGCCTATGCAAACGTCCCATGTGCTTACCCCAGCCAAAAGCGATTGTAGGGGTGAGGGTGTGATCGCTTAGGCTCCTACCGGGCACTCCTAAGAATACAACGCCATAATAGCGCCCGTCAGGAGTATCCACTACTTCGAGTTCGTTTCCGGCTTTAGATAGTACAGGCTGTAGGCAGGGATAATTATTGGTCCTTAAGTAGTTCAGAAACTCAAGCTCGGCAAGAATTTGCCCCCGGTTTTTCTCTTCTGCGTGGGCAAAGCGCAAGAAGCAGCGCGTGTCTTGGTTTGTGAAGCCATATACCGCATTGGCAGAGATGCGGTATTGCTCCATCAGATGGGGCTGGTTCTTATCGTAGTTCCAGCGTGAGAGTATTTCTAGGGCAAGCTCCTTGTTATGGAACAAGTACTTCAACTGTAACATGGCAGACCTTCTTTCCATAAAACACTAGTTACCTGCAACCCAGTTTGAAATTCTCTTTATTGTAGTCTACAATCGATAACGGGACAAGAGGTGTATGACAAAAGATGTTGAATCTCTTCACTTAGCGACAAACGAGGGAGGCTAGACTATGATTGATCACCAGTTACTCAAGAAGTTCGAAGCCTATTACCCGGAAGTTTTGCAGCATAAATAG
>DIPA01000066.1:0-129 GCA_002427055.1 Firmicutes bacterium UBA5500 | reverse complement strand
GGACAAGCGGCTGGTCCTACTGTTTTGGTTGCCGCTCATCTGGATACTGTTTTCCCAGCAGACACCGACGTACACGTCAGACGTGAGGGGGATAAGTTGTATGCCCCTGGTGTACGTGACAACTCAACC
>DIPA01000050.1:55555-55757 GCA_002427055.1 Firmicutes bacterium UBA5500 | reverse complement strand
ACCAAACAACCACGCGCCCTACCAACTGCCTGTAGGAGTTCTTCGCCAGCCAAATCCAAACTCGTTAGCTTATAACGCCCCAGAAGTATAGGAAAATGATCGGCCAAGTAGCGTAACAGCCAAGCTGCTAGCTCATATTCATCAAATCCGCCCTGCCCTATAGCGCCTGTCACGGCTAACTTACGGGCTACTAGTACGTCAT
>DIPA01000050.1:54653-55415 GCA_002427055.1 Firmicutes bacterium UBA5500 | reverse complement strand
TATCCAGCAACTCACTGCTGTCACTCAGTTTGATCCATTGCTTGCTCCGTGTAACTCCCGGCAAGGATCCGGTTTTGGCTGTTGATTTACCGGCTAGCGAGTTAATTAGTGTGGATTTACCGACATTAGGAATGCCAACGATCATAATTCGAGCCGGTCGCAAGCGCACGTTCCCCTGCTTGCTGCGTGGGACTAAGGGGTCAGCCAACGCACTAATCTGTGGTAACAGCAAACGGCTGGCCTCATGCTGCCGCTTCAAGTTGAGGCCAATAGCCTTTACCCGCTCTACCTTCTCTAAATAAGCCAGCCAAGCTTTTGTCTGCTCGCTGTTGGCAAGGTCTGTTTTCGCTAAAGCAACGATACGGGCTTTCTTGCCGATGATCTTGTCTAGAAGTGGGTTAGCACTAGCCAAAGGAATGCGTGCGTCTCGAAGTTCAACAATTACATCAACCAATTTAACGCTCTCTAACAATAACCGCTTAGCTTTCGCCATATGACCTGGGAACCAATGTATGGACAAAACGGTCCACCTCCCATGTCCTAATTCCCTAGCGCTGAATTAAGCGCAAAGTCTTCAGAGGCCAATAGACTACTATCGCCTCTCCCTTGATGCTATCAAGAGTCACCATCCCAACTTGTGGATCACGACTGTCCATGCTGAAGTTACGGTTATCCCCCATAACAAACACTCTGCCGGCGGGCACAATCTCCGGCCCATAGCTGCCAAGCATCGGAGCACTTAGATATGGCTCTAGCTGCGCC
>DIPA01000050.1:52059-54542 GCA_002427055.1 Firmicutes bacterium UBA5500 | reverse complement strand
ATATAACTTACCCTCTTTGATCTCAATCTGATCTCCTTCAAGACCGACAACCCTTTTAACGAAGTCTCGCCAAGGTTCGCGGGCATATTGAAAAACAATGATATCCCCTCGTTTAGGCGTCATTCCTAGTTTCTGACCCAATTTATAAACGAGGACCCGATCTTGATCGTGCAAAGTAGGCAGCATGGAATCGCCATCGACAATGTAATTGTCGACAATCAATACGCGCAACACTACTGCTAAGACAATCGCTAGGAGTAGCGCCTTGATCCATTCGTTAAGCTCTTTTTGCCAGCGAGGCATATAATCACTCCCCCAGTCTTAGCGGCTAGCAGAACCAAGTACAACTGCACCAATTGCCGCCCATCGTCATCCACAACTACGTCCCAATGATAGCATGACGGTAGTATTTGTAAAAAGGGACCTTACGGTCCCTTGCTAACTCAACTATCGACGACGCTCATCACGAATACGAGCAGCCTTGCCTGTTAGGTTGCGGAGGTAATAAAGTTTAGCGCGGCGTACTCGACCACGACGGGTAACCTCAATTTTGGCCACCCTTGGCGAATGAAGCGGGAAAACACGCTCAACACCAATACCGTAGGAGACGCGGCGAACCGTAAAGGACTCACTAACACCGCCGCCCCGGCGCGAGATAACGATGCCCTCGAATACCTGAATACGCTCGCGTGTACCCTCCACTACTTTTACATGAACACGTACAGTGTCGCCAGGTTTGAAATCAGGGATATCTGTACGTAATTGACTTTGCTCCAAATTTTGTAAAATATTCATTTTCTAACCTCCCTCCTGCCGAAAAATTATATCATATCTTGCCATCAAGAACACAAGAATAGCTATTATCAAAATCGTTCTTGAGAACGTCTTAGCCGGTCTAGAAAAGCATAATCGGCCTCGCTAAGCCGTACCTTTGCTAACAGGTCAGGTCTACGCTCCCAAGTGCGTCGTAGCGATTCTTGACGCCGCCAGCGTGCAATGTTCCCGTGATGACCAGATAAGAGAATTTCTGGCACCATTTGACCCATGAATTCAGGTGGCCTTGTATAGTGGGGATGCTCAAGCAAACCATCACTAAACGAATCTTGTGCAGCCGACTCAGCTGATCCAAGTACACCTGGCAACAGCCGCACGACGCAATCGACTAGTACTGCGGCCGGCAATTCTCCACCCGTTAAGACAAAGTCACCTATTGATATCTCTTCGTCTACATACAAAGTACTGACGCGTTCATCAACGCCTTCATAATGCCCGCATAAGATAATCAGGTGCTCTAGAGAGGATAATTGAACGGCTTTTTGCTGGGTAAGTACTTGCCCTTGGGGGCTCATATAGATCACCCGCGGGTTAGCACTAGCCGCTTTCGTAGCTACGATAGCCCTCCCTATTGGCTCGGGCTTCATAACCATACCTGCTCCGCCGCCATACGGATAATCATCCACAATTTTGTGCTTGTCATAGGCGAAGTCGCGGATATTGACTGTATTGAGCCTAACCAGATTGTTTGCTACTGCCCGCTGCAAAATGCTGGTTGCAAAAATTCTAGTAAAGAAATCCGGAAAGATAGTCAAGATATCAATGCGCATTAGGCTCACCTGCGTCATCAAACAGACCGGGTAGGGGACGTATTATTATTCGTTGCTTCTCAAGATCAACTTTTAACACAACCTGTTTGATGGCCGGGATCAAAAACTCACGTCCAGTCGAATCCCGAACAACATAAACATCGTTGGCCCCTGGCTGCAACACTTCCTCTACCAGACCAAGAACTTCACCGCTCTCTGTCTCCGCCTGCAACCCAACAATCTGGAAAATATAAAATTCCCCCGCTGGCAAAGGTAATACTTGGTTTTTCGGTATCTGCAGTTCTCCACCAACCAACGCCTGAGCCTGTTCTCGCGTTTGTACCCCCTCCAGACGCAGATGCCATAACGCTCGCTGCTGCTCAGTGTGAAGAACACGAAAAGGTTCCCGAACACCCTGTCGGTAAACAAACACTTGCATTTTTGCCAACGCTTGTAGTCGATCAGGATGATCACTCTCTGGCGTTACCCGTAGTTCACCACGTATACCAAAAGTACCCGTAATGGTACCAACAGTCACATACATAACCAGCTACCCTTCCCTTAGCCTAATACCCTGCCTCGCGAATTTCGACCACAATATCATCCTTTAGCACTATTTCAACTGCGTGTATCTGAGACCAATTCTGGCCAACTTGTACAGTCCAATCAGCTTCTACCGTGCTATGAATAACTTCCTGCCCCAATTCCAGTGCTTCAACAGCTTGAATCTTCTGCAGCAACTCCTGTTCAGCTTGCATACGTTTCTGACGCTCAGCTTCTAAACGTTGCATAAGGGACCTCAGTTGCTCTGAGTCTTGCTTGGCAAGATCAGATAACAGCGTCTTGCCCTGAAAATCTAACTGCTGCAAATCAAGATCCAGTTTCACTAGGGCTTGCTGT
>DIPA01000050.1:50606-51881 GCA_002427055.1 Firmicutes bacterium UBA5500 | reverse complement strand
TAGGGCTTGCTGTAAATCTGACACTAAACTATCCTTAAGGCCCCGAGTAACGATAGCCTTAACTGTGATCGGACGCCGAATAGTCACTGCCAATAGACTCTCCCCCCTTAGGCACCTTAGGACAAGATGTCTACCATGATGCGCCTAGTTTCTTGGCTGGATGCCGCTTTAACAAGAGAACGAATCGCTTTAGCAATCCGGCCCTGTTTGCCAATTACTTTACCAACATCTTCAGGAGCCACCTTAACCTGTAAGACTAGGCCGCGTTCATTTTCAACTTCGAGAACTTCAACTTGTTCGGGGTGATCAACTAGCGAGCGACTGATAAAAAGCACCAAATCACGCATGTGTACACCTCCTACACGGCAATTCACCCAATCAATGCCTCTAATCAACCATTCAATACTCCAGCCTGCTCAAACAACCGGCGGACTGTGTCTGACATCTGCACGCCTTGGCGTAACCAGGCTGCTGCCTTCTCACTGTCCACTTGAACTGTGGTTGGGGTAGTGGTCGGATCATAATAACCAATTTCCTCGATGAAACGACCATCTCGCGGAGAACGAGAGTCAGCAACGATAATTCTATAGAAAGGCGCCTTCTTAGCACCCATCCTGCGTAGGCGGATCTTAGTAGCCATAATGCTTCACCTCCTTTCAAGGTTCATGAATCTCTAAAAGGGAAAGGGCAATTTGCTCTTACGACCGCCCTTGTCTCCAAACTGCCGCATCATTTTGCGCGTCTGCTCAAATTGCTTTAGTAGACGATTTACGCTTTGAATACTTGTGCCACTGCCTGCTGCTATGCGGCGCCGCCGACTACCGGAGATAATCTCCGGCTGCCTGCGCTCCGCTGGCGTCATCGAGAAAATAATAGCTTCGATCTGCCCTAACTGCTTTTCATCAGGCTGCAAATCCTTAAACTGCTTAGCTTGAGACATGCCAGGGATCATGCCTAATAGCTGATCAAGTGGGCCCATATTGCGCACCTGCTGCAATTGGTCTAGGAAGTCCTCCAGTGTAAACTGGGCCGAACGTAATTTCTTACTTAGCTCGAGAGCCTTCTGCTCGTCAAATGTAGCTTGGGCTTTTTCAATCAATGAGAGTACATCGCCCATTCCTAAGATACGCGATGCCATACGATCAGGATGAAAAACCTCTAGAGCGTCAAGCTTCTCTCCAGTCGCAGCAAATTTGATCGGCTTGCCAGTCACTGCTTTTACTGAAAGTGCCGCCCCGCCACGAGTGTCACCATCAAGTTTGGTCATAATCAAGC
>DIPA01000050.1:50281-50546 GCA_002427055.1 Firmicutes bacterium UBA5500 | reverse complement strand
GTCATAATCAAGCCGTCAATTCCCAATTGCTCATTGAAAGCTGTCGCTACATTGACTGCGTCCTGCCCAGTCATAGCATCTACCACCAGCAACACCTCATGCGGCGCAACCTCAGCCTTGATACTCATTAACTCCTGCATCAAGTCCGTATCTATGTGCAGGCGACCTGCCGTATCAATAATTAGCACATCCCGACCGTCACGCAAGGCTTGTTCTAAGCCGGCTTTAGCGATATGCACTGGGCTAAGCTTATCTCCCATACTAA
>DIPA01000050.1:44670-50164 GCA_002427055.1 Firmicutes bacterium UBA5500 | reverse complement strand
AGCTTGCTTGCCCACCACATGCAATTGCTCAATAGCCGCCGGACGATAAACGTCGGCCGCCACCAACAGGGGCCTACGGCCATTCTTACGCAAGTGTAGCGCTAATTTGCCAGCTGTTGTAGTTTTACCAGCACCCTGTAATCCAACCAACATAATAACGGTTGGTGGCTTGCTGGCTATTTGCAGGCGGCCTGCCTTACCACCCAGGAGTTCAATCATTTCCTCATGCACAATTTTGATAATCTGTTGACCGGGAGTGATGCTTTCCATCACTTCAGCGCCAATCGATCGTTCCTTGATAGCAGCCACAAAGTCACGAACTACACGGTGGTTTACGTCTGCCTCTAGTAGGGCTAAGCGCACTTCCCGCAAGGCATCAGTTACATCTTTTTCTGTTAGTTTGCCCTTTCCGCGCAATCGCTTAAAGGTAGCTTGCAGTTTCTCAGCTAGGCTAGAAAATGCCATACCGCTCTCCCTCCTATTTGCGAACCTCAGCCAGCAGTTGAAACACCTGCTGCCAACGAGGATCGGCCTTATCCTGCAATTGTCTCAGCAAGGCCTCAAGATCAGCCAAGTGTCTTTGCTCTGTTTCATAGCTTCTTGCTAAACCCAGTTTTTCCTCGTAATCCAGAAATGCCTGTTCTGAACGCTTTAATAGGTCATGCACGGCCTGACGGCTAGTGCCAAGTTCATCTGCAATCTCGGCTAGAGATAAATCTTGCCCAAAATACCATTCGACTGCCTGTCGTTGTTTGACAGTCAGTAACTGACCATAGAAAGCATACAACTGGTAAACCCGCACAAAGTGCTCCATATTCATCACCTGTTAAGTCATTTACCTTGACAATAATAACAGCCTCCTGAGCACCTGTCAAGTAAAAAGCCTTGCCAGCGGCAAGGCCTTCGTGTCTCTGATTAGTTTTCCCGATCGAATAAGGCAGCCACAAATTCATCCGGCTGAAAATCGCGCAAATCATCCATTGTTTCTCCCACTCCGATAAACTTCACTGGGAGCTTTTGCTGATTAGCTATGGCAAAGATAATGCCGCCCTTAGCAGTTCCATCCATTTTGGTTAACACTAGTCCCGTAAGAGGCACGCTCTCGGCGAACTGCTCAGCTTGTACTACTGCATTTTGACCGGTAGTAGCATCGATAACCAGCAGTACTTCGTGTGGAGCACCCGGACATTCTCGCCCAACTACTCGCCCTATCTTCTCTAGTTCATGCATCAAGTTACTTTTAGTATGCAAACGACCCGCTGTATCAACAATGAGCACTTCAATCTGGCGAGCTTTGGCGGACTGCAGGGCATCATAGACTACAGCCGCTGGGTCAGCACCCTCATCGTGGCGTAAAACAGGTACAGCCATCCTTCTACCCCAAATCTCTAATTGCTCTGCAGCGGCAGCTCTAAAAGTATCGCCGGCTGCTAGCATAACCTTAAGGCCTTCATTCTTATAACGATGTGCCAATTTAGCAATTGTGGTAGTTTTCCCCACCCCGTTAACACCTACAACGACTATCACATTTAGGCGTCCTGGTTCGATATTCATCAACTTTTGGTCACCAAGCAACTGACGCAACTGCTGCTGCAAGAGCTCGCGCAGCTCTTCTCCCGTAGATAGTTTCTGCGACCTAGCCAGCTCGCGCAATTCTTCTACCAAATCTAAGGCAGTGCGCACCCCCACATCACTAGTGATGAGCAACTCCTCAAGTTCCTCAAATAACTCCTCATCTAACTTGCGACCTGTAATCAGCTGCTCTATCTTACCGATAAAGCCGTGCCGTGTCTTTTGTAAGCCTTGTTTCAATCTGTTGAAGAAACTCAAACCTTATACACACTCCTCTTGTTAGCTCTCAATGTCGCTCAATTCTACGTTAATCAGCTGAGATACTCCGTGTTCAGGCATAGTTACCCCATACAGAGTATCGACAGCAAGCATTGTCTCTTTGGAATGGGTAATTAGGATAAATTGTGTGTCTTGAGCCAGACGTGCTATCACTTGCATGAGACGTTTTGTATTAATGTCGTCTAGAGATGCGTCGATCTCATCGAGTAAGCAAAACGGAGTAGGTTTTACCTCAAGCGTCGCACAAAGTAAAGCAATTGCCGTCAAAGCTTTCTCTCCGCCTGATAATAGATCGATATTTTGCAGATTCTTGCCCGGTGGCTGCGCCATAATCTCTATCCCTGACTCCAACGGTTGTTCAGCATCACTGAGGCGAAGCTCGGCCTCACCACCGCCAAATAACTCCTGAAAGACACGTATAAAAGCTCGGCGTATCTGAGCAAAGCTCTCTGAGAAACGTTTCGCCATGATTTGATCAATTTCTGTGATAATGTCTTCCAGAGACTGACGAGAAGTAAGCACATCTGCTTCCTGGCTGCGTAGAAAAGCAATCCTTTCACTCAATCTCTCTAATTCTTGCAGAGCTCCAACCCTTACCGGACCAAGTAGCAAAAGCTCCTCCTGTAGCTTACCTTGTCTTTCTTCCCCCTGGATACGACTCTGCAAAGTAGAATGCAGTCCAGCTCGATCTGCAATAGCAAACTCCCGCTCAAGTCGCTTTACCATACCATCACAATCTGCTTCTAGACGCGACAAACGCAATTCTAGATTATAGAGTTGCTTATTAACTGATTCCAACTCTTCGCGCGCTTTTCTCACTAGTTCTCGATTACCCAGCAAATGTTGATTAGCAGCAACCATTCTTGCCTTTAGTTCTGCCAACTGATCCTGAGAATCTGTTACGACCTGAGTTTGGGTGGCTATTTCTTGCTGCAAGTTCTCTAATAGGGCACTATCGCTAGCTAACTGTTCAACAAGGCCCAGACGTTCAGACGCTATATCTTGTACTGCTACCCGTGTTTCGGCAAGTCTCTGCCTAGCAGTCACCAATTCCCGCTGGCGGCTAGCCTCCTGTTCTCGTAAGCTTACCAAAGTTATTTCTGCCTGATGAATCTGGCCTTCCAAAACTTGGCGCTCATGTAAATGCCCTGCGGCCTTACTTCGTAGCTCCAGCAGCAATTGCTCTTGTGCCTGCCAGGCAACATTTGCAGCGTTCAGTTCTTCCTCCGCCTGCTCTTGAGATCGTATACAGGTAGCAAGTTGCGCTTTAGTATTCTGCTCTTTCAGAACATATTCTGCCAGCTGTTTCTTCTGGTCTACCATTGTCTGTGTAAGAGCTACTTCGCGCGCTACCAGTTTTTGCAGGGCTGCTTGTTCCTGTATTAATTTCGCCTCCTGTTGCTGGCAAACATGCTGCTGCTGTTCCACTTTAGCCTTGCACTGCCCTACATCAGCTTTCAGCTTTGCTAACTGCTTTTCCAAGTTTGCTTGTGCTTCTGCTAAGCTTGCCAGTTCTCGCGAACGACCTAATAAGCTGGAGCCCTGACGTTGTCGACTACCACCACTCAATGACCCTCCAGGCATCAGCACATCACCTTCTAGGGTGACTATGCGTACTTGGTGCTTCGTACGGCGAGCAATAGCGATCGCCTGTGGCAGTGTTTCAACAAAAAGGACATGACCCAGTAAGTGCCCCATCGCATTAGCCAAATGGAGATCATATTGCACTAAGTCCACCGCAAAACCAATTGCGCCTGCCTGCCGCGCAGCCTCGAGTTCAAGCGGGCGTAGCTGCCGGGGTCGCACTACATCCAGCGGCAAAAAAGTTGCTCTTCCCATCTGATGACTCTTCAGCCACTCGATTGCTTTTTCTGCATCTGCTTCAGTCTCCGCCAGCAGAAACTGTATGCTACCTCCTAAAGCGGCCTCCACCGCCACCTCGTACTTGGCATCTACGTGTAGCAAATCACCTACTACACCCACAATGCCCTGCAGACTAGCCTGCCCTTGATTCTTGGCTTGTAATAAACCGCGCACCCCACGCTGATAACCTTCCAAGCCGTCGACGACTTCTCGCAGAAGCGAAAACCTGCTTTGTCTGACTGCTAACTCCTGCATGAGATGCCTCTGTGTCTTCTCAGACTCAGTAAGAACTTGTGCAACTTGACCACGTTCTTCCCTGGATGCTGTAACTACTTCGTGTAGATGTTGCACTTTAGCTTCCAGCGCTGCTCGCTCCGCGGCCACTTGACTTACGCTGACCTGTAGCTGTTGATAACGCTCTTCGAGTTCTATTAATTGCTTATGCTCTGCTGCATGCTGGCTCTGCAAGCGAGCCATTCGGTCTTGCCACAACTTGGCATTAAGCACCGCAGCATTCTGCGTTTTCGTCACTTGTTGCAACTTGACCTCTGCTTGGATGAGTTCCTCATCAGCCGAATTAACAGCTAGACTCTGCAACTGGTCTTGGCACGTCTTTAAGCTTTCCTCTGCTTCTTTACTTGCCTTCCTTATCTCAGCCAAAGCAGCTGACCCCGTTTGCTCGGCCTCAGCAAAAATTCGACTACTAGACGCAAGTTCTGCCTCCTTGGCCTGAAGCAAGTCAACTTGAGCCTGCTTGTCCGCGCATCGGCTGGCCAAAACTTGCTTTTTACTGGCCAATTGCTCCTGTTGTCTGACAGCTGCCAAAAGCCTCTGATTACTTGCTTCCAGATCCTCTTGCATGGTTGCTAGCTGCAAACGCAAAGACTCTTCCTCAGCTTCTGATTGCAGGAGTTGTGCTTGCCTCTGTTGGCTTTGATCCTGCAGATCGTGCCGCTGACGGTTATCCCGCTCTAGGCGCCGTTCAGCCATGTTTAGCTCATAAAGCAAGAGCTCACGCTCTACACCATTCAGCTCAGCCTCTAACCGCAGATACTCCTTAGCTCTTAGCGCTTCAGCCTCTAAAGGTTCCCTTTCGTTCTCTAGCTCATGCAATAAGTCATGAATGCGAGTAAGTGCTGCCTCAGCGTCTCGCAACTTGTTCTCGGTCTCCCGTTTGCGCGCCTTGTACTTGGCTATACCAGCCACTTCCTCAAAAATGGCTCGTCTATCTTCAGGACGAGCCGATAACAATTCGTCAATACGTCCTTGTCCAATGAAGGAATAGGCATCTTTGCCAATACCAGTGTCTAAAAAAAGGTCTTGTATATCACGCAGACGGCACTTGGCCTGATTCAAGTAGTATTCACTTTCGCCCGACTTGAAAATACGCCTAGTTACAGCTACCTCATTGAAAGCTATCGGGAAGCGACCACTCTCATTATCAAATACAAGACTCACTTCAGCCAGACCCAAACCACGACGGGTTTTCGTACCGGAGAAAATCAACTCGTCCATGCGAGCTCCTCGCAGAGCCTTCACACTCTGCTCTCCAAGTACCCACTTAATTGCATCAGCTAGGTTGCTTTTCCCACTGCCATTAGGGCCGACTACTGCTGTCATACCATTTGCTAAGTGCAATTCTGTCTTGTCAGCAAATGATTTGAAACCACGTAATTCTAGACGCTTAATATGCACGCCAGCCCTCCTTCCTTGACTAAAGTGTGCTAATCTAATATTAGCTGTTTAACTGCAAAAACCTTCATCCTACTGACCATGTAAA
>DIPA01000050.1:43865-44591 GCA_002427055.1 Firmicutes bacterium UBA5500 | reverse complement strand
TTCATCCTACTGACCATGTAAAGCATACAATAAAGCCTGCCACTCTGGCAGGCTTTATTGTATTAGCGAGGTGCAACAATAAATTTGATAGCGGTTCGTTCCTCCCCATCAATATTAATGTCTGCAAAAGCAGGAATAGTGATGAGGTTTATACCGTTAGGAGCCACATATCCCCGACAAATGGCTATTGCCTTCACCGCTTGGTTAACAGCTCCAGCACCGACTGCCTGAATTTCAGCCAGCCCGCGTTCTCGTAATACAGCAGCCAACGCCCCAGCAACAGATTTCGGTTGAGATAAAGCAGAAACCTTTAACACTTCCATTTGTTCAACCTCTCCCTTTTCAGTTTTACGATGGAGTTTGCCGCATGTGTTGTCTGCAGCTAAAACGCACACATTTGGCTCTTGTTATTAGGTATATGCACCGACAAACCGAAAGTGACTGGTGCTTAAAATAGTTGAACTAGACAATGCCACTGTCTGAGAAATGTATGCGTAATGCCTCTTTGGCAGCCATCTGTTCAGCCTCTTTCTTACTTCTCCCCTTACCTCGTCCAATAACACGACCAGCACAGGTCAAAGCGACAAAAAAAGTCTTATCATGATCAGGACCTGCCTCCGAAACTACTTGATACAGCAAAGCCTCTCCCGGCCGCTGCTTCTGTGCCAGTTCCTGCAACCTAGTCTTATAATCCTGCCACAATTCACCCCGCTCCAATGCCAAGAT
>DIPA01000050.1:42771-43746 GCA_002427055.1 Firmicutes bacterium UBA5500 | reverse complement strand
TCACCCCGCTCCAATGCCAAGATCGGCTGCTGAAACAGACGTTCATAAACTACTTCTGCCATTGGCAAACCAGCCCATATGTATACAGCACCGAGCAAGGCTTCCACTGCGTCAGCCAGTAACGAGGGACGATGTTGACCGCCTGTAAAGAGTTGGCTTTTTCCTAGTAGAAGCAAATCACCTAAGCCTAATTCTAAGGCTATCTCCGCCAGGGTTGGCTCACAAACTAAATTCGCCCGCAGGCGAGTTAACTCCCCTTCAGAAAAAGTTGGATAGCGCTCGTAAAGATACTGACTCGTGAGCAATTCTAAAACAGCATCCCCTAAGAACTCCAAACGCTCGTTATGAAGCACGCTCTCCTCGTTAGCATAAGAAGAATGTGTTAAGGCCTGCCAAATCAAACCTTGGTCAATGCCGGGAGTACCTAGTTTATCAAGTAACTCCTCCAATAATTGTTGATTGCGTGGCAACTAGACCACCCTCCCAATGAAAAAAGCACGTAAAGCGTGCTCTTTTCTCAGATAACCAGCCTATCAAACGTGGCTTTTAATAAACCCTATCGCATCTCCCACCGTGCGAATACTTTCAGCCTCTGACTCCGAAATCTCAATATCAAACATCTCTTCCATACTCATAATCATCTCAACCAGATCCAAAGAATCAGCACCTAAGTCATCCCTAAAAGACGACTCCAGCGTAATTAGCTCTGCATCTTTACCTAAGTGATCGGCAATCATATTACGTACCTGTAAGAACAACTTCTCTGACGACATTAGCTCACTCCCTTTTTAGAATTCACTCCTGGCAAGGCAAAACAACAAAACCAATTGTGCCCGGCCCTGTGTTTACACCGATGACTGGCCCAACAGAACAGATTACCTGCTCTTTGACAATGTACGTCTTCTGCAGTAGTTGCGCAACATACTCAGCCATCTTAGGACTAGTTGCATGCACGATGCCTGTACGAATGGGACG
>DIPA01000050.1:41070-42703 GCA_002427055.1 Firmicutes bacterium UBA5500 | reverse complement strand
TACGAATGGGACGCTCCGCACTCACAATTTCAGTCATACTTGCAACCATTCGCGAGAGCACTTTCTCCATCTTACCTCTCATTTTATCATAAGGAGCCACAATTCCTGCTTCAACAGACAAAACGGGGCGCACATTTAGTAGGCCTCCCAATAGGGCCCCTGCCCTGCCGATACGTCCATTCTTATGTAACCATTCCAATGACTCAACCGTGAAGAAGATATGCTGCTCCAGCATCGCCTGCTCTGCTACCGCAATCACTTCCTGCAAATTCTTACCGTCCGCAATAGCACGTGCCGCTAGAAGTACTACCCAACCAAGCCCAATTGAAGCAGACTTGCTATCGAGAACTGTCCTATCAACCTCAGGCAATAGATCGCGAGCCATCAACGCCGATTGACATGTACCACTGAGCAAAGAAGAAATGTGAATAGAAAGAATCTGATCGTACTCCTCTTTAAGCCGGTTATAAACAATAGCAAAATCTCCGGGGGCAGGTTGTGATGTGCGCGGATGCACTGTTGTTGTCTTTAGCATACTAAAAAAACGCTCTGCGTCTATAGTTACTCCATCATAATAGTTTTCATCCCCAAAAATAACATTCAAGGGAATTATCTGAATATTATACTGCCGCACTAAGGCGGGTGGTAAATCACATGTACTATCTGTTACCAAAGCAATGCTCATCTTACTCTATCTCCTCCTAGTCACTGCTAGCTATGGCCGCAGAAATCACCTCTCCCGAGCGATTCTCAATGAACAGTAAAGCCTGTCTAAGGCCATTGTAAATAGCTTTGCTCTTAGAGCTACCGTGACATTTGATCATGGGTTGCTTAACCCCCAGAAGAGGCGCTCCACCATGCTCTGAGTAGTCCAAGCTCCGCTTAAAGCGACGCAAGCTAGGCAGTAAGAGGCCAGCGCCTATTTTGCTTCGCCAATCGCTTGTAAATTCAACTTTTAGCATCTCAAATAAGCCGAAAGCCATTCCTTCCATGAACTTAAGCACAACATTACCGACAAAGCCGTCCGTAACCACTACGTCAGCCTGGCCTGCCAATAAGTCACGTGCCTCTATGTTGCCAATAAAATTCAGTTGCCGCTGCGAGATAAGTTGATAGGCCTCCTTTGCCAGCTCGTTGCCCTTACCAGGCTCAGTACCTACATTTAAGAGACCAACTCGAGGCTTGGGTCTGGCTAACACCTGCTCCGCGTAAATCGAGCCCATAATAGCATATTGCAGTAGATTTTCAGGTGTAGCATCCATATTAGCACCTACATCAAGTAGTACAACACCGTGCCCATCAATTGTTGGCAAGATAGGTGCTAAAGCAGGACGTTTTACACCGGGTAAGCGACCAAGAATCAACAATCCGGCTGCCATGAATGCCCCTGTACTACCGGCTGTTAGTAATCCATCAGCTAGACCATCTCTTACCAAGCGAGTTGCGACCACGATAGAAGCATCCTGCTTCCGGCGCACCGCCATTGCAGGAGATTCATCGTTGTTGATAACATCAGTTGCTGGCACAATCGTTATGCGCCCCCTAGCCTCTTCCTCTACTTTTGCCAAGAGCGGCTCCAAGCTCTGCTCTAATCCGACCAATTGAACTGTTAAATGAGGAAAATCTGATAAGG
>DIPA01000050.1:39506-40937 GCA_002427055.1 Firmicutes bacterium UBA5500 | reverse complement strand
GATACTGCACCCGCTACAATTTCATCTGGAGCGTAATCCCCACCCATCGCATCAATGGCTATCCGTAGCATGCCGTTCACCCTTTCCTATTTAATCATAGTTAGTATATATTGCGGCTTACCTCATCTGCAAGGCATATGCTCAAAATTGTGCACACAGTCGCAAAAAAAAACGGGCTCTACGCTAAAAAGCGCGGAGCCCATTTTATAACCAACTAATCAACCGCTATAACCACACGATTCTTATAGTAGCCGCAGTGTGGGCACGCCCGGTGCGGCAGCCTAGCCTCGTGGCACTGTGGGCACTCAACTAGACCTTTGGCGCGCAAAGACAGATTAGCTGCACGACGCCTATCGCGACGACTCTTAGAAAGTTTTTGTTTTGGTACTGCCATCGTTACACCTCCTCCAAAAAGCTCCCAAAAAACTACTAAATAGGGGTTGCCACCCTACAATTGAGATGGCCCTATTTCTTTGCTTGCTGATTTTGATTAAGCACTTGCCTGAGTATCGCCAACCGCGGATCGATAGTCTCCACTTGGCAATCACAATCACCGCTGTTTAAGTTCTTTCCACATATAGGGCACAATCCGCGACATTCTTGGCTACAGAGAGGTTGCAATGGCAAATTCTCCAGCAGTACTTGTATACTGAGCTCGCTTAGATCAAGTTCGTCTCGCTCTCTGTCTAAGTATGCAGAATTCCAACAGCCGTCTTGATCTTCATCACTCGCAAGCGGTATGACTTCGTTCATGGTAAGACGCATTGGCAAAACAAAGTCTTCAGCACAACGACTACAGGCCAATTCTAACTCGGCTGCAATTTCCCCACGAACTAGAAGAGATCCCTGCTCCCCAGTCAGTTCAAGGGAAAGCTGAACCGGTTCTTTGAACCGTATCTCTTGCCCTTGCCACTTAAGGCTAGGCCAAAGTTCTGAAGCCATCAATGTCTGCTGCACAACATCTGCGGATCGCCAACCACTGAGCAAAAGCTTCATAGGAAAATCACCTCCTCATTATACTGGGGGCAGCAAACCTTGTCAATTATAGTAATCGCTATGCCTTCACCAAGGCTACCGTATCTTTAGCGATCATCAGTTCTTCATTGGTAGGCACGAGTAACGTATGCACCTTAGCGCCAGCCGCACTGAAGTCAATTTCCTTGCCTCGCGTATCATTCTTGTTAGGATCGATCTCAACGCCTAAAAACTCTAGGCCACAACAAATTTTCTGTCGCATTGAGGCAGAATTCTCACCTAAACCTGCAGTGAACACGATAGCATCTACGCCACCCATAGCCGCCCCATAAGCCCCGATATATTTACGTACGCGGTAGGCAAACATGTCCATAGCCAAAGTAGCTCGCTTGTTACCGGCTTGACTAGCTTCCTCTAGCGATCGGAAATCATTGCTGACACCGGAAATGCCAAGAA
>DIPA01000050.1:33848-39256 GCA_002427055.1 Firmicutes bacterium UBA5500 | reverse complement strand
GCGGGTGCCCATGATGAGACCCTCGAGAGGGGTAAAGCCCATACTAGTATCGACCGATTTCCCCTTATCGACAGCTGTAACGCTTGCGCCATTACCTAAGTGACAAGTGATAATTTTTAGCTCTGCCAAAGGACGCTGCAATAGAGCAGCCGCTCGTTCAGCAACATACTTATGCGAAGTGCCATGGAAACCATAGCGGCGGACTCGATACTGCTCATACAATTCATATGGAAGTGCGTACATGTACGCATAATCAGGCATAGTCTGATGGAATGCAGTATCGAAGACAGCGACGTGTTTTACGTTTGGCATTAGCTTCTGAGCGACTTCAATACCCGTGATGTTCGGGGGATTATGTAAGGGTGCCAGATCAATACATTCGCGTAAAGCTGTCATCACGTCATCATCAATTAAGACAGAACTGGCGTATTTCTCACCTGCGTGCACAACACGATGGCCAACGGCCTCAATTTCTGCAGTATCCTTAAGAACACCATACTCTGCATTAGTCAAAGCATCAAAAACCAACCGAATCGCTACCTCATGATTAGGGATTTCAGCTTCTACGGTAATCGCGGTTTCCTCACCACGGCGATACTTCAGAAACGCTCCATCAATTCCAATACGTTCTACGTTTCCTTTGGCCAGTACCGTTTCGGTTTTCATATCGAAAACTTGATACTTGAGAGAAGAGCTGCCACAGTTGATAACTAAGACTTTCACCTAAATAACCTCCTTCGTGACTTGGCAAACTACCCTGTATTATATATCCTATCTCTGAAACAGGACAAGCTATCCTGCAGTTTTGGAGCACTATCTAGACCAAGCGATCACTTGAGGGGGAATAGGAAATGAAGATCTTGGGCCTAGTAGTTGAATATAATCCTTTCCACTATGGCCATCTCTACCAACTCGAGAGAGCCAAAGAGCTAGTTAAACCCAGTGCTACCATAGCCGTTATGAGCGGCAATTTTACCCAAAGAGGTGAGCCTGCCCTCGTCGATAAATGGGCTCGTGCTGAAATGGCAGTAACGGCTGGCATTGATTTGGTACTAGAATTGCCTGTCATGTGGGCCACTCAAAGCGCCCCCGGTTTCGCCACAGGCGCCTTACACCTCCTGACACTCGCAGGGGCAACAGATATCTGCTTCGGTAGCGAACTAGGTCAAATTGACACTCTAGAAGCAGTGTCCGATATTTTGCTAGAGGAACCATTCCTCTATCGCCAAACGCTTCATAAGGCACTGAAACTTGGTCATTCCTTTGCAACTGCCCAAGGCTTAGCCTTGCAGGCTGCTTGTCCACAAACCGATCCAGCATTATGTAAACAACCCAACAATACCCTAGCTATAGAGTATCTCATTGCTATCAAGAAATTCGGCTTGCCTATTAAGGCTCATACGATTAGGCGCATCGGTTCCTACCACAGTCTATTACCTACTGAGACCATGCTTTCTGCAACAGCTATTAGACAACAGGTATTGTCTGGTCACACGGCTCAGGGAATGCCGAAGGCGGCCGCAAGTATCTTGCAGCAACGCATTGATGCCGGACAAGGGCCTGTTAACTGGCAACAATTAGCCCCTTATCTCTTCTATCATCTGCGTAGCCAGACTCAAATTGCCGAGCATCAATGGCCGGAGGCAGGTGAGGGATTAGGAAAACGACTTTGGCTGGCTGCTCGCCAAACAAACGATTGGGAAAAACTGCTCCGGAGCGTTAAAACACGCCGTTTTCCGCTCACTCGCCTACAGCGCTTATGTACTTACGTGCTGTTAGGCCTTACCCCTACCCAAATTGAGAAGGTAGATACTACCCAGCCCCCTCCATATTTACGGGTGCTAGCTCTTAATACGGCATCACTGACCATACGCAAACTGCTCAAAACAAGTCAGCTGCCCGTTATCTACTCAGCTGCCGATGTCGCACCAACAGATACTCGCCTAGTCGAGTGCCTACAGCAAGACATTAAAGCTACCGATATTTATACTCTAGCTTGGCAACGAGGCAGCCAAAGCGGTCTTGACTTTACCCACCGACTAGTAACCCGCTAGGCTTGTCATAGTTCCATCTGGCCCTCATATAAATAAGTGAAGTGTGCTATAAAGCATACACAGGGAGGTTTGCCAGATGCAATGGACGATAGCGATAATACTCGGCTGCTCTGTTGGGTGGATTGTAATATCCCGTTGTCAACTATTCCGCCGCTACTTTGCTACTTTTTTTCTAGCAACGGCCGGCGTTGCCCTGGCCATTAGCATGATAGGGGCTCCAGATGCCGCCTTTGCCTCCGCCATAGATGGTCTAAAAGTATGGTGGGAAATAGTTTTCCCTGCGCTGTTACCTTTTTTCATTGGTTCAGAACTGCTAATGGGCCTAGGCGTAGTTAACTTTATGGGTGTCATCTTAGAACCACTCATGCGCCCTCTATTCAATGTACCGGGAGCAGGATCATTTGTTATGGCTATGGGGCTTGCATCAGGCTACCCTATTGGTGCAATCCTGACCAGACAGCTACGCCAGAAGGAACTCTGCAACCGGGTAGAAGCCGAACGTCTGCTATCGTTCTGCAATACAGCCGATCCTCTCTTTATGGTTGGCGCTGTAGCTATAGGCATGTTCAGCAATGCCAAACTGGGCGCAATCATTGCTATTGCGCACTATGTCTCCAGCTTGCTGGTCGGCCTTTGCCTACGCTTTTACAGACGCCACGAACCCGCTAGTGAACAAATCGGGGGGCACCAGGGAAATATGCTGGTCCGTGCGTTGAAAGAGTTATACCGCGCCCGCAAGAGAGACGCTAGGCCACTAGGCCAACTGCTAGGAGATGCAGTCAAAAACTCTGTCAATTCTCTCTTGATGATCGGGGGCTTCATCATTCTCTTTTCCGTCATTATGCGTATGGCCACAGTCTCAGGCTTAGTAGCTCTAGTAGGAAGCACTATTAACGGTCTACTTGCCCTCTTCGGCCTTTCACCTCAGCTAGGGAATGCAGCAGTCAGTGGCATATTTGAGATCACCATTGGCTGTAATGTAGCTAGTCAATCAGTTGCACCTCTTATGGAGCAAGTGATCTTGACTAGTGCCATCATTGCTTGGAGTGGCTTTTCCGTACATGCACAGGTAGCTGCCATTATTAACGACACAGACATCCGCCTAGGTCCCTACCTGCTAGCCCGCATTCTACAGGCTGTGCTTGCAGGCGGTGTGACCTGGCTCTTGTGGGACAAATTATCGCTAGTTACTGAGCATGTCATACAGCCAGTGTTCCTACAGAGCCAGCAGAGTGCCAGCCTTGGATTCTGGTGGCATCGAATAACCTATGTCAGCCTGAGAGCTGGCCTGCTATTTGCTGTAATTCTGGTCCTTTCGCTGCTCTACCATACTCTTTCCGGCTTACGCCTGGCTATTTGGCGACGCCGATCTTGAGGGCAAGGCGCATACGCTCTTCTACCAAGGGAGGGACTAAATCTTTTACACAACCTCCAAGGCGCAAAACCTCTTTTGCCATACTCGAACTAAGATAGGAATACTGGCTACTCGTCATCATAAACAGAGTCTCTATGTTCGGGTTCTGTTTCCGGTTCATAAGAGCCATCTGAAATTCATACTCGAAATCGGAGATAGCGCGTAGCCCCTTGATGATCACCTGAGCGCCTTTATCTTGCACATACTTTACTAGGAGACCTTCAAATTGCGTGATAGTCACGTTCGGCAAATGTTTGGTGCAAGCCTCTAACATTTCTACCCGCTCTGATAGGGAAAAGAGCGGGTTCTTATTTGGGTTCACAACAACTGCGACATTTACTTCCGCAAATACGGCGGCTGCCCGCTCAATCACATCTAAATGACCATAAGTGACTGGATCAAAACTACCAGGATAAACTGCCTTCGCCATAATACTGCCTCCCAAGATTCAATTGCTTTTACCAGGGGTGAGAAAAGTAACTGCCGTGTCCCCATAACGCTTAGGTTTCAGCAAACTCCAATCATTCTCATACGACAACTGCAATCGACTTGGGTGCTCAATACAAAGAATCCCCGAAGACTTAAGAACACCATATTCAACAATCGACTCCAGAATAATTGGATACAAACCAGCAGCGAAAGGCGGATCGGCATAGACAACATCAAACAACTCCCCATGTAAATTCCGCAGCGCACTCTGCCACTCGCTAAAGAAAATTAGCGCATCAACATACCCTACTGTCTGCAAATTTGCCCTCAAAGTCTGATACGCCCTACGATCTTTTTCCACAAATGCAACCCGAGTAGCCCCTCGACTCCAAGCCTCAATTCCCATTGCGCCACTACCAGCGAAAAGATCTAGAAAGGAAATGTCTAGCGGGCATAGCTGTGCTAGAACATTAAAAACAGCTCCCTTAACTTTATCGCTGGTTGGGCGCACTATGCTGCCTGCTGGTGCTCTCAGTTTTCGTCCTTTTGCCTTGCCAGCAATGACTCTCATGTACATCACCTTCACTCATTGTACACTCCCGCCAGGTTTTAGCCAAAAGTTTTGCTTATTTAGGTATAATACCCGCACAAGGAGTCATACTAGACACGGAAGCAACAACATTTCCCCATAAGCTCTTCCTCCGGTTTCTCCTCTCCCAACTGGTGGCCTAGCCACCAGCTTTTTTTCTAATTCTACACTCGCTCCCTTTTTCCTAGTAGAACGAAACGATTCACAATCTCCTACGTACTAACAGACAAACAAACTTACGAGGTGATTAGGATGGGTTGCTTGCTTTGGCTGGTGCTTTTTGCGTTTAGTTGGCCCTTAGCACTTCTTTTTGTCATCTTGTATCCCATCATCTGGCTCTTGCTACTTCCGTTTCGTCTGCTAGGCATCACTGTAGGTATGGTGTTTGATTTTCTGCGTTGGGTAATTCTTCTACCCACCCGTTTGGTTCGCTAATAACAAAAAGGAACCGACCCAATTGGGTAGGTTCCTCCTATAATCCATCGCTATGCCACTCGAGGCTAAACTACTCTACGGCAACTATATAGTGGTAAATTGGCTGACCGCCTAAGCGAAGTTCTATCTCTAAATCTGGAAAGGCGACTGCCAATCGATCAGCTACCGCCTGAGCTTGCTCCGGTGCAATATCGTCTCCATAGAAGATACTTAGTAGCCCGGCATCTTCATCAATCATGGAACTTACCAGATCAAACACTACCTGTTCAAGCTCATTACCAAAAACGACAATGTCGCTCTCCAAGATCCCAATGAAGTCGCCTTCCTTGATCTTGCCAACGGTGCCATTGTGATCACGCACTGCCGCTGTCACTTGACCGCTCTTAACCTGACGCATGTTTCTTCTCATGCTGGTAAGCATGGCATCTAGGTCAGCTGGATCATCTGTATAAGACATCAAGGCACTGAGCCCTTGTGGCAGGCTCCG
>DIPA01000050.1:24573-33789 GCA_002427055.1 Firmicutes bacterium UBA5500 | reverse complement strand
CATCTAGGTCGGCCGGATCATTAGTATAAGACATTAAGGCGCTAAGCCCTTGAGGCAGGCTCCGCGTAGGAATAACATGAACTGGTTTGTCAATTACCTCTGACACCTGCTCAGCAGCCATAACGATATTCTTATTGTTAGGCAGAATAACTATCTGCTCCGCACGCACAGATGAAGCAGCGTTAGCTAAATCTTCTGTACTCGGGTTCATAGTTTGCCCACCGGTTACTATCGCATCTACACCCAGACTAGTGAAAATCTCCGACATACCATCACCAACAGCCACTGCAACCACGCCAACTGGCCGCAAAGGCTGACCAGGTGTATTATCGCTATCCCAATGCAAAGCTGTATGTTGTTCTCGCATATTCTCGATCTTGATCCCACTAAGTTGCCCATATGCTAGACCAATTTGCAGAGCTTGCCCCGGATTATTGGTATGCACATGCACCTTCAGTAAGTTCTGATCACCGACGACCAGCAAAGAATCTCCAAGAGAATCAAGTTCTTCATGCAGCGCATCCTCTCCAATACTAGGGGAAAGAATAAGAAACTCGGTGCAATAGCCAAACTCAATTTCGCCATTTACTACCGGTTCAGGCATCGGCACGGCAGTTTCAGGTTCGAGAACAGCATCCTGTACCTCTTCGCCCTGCGCAGCAGCCAACCAGCCCCGAAAAATATAAAGCAACCCCTGGCCCCCAGCATCAACCACGCCAGCCTGCCTGAGAACTGGTAATAGCTCTGGGGTCTTTGCCAAAGTGCTCTCAGCCTGCTTCACTAACGACTGTAAGGTCGGCAGAAGCTCGTTATGTTTGGTAGCAGCTTTGCTAGCAGTCTGCGATGCCTCGCGCATCACCGTCAGAATTGTCCCCTCCACAGGTTTGCGTACAGCCTTGTAAACAGTTTCTGTGCCGGCAACTAGCGCCTGCATCAGATCAAGCGCTGTAATCTCTGACTTATCCTCTAAGTAACGCCCAAAACCTCGAAACAGCTGTGAGAGAATAACACCTGAGTTACCACGGGCTCCCATTAACGATCCGGTAGCACATGCCGCTGCAATTTTGCCCACATGCAACTCATGCACCTGATTAACAGCCTTCACAACCGCCTGCATGGTTAAATTCATGTTGGTGCCAGTATCTCCGTCTGGGACGGGAAAGACATTTAGGGCGTCAACAGCAATACGATTCTTCTCCAAACTATGCGCGCCCATAAGCACCATCTGCTTGAACAGAACAGCATCTATCATTTGCATAGGCCTAGAGCCCCCCTACTTGACCTGACTGACGCGCACTCCCTGCACATTGACGTTAACTTGATCAACATGCAAGCCTATCAGGTTTTCTACCGCATACTTTACGGTTTCCATTACGTTTTGCGCTACTTCAGATATTTTAGTACCGTAACTCACAATAATGTACAGATCAACAATGACCCTGTCATTGTTGACAGTTACCTCTACTCCGCGAGATAGGTTCTCTTTGCCTAGCAGCTCAACAAAATTGTCCTTAAGGCGACTACGAGAGCACATCCCCACCAATCCATAACTCTCAAGCGCAGCGGCGCCCGCTATCGTTGCGATGGCATCATCAGCCACAATAATTCGGCCAAATTCATTAACAGTGACTTGGCTCATCTATAACCCCCCTATAGGATTTCTAGCTAGATCACTTTAGCAACAGCAGCCTTCGCTTACAAATCTCTGTAACATAAGTCTACCTATTATAGCATAGCTAGGCAAAAAAACGCCAAATTTCACTGAGAGGCCCAATTACAGGGAAACTGTCTTCAGGTAAACGCTTGTCAGTGTCACTGGTGCATGATACAATGGCAAAGTAAAAAAGGAGGTGCGCTCATGAGTTCGAGGTGCGATATATGCGGCAAGTCCCGCGCTGTTGGTCATAGAATTAGTAAATCCGATAATAGGGTTAAGAGGGTTTGGTTACCCAACATCCAACGAATCCGCATTAATCTTGATGGTACCACCGTCCGCAAGAACGTGTGCACAACCTGCATTCGCTCAGGTAGAATTACACGTGCAATCTAGAATAATAGGCCAAAAGCACTGGCACGCCAGTGCTTTTTTGCTGTCTCATTTTTTGCGAATAAACAGCCGTATAAACCCACGTAGCAACCGGGGAACCCTAAACACATAAAAACGCAACAGACTCAGCCCCCCTCTTTCGAAAGACACTAAACTAGCAAGTCGAACAATAGTGAAAGGCCGCAGGCAATAGAGAGAACAGCCACCACGCCCCAGAAAGCCCAAGGCGGTAGCATTCTCAGCAAAATAAGCACTCCGCCTAACACCAGCAGTCCACCAATGATCAGCCTACCATCACCATGGCGTCTACGCCTAGATATTAGAGGTCGGCGCATTTTGCCACCCCCTCAATCTAATGTATACGGCTTGAGGTTTTGTCCAAATGACTATTTCACCTAAACAAATAGCAAGAAATTATGACTAACAGGCTTTTAGCTGACGCACGAATTCTAATTGGTCAGCAGCACGAAAAAAGGCAGACCCAGTGACCAACACAGTTGCCCCGGCTGCCCTTAGCCGCGGTCCATTACCTAGGTTGACACCACCATCGACCCAAATAGGGATATCTAATTCGGCTGCCTGCAAATGTTGGCGTAAGGCAGCTATCTTCTGCAACATGCTGTTGATAAAAGGTTGTCCGCCAAAGCCTGGGTTCACTGTCATGACTAGCACATAGTCAAGATCAGGCAGTAAAGGCTGTAGCATTTCCCAAGGCGTAGCAGGGTTCAAAGCTACTCCTGCCTGGCAACCGCCGGCTTGAATACGCTGCACCAAATGGTGTAGGTGGTAGCTACTCTCAGCATGTACACTGATAGCATGGGGCTTAGCAGCTAAGAAACTATGCAAGTGCCTCTCCGGCTCCTCGATCATGAGATGCACTTCAACAGGCAGGCGACTAGCCTTAGAAACAACGGCCGCCACATCCGGCCCCATCGAAAGATTAGGTACGAAATGGCCATCCATTACATCAACGTGTAGCCAATCAGCCCCAGCAGACTCGGCCAGAGCAATCGATCCCTCTAGGTTAAGCCAGTTTGCGGCTAACAACGAGGGAGCAACTTCTAGCATAACTAATACCGCCTTTCATTTTCCCATAACTCTAAATATAGCTGTCGATAACTATCATAACGCGACTGAGCAATTAACCCCGCTTCCAGGGCAGCCTTGACACCGCAATCTGGCTCCTCTAGATGAACGCAGCTGGCACCGAAGCGGCAGTCGCCATATTGACACATTTCAGGGAAGTACAGGTTAAGCTGCGATGACGATAATCCCTCAGGCAATTGCAGTCTGCTAAACCCAGGGGTATCAACCAAGAAGCCTCCGATGGAGGTTGGCAAAGGCAGCAACTCCACATGCTTAGTTGTATGTCTCCCAGAACCACCGCGTTGACTAATGGCCCCAGTCTCTGCCACCTGCCGCCGAGAAAGCAGGTTCAAAAGGCTGGACTTGCCAACACCCGACTGGCCTGCTAACACAGTCACCTGTCCCGCCAAGTGCTGATCCAGTTCACCTAATCCTTTCTCCTCCCTGAGGCTAAAGAAAAAACTTGGATACCCCATGCTTTGATAAAGTTTCTGCATGGCTTGACCCTTTTCGCCAGCTATCAAATCAGCCTTGTTTATCCCCACAACAGCCTGTAACTGCAAGTATTCAGCTGTTACCAAAAGCCTATCGATTAAGACTAGATTGGGTGTAGGCTCAGTCGACGCACTCATAACCAAGACCTGATCTACATTGGCAACCAATGGCCGCTCTAAGTAATTGCGGCGTGGTAGGATCTCGGTCACAACCCCTGTGTCAGGCGTCAATAAGTCATAGATTACCCAATCGCCAACAATAGGCTTAATCTCCTCTTGCCGCAAGCGACCACGAGCACGGCAGGTAATCAATCTAGCTTCGGTTTTTACGAAATAGTAACCAGCCAGTATCTTGGTGACAATACCCTTAATTATGGATACACCTCTTCCTTCACGACCTGACCTTCATCCTTAATAATAACGCGTAGGAAACCTACTCCAGTAAGGGGGCGCTGAATGGTTTCACCCCGTTTGGCCCGTAGCGAAAACTCTAGCACCAAACCATCTACGTCCTCGCGCAAAATCTCGATCTGATGATTATTGACCTCGCTATCTTGTGGCACAGTATAAGAAACGATCTGAGTAACCTCGCGTGGTCCAAACCTTATGTCAACAGTTTGCCCGGGCACTACTTGTGCATTGGCAACAGGCGACTGTTCTACTACTACACCATCCGCCGGCCCGCTAACGTCACCCAGAGTCAATTTAAGTTCGCTCAAGAGTTGCTGTGCAGCGGTAGCTGTCAAACCTTTTAAACTCGGCAGTGTAAAAGGCTGCGGGGCCGACCCTTGGCTGACTGTAAGAATAATGGGGGTAGAACGCTTTAGTCGAGTATTACCAGTAGGGTTTTGCTCTACCACCGTATCGGGTGCCGCATCTGCATAGATTTTGTTAATAGGCTCAGCTACACGAAAACCAGCATTCTGTAATTCTATACGTGCTACCCTAAGCGGCTTACCTATCACATCTGGTACGTCAGCATACTCAGGACCTTTGCTGATGATAAGAGTAATGATCCGCCCAGCCCGCACTTTGCGACCTTCTGGTATATTCTGGTCAATGACAAGATTAGGATCCGCATCACTAAACTGCTCATCACCAACACTAAAGCCAAGGCTATGATCGCTCAAGGTCCGCTGCGCTTCCGAAAGAGAGAGCCCTACTACATCCGGCACTTCAACTACTGCTCCCGGCCTAAACACCCACAACAAAAGTAGCACAGCAGCAACTGCAATCACGCCGCCACTTAGCGCCATGTATTTCCACCAAGCACGTTTTCGTTTCTCAGGCTGTGCATGTTCAACTCGCTTACGAGTTGGGACTGCAGTACTAGGGGGAGCAACCCGGGTTTTCTCTAGTTCTGTGGTGCTTTGCGTAATCGTTTCTATGTCTCCAACTAAGCCCTGCAGTGTAACCTGCTTATCCTCTGCCTGCAACAAACGCTTCAAATCAGAGGCTAGTTCCTCAGCAGTCTGGTAACGACTGGCCTGGTCTTTACTCATAGCTTTCTGCACTATCTGCTCTACGGCAACTGGGATATTGGGATCTAACTCACGAACCGATCGAGGTTGCTCCTGCAAATGCTTCAAAGCAATGGAAAACATACTATCGCCGGCAAATGGAACCTGACCTGTCAGCAGCTCGTATAACACCACCCCTAAGGAGTAGATATCAGACTTTTCCCCTACAATTCCACCCCGTGCTTGCTCCGGTGAAATATAATGTACTGAGCCAACCATCGCCCCTGTCTCAGTAAGAGTAGAGGCTGTTACTGCTCTAGCAATACCAAAATCAGTTACTTTGACATGCCCGTCGGCTGTTAACATAATGTTGTGGGGTTTGATATCTCGGTGAATTACACCGTGTTTATGTGCCACTTGTAGAGCCTCAGCAATCTGCCTTCCGATCTGTAGTACCTCTGACACCTCTAACGGCCCATTCTCATTGAGCACTTGCTTAAGTGTTTTACCATGTAGAAATTCCATAACGATATAGTGAACATCGCCATCTTGACCAACATCATAGACGCCCACGATACTTGGGCTAGAAAGGCTAGCTGCAGCCTGAGCTTCGCGCCTAAACTTACGCACAAAGTCTTCGTCACTTGTGAAGTGAGGGCTAAGTATTTTTACAGCGACTATGCGGTTCAGTCTGAGATCACGGGCACGATAAACAAAAGCCATACCACCGCCGCCAACCCGCTCCAACAACTCATAGCGATTACTGAGAATACGGCCGCTCATCCGTCCCACCCCCACTTAGCCAGCACAACAGAAATATTATCATGTCCTCCGAGCTCATTAGCCGCTGCTACTAAGTTTTCAGCCACTTTTTGCAGGTCTTGTTCGGTTGTCAAATGCCTGGCTATAGCTTGATTATCTAACAGAGTAAATAGGCCATCTGAGGCCAGTAAAACCACGTCACCTGGTAAGAGTGATTGAGTAATAAGATCGATTTCTACTTTGGCTCCGATACCGACAGCCCGGGTAAGCACATTACGTTGAGGGTGAGATTTAGCCTCATCTGCTGATATCTCGCCATTTTTCACTAACTCACTAACCAAGTTATGGTCAATGGACAACTGGCTGCAGGTGCCCGCGCGATAAAGATACAGTCGAGAATCGCCTACATGAGCCGCAAAGAGCCGCTGCGACGATAACACCGCTGTAGTAAGTGTGGTCCCCATACCGGAGAATTGTTCTTGCAGAGTCGCAAGTTCAAATACTGTTTGATTAGCACTACGCACAGCTCGCTCCAAAGATAGTAAGAGCGCCTCCCCTTTTTCCAAGGCTGTGATCACTGCACTCTCCAAACAGTTTATAGCCGTACGGCTAGCTACTTCGCCTGCACGATGCCCCCCAATGCCGTCAGCAACAGCTAGCAGAGCTAGTTTTTCCCCCTGGGACGCCAAAACACGGGCCAAACAAGAGTCTTCATTAGCTATTCGCGCTTGACCTAAGTCGCTTTTCATCCCCAATTGCAACATGCATTCACCTACTCCTCTCCTTGGAGTCTCCTTCTGAGTTGCCCACAAGCTGCATCGATTTCAGGGCCAAGTTCCCTGCGCAGTGTAGCCGTTATACCCCTCTGCTCTAACGCACGCATAAACAAACGCACCTGCTTATCAGTAGGTGCCTGCCAAGGTAAGCCTGGCACCTCGTTATAAGGTATTACATTTACGTTAGCTAAAATACCTGCTAGTAGTGAGGCTAATTTATCCGCATGAATAGGCTGATCATTAAAACCGGCTAGCAAAATATACTCAAACGTGACACGGCGTCTAGTGCTTCGAACGTATTCACGTACAGCAGATATTAGCTCTGCTAAGGGATAACGTTTGTTTATTGGCATAATCTGGTCCCGCAAATAATCGACTGGGGCATGCAGAGAAACTGATAGAGTCAATGATAGGTCTTCTTCCGCTAATTGCCGAATGCGAGGCACTAATCCACTAGTTGATAGCGTAATATTACGCATTCCGATGTTGAAGGTTGACGAGTTGTTGGCAAAACGAATGCTATTCACCACTTGCAGGTAATTATCCAGCGGCTCACCCATGCCCATATAGACCAGGTGACCAACCCTTTGCTTCTGGGCAGCCAATTCCTGGTTGGCCCACCAAATCTGCTCAATAATCTCAGCCGTGGTCAGGTTATCAACAAACCCGTGCATTCCAGAGGCGCAAAAAGCACATCCCATCTTACATCCAACTTGACTAGACAAACAAAGGGTGATGCCATGATGATAGCGCAAAATGACGCACTCCACGATTCTCTGTTCTGCAAAAGCGATAGCCAGTTTGATAGTGCCGTCGGACGCCACCTGACGGGCTATCACTTCACCGGCTCCAACCACCGCCGTTTCCTCTAGTTTCTGACGCAACTCTTTGGGGAAGTTGCTCATGCGATTAAAGTCTGAAACCCCATGCTGATAAATCCATTCCATCAACTGTTTTGCTCTGTATTCAGGCTGACCTAGTTCTGAGAAGAAGTCAGTCAAGGCTGGCCACGCCAGTCCCAAGAGATTGCGTTTTGCGGTCATCCAAAGTGCCTCCTTTATATGCGGCTTTGCGTGCTTGCTATTAGCTACGTTCTAGTCGGCAGATAAAGAAGCCATCTAGTGCGTGCCGATGTGGGTAAGTAAACAGCGAACATCTCTCTAGTTCCGGTTCCCATTGTGACCTTAACTGCTCAGGCCATAGGGAGGGATAGAAGCTTTGGTGTTGCTGCAAAAAAGCCGTAATTACTTCTGTAGTTTCTTCTGGCTCAGTACTACAAACACTATAGACGAGTGTTCCCCCTGGTTGAACCAAATTGGCAGCCTGTGATAATATCCTTAACTGCAAAGCAGCGAGCTCTGCAATATCATCTGAAGAGCGATGCCAACGTATGTCTGGCTTACGCCTAATGACGCCTAAACCCGAGCAGGGTGCATCAACTAAAACTCGCGCTGCAGGCTCCCAAATTAGTGTATCTAGCTGAGTAGCATCTACGCAGTGCGTTTCTACAGTCCTGATCTGTAGCCGCTCTGCTGCTACCTTAACTAAGCCTAGCCGCTTTTCGTGCACATCGAGAGCGATCACTCTGCCCTGGTCTTGCATTAACTCAGCCAAGTGTAGTGCTTTGCCGCCTGGCGCTGCGCAGACATCATATACTAGTTGCCCCAATCTGGGGTCTACCACTTGGCCAACTAGCGTCGAAGCAGCGCCCTGCACTGTACAACGCCCCGCACGTAGTGCCTGTACGTTAGGTATTGAAGCCGATTCCACGTGCAATGAATTTGCTACCAACGGATGTGGCTCAACGCCTATACCTTCGCCAGCGAACTCTAGCAGAAGATTCCGGGCAGTCTCTCGCAAGCTGTTTACCCGCAAGTCAGTGCCTGGAGCACTATTTTGGGCAGAGCAAAAGGCCTCAGTCTCTTCGCGTGAAAACCGCTTTAACCAGCGAGTAACCATCCATTCAGGAAAACTATACCGAATACTTAAGTCGAAGCTAGCAGAACCAGTTTGGGGCCAAGGAAGAGCATCACGGCTGCGCACTGCCCGCCGCAAAACAGCATTGACCAGCCCTGCAACACCTTTATGCCCAACCTTGTGTGCCAGTTGTACACTCTCATCTACCGCAGCATGGTTTGGCACCTGCAAATAAACAATTTGATAAAGGCCTAACCTTAGAAGATTGCGAATAGGTGGCTTCAAACTAGCTAAGGGACGAGTTAGCCATTGTTCAAGCAAGTAGTCTAGGCTTTGGCAATAAGTCAAAGTACCGTAAACCAGTTGCTTAATGAAAGCAGCATCAGTAACAGAGGCACCTCGTAAGGCCTGACGCAAAGCTAAGTTACTATAAGCACCTTCTTCTAATACTGCCGTAATCGCCTTAAGAGCTTTGCCCCGTGGTCTATTCACTAGTCACGTGACCTCCTCAGCATTACCAAACGCAACAACTGTGCAATAGCAGTGGCCGCTGCTGCCACATAGGTAAGAGCTGCTGCCTGTAGCACCGCACGCGCCGGACCAATCTCTTGCTGAGACAAGTAATTACCATCGCCTAACATGGCGATCGCTCTGGAACTGGCATCAAATTCGAC
>DIPA01000050.1:16732-24496 GCA_002427055.1 Firmicutes bacterium UBA5500 | reverse complement strand
CATCAAATTCGACCGGTAGAGTGGCAATTTGAAAGACTACTGCTGCTAGGAAAAACAGAATCCCGATATCGGCCAAGCTCGGCCAGCTTAGGATGAAGCCTGCCATAAACAGTGGCAAGGCCAAAGTCGATCCTAGCTGAGCTATTGGTACAATTGCATTCCGTATGGCTAAAGGAGCATATCCCACATTATGCTGTAGTGCATGGCCAGTCTCGTGCGCTGCAATACCGAGAGCAGCCAGAGAAGTGCCATGATAAATGTCCGGCGATAAGCGTAGCTTCTTTACACGAGGATCGTAGTGGTCAGTTAGGTTACCCGCAACCTGCTCTACAGTTACATCGTACACCCCGTGTTGCTTGAGTAAGGCTTGTGCCGTTTCTGAGCCGGTTAACCCTCTGCGGTTACTGATCCTCGAATAACGTTGGTAAGTAGACATAACTTTACGTTGTGCATACATCGCGAACGCAAAAGCCATAAGAACAAAAATAGTCCCTGGACCGCCAAGCCAAAACATCTACTTCCTCCCCTTTCTTCTTGCTAAGAATCAAAATTGAGATTACCCTGCTTCCCCAAATCAGCTCTCACAAATCACTATCAGCCCAAACGACTACCTAAAGTGAGCGCATGACCACGTACGTAGTCGGCCCCATTCATACGTCTTTTGCTAGCTGGTTGAACTTCAGATAGCAGCAAGACTCCATCTCCTGTCTGTATCAACGGCCCTGCTTCGCTAATCTCAATAATCGTGCCGGGTTCAGCCGATATGGATTGTCCGTTGGCATCAACAAGGCGACTGCGAAGAACACGCAACCGCTTACCGTCATGCTCAGTGTAGGCTACCGGCCACGGGTTTAGCCCTCGTATTTGGTTATGTATTGTCATAGCACTAGACGCCCAGTTGATCAAGCCGTCTTGCTTGGCTAAGTTGCGAGCATATGACATACCAACCTGTGGCTGCGGCTTTGACTCAAGTTTCCCCTGTTCTAAAGCTACAAGCGCCTTAGCTAGCGCCTCTGCGCCTAATGTAGCTAACCGATCATGCACTTCTCCGCAAGTTTCATTCGGTCCGATTGAAAGCGCTGCCTGTAGCAAGATATCTCCCGTATCTAGCCCTTGATCCATCATCATTATGGTAATCCCAGTTTCTGTTTCGCCGTTAAGGATGGCCCAATGAATAGGCGCCCCCCCTCGATAGGCAGGGAGTAGCGAGGCGTGCACATTGATACACCCATAACGCGGTAGGGTCAGGACCTTTACCGGCAAAATCTGTGCATAAGCAACTACGACAATTAGATCAGGTTCTAGCTCCTGAAGTTGCCGCCAGCTTTCGGGACTACGCAAACGAGCCGGTTGGTGAACAGGTAGACCTAGCTCCATTGCCACCTGCTTCACAGGAGGTGGCGCAAGCGTTAGGCCACGGCCTTGCCTTCGATCAGGCTGCGTATAGACACCAACCACTTGTGTCATATCCGCCAGCTGGCGTAAGCAGGGTACGGCGAAATCAGGAGTTCCCATAAAGACAGTACGCATCATTCATCCATCTCCGAAGTCGCATCGGTTTCTTGCGGCAGAATACGCAAAGCCCGATCGACAAATAACACACCTCGCAGGTGGTCAATTTCGTGCTGCAGAGCTCGCGCCAACAATCCCTCAGCCTCTATTTCTAGCTTCTGTCCATAGCGATCTTGACCAACTACTGTTACTTTAGCGGCACGGCTAACTTCGCCAAAAGTATGAGGCACACTTAAACAGCCTTCAATATCGATCTCTTCTCCTGACGCACCTACAATCTCAGGGTTGACGAGTTCTATGAGGCCCGATTCAGCAGCATCTACTACTATAATCTGTTTGCTGATACCGACCTGAGGAGCTGCTAACCCAACCCCTTCGTAATGATACATACTCTCTGCCATGTCATCCAAGAGCTTTGCTAGCGCGGTATCAAAGCGCTTGACAACCATAGCTTGCTTGCGCAGTACCCTATCCCCTTCTGTACGTAAAAATCTAATAGCCACCAAATCTCCTCCTAAGCATCTAACTCTAATATAACTTGGGTACGTCGTCTAGAAGCATTATACTGCTCTAGCGCCTGTCTCAAGGCCTGGCGTAGTTGTAAACGGTCCTTTGATTTGATTATAATCTGCCAGCGAAAGCTGTCCTTTATTTTGCTTACAGTACAGGGCGTCGGGCCAATCAACTGAGCAGTTGTACCTAAACATCCGGTGAGCAGTTCCGCCAAAAAGGCGGAATCTTGAACTACGTCAGACTCATCCTCGTTAGTCAGCAACAATGTGACCATGTAACCTAGAGGAGGATAAGCACCCTGCCGGCGCATTCGCATCTCCTGCCGATAAAAACCTAGATAATCATGATTCTTGGCACATTCTATTGCATAGTGCTGAGTGTTAAATGCCTGCAAGATGACCTCGCCGGGGCTATCTCCCCGCCCCGCGCGACCTGCTACCTGAGTTAATAGTTGAAAAGTACGCTCAGACGAGCGAAAATCAGGAACATATAACCCACTGTCAGCTCCGACTACCCCAACCAAGGTAACACGGGGAAAATCTAAGCCTTTGGCAATCATCTGAGTGCCTACTAAGATATCAAACTTACCTTGTCCAAACGCCTGCAAAATGCGCGCATGAGCATTGCGGCCTGAAGTAGTATCGCGGTCCATGCGCCCCACCTTGGCATCTGGGAAACGAGCCTCAAGTGCCGCCTCTAATCGCTCAGTACCTACCCCTTGTGTTCTCAATCTATCACTACCACAATCGGGGCAGCTACGCAAGATTGGCTGTTGATAACCACAATAATGGCAATGGAGGCGCCCCGTACTAAGATGATATGTCAATGAAATATCGCAGCGAGGACAAAAGGGCACGAAACCACAATCGGGGCAGAGCAGAAAACTAGCAAACCCACGTCGGTTAAGCAAGATAATCGCTTGCTCTTTACGTCCTAAGCATTCTTCCAAAGCATATTCTAAACGACGGCTAAGCAGTCCCTTATGCCCAGCTCTTAGCTCTTCTCGCATATCCACTACGCGCACTGGTGGAAGTGGCCTTTCGCTCACCCGCGTAGTTAACTCAAGGCGTTCACATTTACTGGTTTCACTTGCTGTGTAAGTCTCCAAAGACGGTGTTGCACTACCAAGCAATAACAAACTACCACTTGTACGTTGTCGTAGCTGCGCTACAATACGTGTATGGTAACGCGGATTCTCATCCTGCTGATAGCTTTGTTCATGCTCTTCATCGAGAATAATCACCCCAAGACGAGTTAAGGGCACGAAGATAGCTGACCTGGCTCCGATTACGATCTGAGCCTGACCTCGCTTAATACGCTGCCATTCATCAAGACGCTCACGCGGAGTAAGCCCACTATGCCAAACCGCTATTCGGCTACCAAAACGAGCCTGGAAACGCGATACCATCTGTGGTGTGAGAGAGATTTCGGGTACTAACATTAGACACTGCTTATTTTGCTCAAGAGCGGCCGCAATCAGCCGCAGATAGACTTCCGTCTTGCCGCTACCGGTCACCCCGTGCAATAACCAGGTCGAAGGCTGGTCGGCCATCAACGCCCGAGCCAGCTTGTCCAAAGCTGCTGCTTGCTCAATTGTCAGCTGAGGAGGGCAAATTAAGTTACTCACCTGTGCTACTATGGTTCCTGGCTCCAGTGGTACAGAGATTTCTCGTACATATCCCTTCAGCATAAGCTGTTTTAAAGCAGAAGGAGAACTAATCTCTTCTCGTGGCAATTCACCTAAGCGTAGCAGCTCTGCCAATATTTCGCATTGTTTTACGGCCCGTGGTGATAAGTCCGCCGGCATATTATCCACAACAGGCACAAGTAGCTTCCTCATTTGCTGCTGTGGCCAACTACTACTGTCTAGGCGAAAAGGAATCATCTGCCGTAAGATTAAGCTAAGCGGACACAAGTAATATTCCGCTAGCAAATGCGCCAATTGCAGTTGCTCAGCAGTCACGACGGCATCTCCGTCATAGAGAACTTCACTGATTTTCTTGAGTTTTGGGAAAGGTGATTCTGCACAAAAGCCAACTACTATACCTACTACAGAACGACGCCCGAAAGGGACACGCACAGCTTGCCCCAACTGCACCGTCATTCCCTCTGCTAGTAGATAATGAAAGACACGATCAACCTCATGCACAGCAAGATCCACATGAACTTCTACGACCTTACTCATCCCCCACCCCCCTATGCTGAGCAGCTAACTGCAAATGGTAAAAAAGCATGACTATCTCGTCATGCTTTCTATCTTGGAATTTCAGCCTGCTTAAGGCCTATCATCGCGGTCGCGATGATAGGTGATAATACCATCATTGACTTCCTCTAAAGCTTGCGTAACTGGCTTCTTCTCCTCAGTAGACCCAGCCGCCTGTTCTAAATCCTGCAATTCACGCGCCCGTTTGGCCGCAATAATTACTAAACTATATTTGCTATCAACTTTTTGCATAAGACTATCAATAGATGGATAAATAAGCACCTTTGCTAGACCTCCTTTAGCGTTGCCTGTAGCCATGGCATTTGCCGCGCCACTCTTGCCTTCTCAGCCACAAGAATAGCCCTAACCTCACTCACAGCAGCCTCTACTTGTCCGGGCTGATTGACAACAACATAGTCATAGTTGACAACTTGTGCCATTTCTAGCCTAGACTTCTTCAGTCGGCAAGCTAGCGACTCAGGTGTTTCTGTACCTCGCTGACGAATGCGCCGCTCTAATTCTTGATAGGTTGGTGGCCAAACAAATACGAGCACACATTCAGGAAAGGCTGCTTTGACCTGTAGAGCCCCTTGTATATCTATTTCCAAAAGAATATCTTTTCCCTCATCTAAGGCACGCTGTACCGCTTGTCGCGGGGTTCCATAATAATTCCCAAAAACCTCTGCCCACTCGAGTAACTCTCCGGTAGCTTGCATACGCTTAAATTCTGTCAAAGAGACAAAGAAGTAATCTGTCCCATCGTGCTCACCCTTCCGAGGAGCACGAGTGGTAGCCGACACCGAAAACTGCACATCCGATAATTCCTGCAGCAGCCGTCCGCAGATCGTACCTTTACCTACTCCCGATGGGCCGGATACTACTAAAAGTAAACCGCTGTTAGTATGCACATGCTTTTCCCCCATACACTCAATCGTCGTCAATTTCTTTTGTCAAACGCTGCGCAACCGTTTCAGGCTGCACGGCGGAAAGGATGACATGGTCACTGTCGGTAATGATGACAGCACGGGTGCGACGGCCATAGGTGGCATCAATCAACATCCCCCTATCTCTGGCCTCCTGCACTATACGCTTGATTGGTGCCGATTCAGGGCTAACCATGGCTATTATGCGATTGGCTGCCACAATGTTACCAAAACCGATGTTGACAAACTTGACATCCATGCAATCACCTCTATTCTATGTTCTGAGTCTGTTCCCGTATCTTCTCTAGCTCGCTTTTCATTTCAACCACTAGCTGAGCTATCTTAGCATCATTCGCTTTCGACCCTATAGTATTAATCTCGCGATTCATCTCTTGCACCAAGAAATCTAGCTGACGTCCCACTGCTTCTTGACGCTTGAGCAGTAACCTGAATTGAGCAAAGTGGCTGCGCAAGCGCACGATTTCTTCGGTGATGCAAGCTCGATCTGCTAATAGAGCGACCTCCTGCGCCAAGCGTGCCTCATCAATCAGGCATTCCGGTAACATTTCCTGCAAGCGCTGCGTTAGTTTCTGCCCATATTCCATAACAACCTCTGGACTTCTGTCAGAAACTGTTGCCAGTAATTCTTCTAGTGATACCAAGCGCTCCTGCATATCAGTAGCTAAACGCTGCCCCTCTTGCGCACGCATCTCAGTCAACTGCGCCAAGGCGACCTGGGCCACCTCAATTAGCGGGGTGCGTAACAACTCTGGGTCAAGAACCGGCTCATCCAGACGTACTACTTGCGGCAACTCTAAGAGATCTCGTGCTGTAAGCTGCCCTAGCAACTCTGTTTCTTGCTGTAGAAGCTGCGCTTGCGCCAAATAGGCTTTGGCCAATTCCAAGTTAACCGTCACCGTTGGCGCCTGCTCAAGAGAAAGAGTAAACCTTACGAACACGTCAACCCTACCTCGAGATAAAGTCTGCCTGATCACGCCACGCAGATTCTCTTCCAAAGAGTTAAATTCTTTGGGGGCTCGAATAGCGATATCTAAATAACGATGGTTTACAGTTTTCATCTCAACAACAATATTACCAACCTCCGTGGTCACTTCACCACGGCCAAAACCAGTCATGCTTAATGCCATAACTTGTTCCTCCTTTATATTGTACTAAACCCAGCTGGGTAGAACAATGCCAGCCTGTCAAGGTTATGACTCGTTATCCGTCACCAATCATGCAAAAAAGGACGCCAATGCGCCCTTCATGTTTTCTGCCTAACCAGCCCGAATTCCTGCAAAGCAGTTACACTTACCTACGCAATAGGCGGCGGATGCCGATCAACAAAGTTGGTAGCCCGGAAGCAATAAGTACTACTAACCACTGATGATGATCAAGGGCTACTGTGTCAAAAAGCAGGCGCAGGCCCGGTACGTAGAGCACGACCAGAAACATACAGCTGGATAGCAACACAGCACCAAGCAAATAAAGGTTGCTGAACAAGCCTTTCTCTATTATGCCCAGCGTCTCGGAGCGACAATCAAACACATGGAATAATTGGCAAAACACTAGTGTAGCAAAGGCCATAGTTCTGGCTAGCTGCAAATTGTCATGGCGCCACATAGTATTGGCGAATACTAGAGTAGTAGTCATACCTATAAGCACACCTCGTGTTAGGATACGCCTAGCTAGCCCTCTGGCAAAGATACCTTCATTCTTGGGCCGAGGCCTGCGATCCATCAGGTCGGCATCGGCAGGCTCCACACCCAAAGCCATTGCCGGCAAACCATCAGTCACCAAGTTAACCCAGAGTATTTGCAGAGGTTTTAGTGGCAAGGGCAAACGCAAGAGCATCGTTAGAAAAACAGTAAGCAATTCCCCCACATTGCAGGATAGCAAGTAGCGAATAAATTTACGAATGTTATCGTAAATCCCTCTGCCTTCACGTATAGCAGCTACGATAGTCGCAAAGTTGTCATCTCCCAATACCAGAGCAGCGGCTTCTTTCGCCACATCAGTACCGGTTTGTCCCATGGCTATCCCAATATCTGCTTCCATAAGGGCGGGAGCGTCATTGATACCATCGCCGGTCATCGCCACTACCTGACCTGCCTGCTTCAAAGAACGCACTATTTTGAGCTTATGATGCGGTGAAACACGAGCAAAGATATTACCCTTGCGCATAGCTGCTTCCTGTTCTGCTCCCGACAATCGATCTAGATCTGCTCCGGAATAAACTTGGTCTTGCTCGCCCAATAGCCCAAGTTCAACCCCAATGGCCCTTGCTGTACGCGCATGGTCACCCGTGATCATTACTGTGCGGATACCTGCCCTGCGACAAGTCTTTAGCGCCGCTTGCGCCTCAGGTCGTGGGGGGTCAATCATGCCAAGCAATCCTACAAGCACCAAATTTGACTCCAGAGTCTCTACTTGTCTAGGCAAGGTATCGACCCTGCGATAAGCAACTGCTAGAACACGCAGTGCAGCATCGCCCATCTCCATTAATGTCGCTTGTATTTGTTCTATCTTCTCTGGGGTCAAACGCCGTGTTATACTACTATCCAAATAATGGGTACAGAGCGGTAACAAGACGTCAGGAGCACCCTTACTATA
>DIPA01000050.1:14902-16623 GCA_002427055.1 Firmicutes bacterium UBA5500 | reverse complement strand
CTTACTATAAAGCAACTTATTGCCCTCGGCATCGGCTAGCAAAACACTCATTCGCTTGCGTTCCGAGTCAAACGGTATTTCATCCATAATATGATGATCAACCAGAAGCCCCTGCTTCATAATCCCCGCCTTGGCCGCTACTGTAACAAGTGCGGCCTCAGTAGGATCACCCTTGGCCGCATAAGTAGTTCGCGCCTTCCTAAAGCGCCCGGCCGCTTCCGTTTGAGTAATCACATCGGAGTTATTGCAGAGAACGGCAATGGTAAGCAGAAGTGCCAGATCAGGTACCTGCCGCAACACCACTGGGCGCCTTGCACGCCATAGCTCGCCCTGAGGAGAATAGCCGTCACCGCTCACTTCTATCATTCCAGAAGACAGCCAAATTCGCCGCACAGTCATTTCGTTCTTAGTGAGAGTACCAGTCTTATCCGAGCAGATGATACTAGAGCAGCCTAGTGTTTCTACGGCTGGTAGCTTGCGCACGATCGCTTGCGCTTTAATCATACGCTGCACGCCGATAGCTAAGGCGATAGTAACAATAGCCGGTAAGCCTTCGGGTATGGCAGCTACCGCTAAGCTAACACCAGCAAGAAACATGGTTGTCGGATCTTCTCCCCGATATACTCCCATGAAAACTACAGCTGCACACACCAGGAGGCAGCCCCAAACGATATACTTGCCTAACTGCTCAAGGCGCGCTTGTAAAGGAGTTTGCTCACGCTCTACCTCTTGCAACATCTGCGCAATCCTTCCCACTTCCGTATGCATACCGGTAGCCACGACCATTCCATTGCCGTGACCGCGAGTAACCAGTGTACCGGAGTAAAGCATACTAGAGCGATCATGCACAGGTGCCGACACCGCAACAGATTCAGACGACTTGCGTACCGGTAACGACTCCCCTGTCAGTGCGGCTTCATCAACTTCTAGAGCAACAGCCGTACCAAGACGGATATCGGCCGGTACCCGCATGCCGGCTTGAATGAAAACAAGGTCACCCGGTACCAGCTCGCCTACGTCAACAGTTAGGTCTCGATTGTCCCGCCGAATATCAACATGCGGGGAATTTAACTTGGCTAAAGCCGCGATAGCTTGCTCAGCCCGATATTCTTGAATAAAACCGAGCACTGCATTGACCAAGACAATTGCAATGATACTTAAGGCGTCAGCATATTCACCTAGCAAGCCGGAAATCAGGGTGGCGACTAACAATACCAGTGTCATGAAATCTCTAAACTGCTCCAAGAACAACTGCCAAGGTGCAGGCGCCGGCGCTTGCTGCAGCAAATTAGGACCATAACGTTCCCGACGCCGCTGCGCTACTGCTGCCGGGAGCCCCTGTTCACTACTATCCAAAAGCACTACGCAGTCTTCCCAATCTATACTGTGCCAGTTGGCCTCTATCGACAAAGTCATCTCACCTCACACACAACTCGCTTCAAGACAGAATATGCGAGTGAAGTGGACAACATACCTCGTACTAAATTGACCCCAGACAGACACCACGATATACTTAGTCACGAATTAGAGAAAAGGGGGGGAGTCCTATGGCCTACGATGGGATCATAATGGCAGCCATAGCGTCTGAACTCGAGGACTGGTATGAGGCACGCATAGAAAGGATCTTTCAACCAGAGGCAGCAACGCTAGTCTTGTTGCTACACCATGCACAACAGGGAAAAGCCCGACTTATGCTTTCCGCTAACCCAAGGCTGCCACGG
>DIPA01000050.1:5054-14831 GCA_002427055.1 Firmicutes bacterium UBA5500 | reverse complement strand
AACCCAAGGCTGCCACGGGTACACCTAACAACCAGCAAACCCAGCAATCCACTTGCTCCCCCTATGTTCTGCATGTTACTACGCAAGCACTTGGAAGGTGCCAAGCTATTACTAGTTGAGCAACTTGGTCTCGAGCGCGTGCTTACACTACACTTTAGCGGTAAAGATGAGCTTGGTAACCAAATCAACTACCGTATGATAGCGGAAATTATGGGGCGCCACAGCAACATTGTACTTGTCGACCCCAACAATAAGATTATCGATGCCATCAAACGAGTACCCCCGGCAATGAGCAGTGTGCGCATTTTGCTTCCGGGCATTACCTATGAATATCCCGGTCATCAAGAGCGGACGGATACCCTTAACATAAATGATAACCAAGACCTTCAGACAGCCCTAGAGGATTCTAAGCAGAACCTTGGTAAGACACTGGTTCGCCGCCTGACTGGCCTCAGCCCATTACTAGCCAGAGAGCTACTAGCACGTACACATTTAGCTGAAGATATATGTCCTGAGCAACTGACCGGCGCAGAATGGGAGCGGCTCTGGCAAGCAATTGAGGCCATTAAACAGATGGTGTATACCGCCCAGTTTGAGCCCTCGCTAACTGACAATGACTACGCAGGGTTATCACTTACACACTTAGCCGCCGAGCGTTGGCCCGGTAGTACAAACGGTCTGGTAGATAAAGTCACGCAGCAAGCAATAGACGCTACCGACTTGCTACAAGCTAAACAAGGGCTAATGAGTACTATCCGCCAGCTGCTGCATAAGGAAGAACGCAAATTGCAGAAGCAACAAGGCGACCTCAGCGGTATGCAGCAGGACTTAGAACTGCGGCTGGCTGGAGAGCTTATTCTCGCCAACCTGCAACTGATTCAGCCAAAAACCAGATCAGCCCTGCTGATTAACTACTACGAGCCAAATCTACCTAGTGTCGAAGTTGAGCTGGACCCCAGCCTAAACGCTGTACAGAACGCCCAGCATTACTTCAAACGCTATGAGCGTGCACGTAAAGGCATTCCTATCGTGGAGCAACATATAGCTACAACAACGCAGACGCTGAGTTACTTGCAGTCGCTACAAGATAGCTTGGAACGAGCTGAAACAGTTAGCCTTGTGCGCGAAATAGAAGTTGAAATGCAGCAAAATGGCGTCTTGCCGCCAGAGAAAAGAGGAAGCAAACGAACTGTTAGCCAACCGAGTGCCCCTCTGCACTTCTTGTCGCCGAGTGGTAGAGAGATTCTGGTTGGACGCAGCAATCTGCAGAACGAACGCCTCACTCGCTCAGCTGACAGCGAAGATTGGTGGCTGCATACAAAAGACATACCTGGCTCCCACGTGATAATTAAAGGTAGCGATGTGCCTGATGAAACTACCTTAGAAATGGCTGCCCAACTAGCAGCCTACTACAGTAAGGCTAGACAAAGCAGCAAAGTACCTGTCGATTATACTCGCCGTAAGTACGTTAAAAAGCCCAGCGGTTCCCCGCCAGGCTATGTTATCTATACAGAGCAGAAGACAGTATTAGTAGATCCCGTGAAATATGAGCCAGAGTAATGCACATATTCACATCACTAGACGAGCTGCTCAACTACTTTCTGTATGTCACCGGGCAGGAAGTGCATTAACGGAACTTCTAGCATTGTATAGGCCCCGGGGGCCAAGCGATGCGCAGCACGTGCCGCTCCCACTAAGATTTGCCCTGTAACCGCCGGATTAGTTATACGGCTTTCATAGCGGAAGTACTGATTAGCCGTCTGTCCGGCGGTCCCTCTGCGCTCTAGCAATACGCCGTGCCCAGTATCACTCAGCGCAGCCACACTATCTGTTAACCGCACTTCTGTTTCATCGTGACAAAAATATGGATCTCGCAAAATAGCCGCAGCTACAGTATCAATTGCGTAGCCAGTATCTAGTTCCACATATACTAACCGTTTGTGCTCCCCTTGCCCTTTGGGAAATGTAAGGGCGAGGGCATTCCGTACACCGGGGGTCTTTTTGGCAGCCACAGTGTGCCCCATGCTGACTCCCGGGCCAAAGTTAGTATAACTAATTCCGCGCGGTGCCTGTAAGACAAAAATAGCCCTGAGCATAGAGTCGGTTCCTGGTCCCAACCGGCACCTAGAATAGCAGCTACACCTGAGCCTTTGGCAATAATGTCTAGCCGCTGGCGCAATTGCCATAACTCACTACCGTGAATATCAAAGCTATCTACAGTGCTAATACCGGAAGGCAATAACTCGCTAGCTACTTCCTCAACATTGCGACTGGGTACAGCTAAGATGGCTACGTCAACATCGGTTAACTGCGTAGCCACGCTAGTTACCGGCAAGCCTGGGTATTGGCGCTGCACCGTCGCTCGAGCGTATTCCCGAGTAACAATACCCGCTACCTCTAGATCGTTGGTAATCTCAATTGCCTCTAAGGCTGCACGCCCAACGTTACCGAACCCTACCACTGCAACTCTGATCTTCCTACTCATCTCCTATGCACCTCCAGAGTATAAGCATGAATTGCGCCGATAAAAATATATCTAGCTAAGCCAAACAGCTACCTCACCTCACGTAGATACGGCTGAAGTAATCTTATTAGCTTGAGGCTAAATATAGACGCCCAAACATGAATTGCAGTAGTGAGGTTTCAGACAGCGAATAACGCGTCTCTCCAAGGCTATTCATGTAAGTGGGTAGCTTTTCATGTTCTCAGATAAGTACTCGCAGTAACACTTGCTTGCCACAGCTCAGTCTATATGACTGAAACCATTGTTTTTGGCATGCGTGAAGGGGGATGTGAAAGTGAGTAATTTGCATATAGTAACCGATTCAGCTGCGAGTCTGCCACAAGAGGCGGTTGCTGGTTTACCGCTAAGTATCTTACCTATGTGGGTGCAAGCGGCTGACCAAAGTCTGCGCGAGGGTATCGATATTGACAGCGCAGGGCTTTACGAGCTGCTTCGCCGGGGAGCCCTGCCTACAACTTCGCAACCCGCGCCCGGAAACTTCCTGGATGTTTTTAAACCCTTAGTGGAGCAAGGCAAGACTATCATAGCAGTATTGGTGACAGCTAGAGCCAGCGGCACTTGTGCCAGTGCGCGCATTGCAGCTGACATGTTGCCAGCAGGAGCAGTAACCGTATTTGATAGTGCTACAACTGCAATGGGCACAGGCTTGCAGGCTCTTGCCGCGGCCGAAGCAGCACGTGCCGGTAAGACATTGCCTGAGATCATGGAGAAATTGGTGGAGTTGCGTGATGGTATCAAAGTGCATATTGCTGTCCCTACCTTACAGCACTTGCGCCGGAGTGGACGAGTTAGCCAGGCTCAAGCTTTGTTGGCTGGGTTATTGAATATTAAAGTAGTGCTCACTACTGAAAACGGCTTAGTTGTCGTAGGCGAGAAAGCTCGCAGTTGGCAAGGCGCTATTAACAACGTGGAAGCGCGCATTATTGAGGCGGGTAAAGCTGGCGCCTTGATTGTGGCTATTCACCATACAGATATACCAGAACAGGCTCAAGAACTCTACGCAAGACTGCAGGGCAAACTTGATATTGCGCATGGTTATGTCAGCGAGCTCAGTGCAAGTCTAGCTGTGCATGGTGGGCCAGGTATGCTGGGTGCAGCTTTTTGTTCTGCCCATCTTTTTGATAGCTAAGGCGAGTCGTATAAAAGCAAACATGAACACAAAAAACGCGCGATGCGTCGCGTTTTTTGTGTTTATAGTTTTCTGATTCTTGAAATCATACATCATGCTGCCATCGTAGAATCGATAAAGGAAGTTCAGCCTTATCGGTAAGTTTCTGTCACCAATAAAGTCAATTCTACCTCTAATCATATTGTTAAATATGTGCCCCTAGACTCGAGACTCTTGAAGAGGCTAGGTTCTACACCTCAAGCTCCTGGGTTACGATGAAATCAAGCAGCTGATGGACATGACTTGGGTCCAAAACAGAAGGTAAATTTTTGACCAAGAAGGCTTGACCGTTTATAGCAATTGGCCTGACGCTCCTTGACATAGACTGCTCACAATGTTATTTTCTTATCGATACAGAAGCCCTTTCCTATCCCTGTACAACGTCCAACTATAAGCAAAATTGAGGTGTCAATCAAATGAAGAAACGTATTGAACATGATCTGTTAGGCTCGAAGGAAATACCAAACAATGCCTACTATGGCATCCAGACTCAGCGTGCATTAGAGAATTTCCCTATCACAGGCTATAAGCCAAGCAAAGATCTAGTACAGGCCATAGCCATGGTTAAGAAAGCGGCAGCTATCGCCAACATGGAATTAGGCCAATTGGATCAGGAAAAAGCTAAGGCAATTGTTCAGGCCTCTAACGAAGTTCTGGAAGGGCAGTACCTAGACCAGTTCTTGGTAGACGTCATACAGGGTGGCGCGGGGACATCCTTGAACATGAACGCTAATGAGGTAATTGCCAATAGGGCTATCGAAATTCTCGGAGGGGAAAAAGGAGATTACACTGTGATCTCGCCTAACTCCCACGTCAACATGTCCCAGTCAACTAACGACGTTATCCCTTCCGCCGTTCGCATAACAGTACTAAATCTAGTGAAAAACCTTCTATCCGAATTGAAGCAGTTACACGATGCGCTCATCACGAAGTCCCAAGAGTTTGATGACGTCATTAAGATGGGCCGTACACATCTTCAGGATGCTGTTCCTATTCGCTTGGGGCAGGAATTTGCTGCATATGCAGAAACAGTCACCAGGGACATGGATAGAATTACGTCTGCATCTGAGGCTCTTAAGCAAATAAACATGGGAGCTACGGCTGTCGGTACCTGTGTGAACGCTAAAATAGAGTATATCGACTCTGTAACAGCACACTTGAGGGAATTCTCTTGCCTACCTCTTTGCAGCGCCGAGAACATGGTAGATGCTACACAAAATGCCGATACTCTCGCTGCCTTTTCTGGTAACCTGAGGATCCTCGCACTAAATTTATCAAAAATAGCTAACGACTTAAGGCTAATGGCCTCTGGACCACGCACCGGTTTGAACGAGATTAATCTTCCTCCAGTACAACCGGGCTCTTCGATCATGCCAGGTAAAGTTAACCCAGTAATGGCCGAGGTCGTGAACCAGGTGTGCTTCCAAGTCCAAGGCAACGACCATACCATCGCTCTTGCAACAGGAGCAGGACAATTTGAGCTGAATGTCATGGAACCGGTACTGGTGTACAATGTAATACAATCTGTAGAGATCCTTACTAATGTTGTAAGAGTCTTTAGGGAAAGGTGCATCGTTGGCATCACGGCTAATCGGGAGAGGTGCCAAAACATGGTCGACAACAGTGTCGGAATCATCACACCGCTGGTGTCCTATGTCGGCTATGAAGGTGCCACCCAGCTAGCCAAGGAAGTTATGAGCAGTAACAAAACGGTGCGGCAATTAGTTTCCGAGAAAGGCATTTTCACCGAAGAGGAGATAGAAAAGATACTAAGCCCCAAGAATATGACTCAGCCAACCAGTTCCAAGAACTAGCAAGACGCGCTCAAGGGAGTTCAAAAAAAGGGAGTTAGCGGGGTGACATTTTGAGAGAAATTAAAGCTGAATTGATTAAAGACAACGTTCGCGACTTGTTTTTGCATGCAAGCAGCTTTATCGGAGAGGATATCTACAACAAGCTAAAAGAGCGATATGAGGCTGAGGAATCCCCTGTGGGCAAGTCCGTCCTACGACAGATCATAGAAAACAATGAAATCGCAGCTCGGGAAAAGCTAGCCATATGTCAAGACACAGGTATGGCTGTACTTTTTATCGAACTAGGTCAAGAAGTTATGATAGTCGAAGGCGATCTTAACGAAGCCATAAATCAGGGCGTAAGAGAAGCCTATGTTGATGGATACTTGCGCAAATCCATCGTTGATGATCCGGTTTTTGATAGGAAAAACACCCGCGACAATACGCCGGCTGTAACCTATATAGATATAGTTCCAGGCGACAAGGTGAAGATTACTATAACTGCCAAAGGATTTGGCAGCGAAAACATGAGCAGAATCAAGATGCTAAAACCGGCAGATGGTGCAGCAGGTGTAAGAGACTTTGTCATCAAAACAGCCGTAGAAGCTGGTCCTAATCCCTGTCCGCCGATTATAGTGGGAGTTGGTATTGGCGGCACAATGGAAAAGGCAGCAGTGCTGTCCAAAAAAGCTCTGCTGAGGACTGTGGGGGAACACAACGCAGACCCAAGATATGCAAAACTTGAAGACGAGATACTGGAGGAAATAAACAAATCCGGTGTAGGACCGGCAGGTCTTGGTGGTAGAACCACGGCTCTGGCGGTGAATATCAACTATTACCCAACCCATATAGCTGGACTTCCAGTGGCTGTAAATATATGCTGCCATGCATCTCGTCATGCAGAAATAACCATATAGGGAGGGTCAGCTAATGGAAAAGGTAATTAGCATAACAACTCCTGTTACTACAAGCCAGGTTCAAGAGCTCCGTGCCGGTGACAATGTCCTGATAACGGGAAACATTTATACAGGCAGAGATGCAGCCCATAAACGGTTGATTGAACTGTTGGCGGACGGTAAGGAACTTCCCATTGACTTAAACGGGCAGTTCATCTACTACGTCGGGCCTTCGCCCGCGAAGCCGGGCCACGTTGTAGGTTCAGCAGGGCCTACTACGAGCTACCGGATGGAACCCTATACCCCTACCTTGTTGAAACTCGGCCTCAAAGGCATGATTGGGAAAGGGGCATTATCCAAAGAAGTAGTTGAGGCAATGAAGGAAAACGGCGCAGTTTATTTTGGGGCCGTTGGTGGAGCAGCGGCCCTGATTTCCAAGGCCATTAAGAAAGCAGAAGTAGTATGCTATGAAGACCTTGGTGCAGAGGCTATCCACAAGTTCTATGTGGAGAAGTTTCCAGTAACGGTTGTAATAGACTCAAAAGGAAACAACCTTTACGAAACCGAACCGCAAAAATACAAGCTGCCATAGAGTCTGTCGTAAAATCCAGCTGCATGATGTAGACGAACTCGCTTGAAAATCAAAGGAGGGTTACCAATGGATGTAAGACATGAGGCCCTAAAACTTCATCAGGAAAACCAAGGCAAGATAGAAGTGATTAGCAGGGTCCCGATCAAGGACGCTGCAGGCTTAGCCCTTGCATACACTCCTGGGGTGGCAGAACCATGTAAAGAAATTCATAAGAACCCCGATGACGTGTATAAATATACAGCCAAGGGACGACTGGTTGCGGTAGTCAGCGATGGGTCGGCTGTACTGGGACTCGGGAATATCGGTCCGGCAGGCGCAATACCGGTAATGGAAGGCAAGTCCGCGCTTTTCAAAACTTTCGCTGGAGTAGACGCATTTCCGATCTGCCTTGATACGCAGGATGCGGATGAAATTGTCAAGACCGTGAAATACTTGGCTCCTACCTTTGGTGGGATTAACCTGGAAGATATAGCTGCTCCTCGTTGCTTTGAGGTAGAAGCAAGGTTAAAGCAAGAGCTAGACATCCCCGTTTTTCACGACGACCAACATGGTACGGCTATCGTTGTCTTGGCTGCTACCCTCAATGCCCTTAAAGTAGTAAAGAAGGATGTCAAGGCAGTAAGAGCTGTCATAAGCGGTGCAGGCGCCGCCGGTGTAGCTATAGCGAAACTGTTGCTTGCGGCAGGCATTGGCGACGTAGTTGTGTGTGACAGTAAAGGAATTATATCGAAAGATAGATCCAATCTCAATTCAAGCAAACAACAGTTGGCTGAAATAACCAATAGCCAGAACCTAAACGGGGCTATTTCCGAGGCGCTAAAGGGAAGCGATATCTTTATTGGAGTATCCGGCCCTGGAGCTGTTACGAAGGATATGATAGCAACCATGGCGAAGGATGCCATAGTTTTTGCAATGGCTAACCCGGTACCTGAGATTTACCCAGACGAGGCGAAAGAAGCCGGTGCAGTTGTTGTGGGAACAGGTCGTTCAGATTTCCCCAATCAGATCAATAACGTGCTAGTATTTCCGGGTGTTTTCCGCGGGACTTTAGACGCCCGTGCCACAGAAATAAACGAAGAAATGAAGCTCGCTGCGGCCCATGCAATAGCTGATCTTATCAAACCAGAGGAGTTAACACCAGATTATTGCATTCCCGCGGTATTTGATAAGCGAGTAGCAGCGCACGTGGCTTGCGCAGTCGCCAAGGCTGCTCTCGAGACTAATGTTGCAAGAATCAAGATAGATCCAGAGCAATTGAAGGAATCGATTCTGCAGCGTTAATATCTATCAACAAAGTGCATTTGCCAGCCGGACACATAGTCTATGTGTCCGGCTGCTTTTTTGGCATCGCCCTCTGTTAAACAACCTTCTTTCGCCGGCGCTTCTCCCCTGCTTCTCCCCCTATTGACTGCCGCATATTTTTTACCGTGCCAGAACGTCAACTAGCAAAACAGGGCAACTTAATAGGGTATTACCACCTACAAAGCTTGGTGATGATACCCTCATTTCCTTTTACTACTTTGCCCAGGCGTAGGTAGCGAAGTAGCCCTTGAACCTTAAAGTAAGCCCCGGTTCGATGCTGGGAAGTCCCGCACAAAGCAGGCAGATAAGCTTATAGCACTGCCCCCAAAATCCATCAATATTTCTCCAGAAAGCTTTCCACCTTATCACGGTACTCCTCATTATGATCTACCCACATCTCACAATGCTCACTATCATCTACCGTCCAGATTTCTTTATTGTCGCCCGGGATAGCATCGTATATTTCCTTTCCCATAAAGTAAGGAGTTAGCGAGTCCCGTTTACTGTTGATAATTAGTACAGGAGTTTTCACCTCTTTCATTGCCTTTGCCACATCGGCGTCCTGATAGGTGAAACCCAGTTTTAGCTTGTTTACGAGATTACCACACCATGTCATATAGGACACCGGTATACCAACATCCATGTTTATCATTTCCTGCTCGACCATCCACTCCATGCTACTCACAGGACTGTCCAAGATCAGGAAATCAACCTTGTCATCCATACCGTCATACCCCAGTGCTAATCCTGCAGTTGCTCCCCCATAAGAAGCGCCCCATATACCTACCTCTTGTCCCGGAGCTTGTTCCAAAACGTAATTAACCCAATCGAGGAGATCATATTTCTCCCAATATCCGAAGGTTGTGTACTTAGCAGTATTCTCGTTTGAACTTCGCTGATCATAGGTGATGACATTGTAGCCTTCTTCAAGAAAGAGCTCAGCCAACGGATAGTTGGAGTAGCGATTGCCCCCTAAGCCATGAACCAAAATAACTGTCTGACGGTCCCTGCTATTTTGCGACTCCACCGCATAAATGTAATCCGCAGGTATATTGTGTTCATCAAAAGAAGAAGTAATCTCTACCTGTTCCACCCTATAGGTGTCACAGAAACTGTCATAATCCATGCCATGTTGCTCCCAAAAGGCATTAAAGACTTCTTTTGTTTCTTCGTTGGTGACCAGCTGAGTTGAGCCTGCAAATACCTGTAAACCTATGAAGCTTGATGCCCCTATGAACAAGGCTGCCAATATCACTACCGTAACTGTCAGCATTACTCTTGCTCGTTTTTTCATCACGTCCACCTTCTCCCTAGCTAGATTTTCTACACTTTAAAGCGAGAAACGACGAAGCCATGATAATGAGATACACCACTGCAAGAGCAAAGCCGCTAAGAATGTCTGTTGGGTACGGTGCGATAATACGGTCAAAAACAAACGCGACGACCAAAGATATTGGCACAAATAACGCGATGATAATGTTAAGCCAGTTAATGATGAAAGG
>DIPA01000050.1:2595-4846 GCA_002427055.1 Firmicutes bacterium UBA5500 | reverse complement strand
GATCCCCAGATACTCTCCGCTGATTTGTTCTGCGTACCAACCACCAAAAGCACACAGCAAGCCAATGGCTAAGAACGCTGTTGAGGCAATATACAAAGTCTGGCCCACACCAAAGCTCTTGTTGTCTCGTTTTTGTGATGGAGTTTCAACCCCTTTTAGGATGTAATCGGTCGTGACTTCAAAGTACTCACTCATGACAATGATCTTGTCTAAATCTGGTATGCTTTGTTCGCTTTCCCATTTAGAAACCGCTTGGCGAGAAACGCCCATCTTCTCTGCCAGTTCCTCTTGCGAAATGCCTTTCATCTTTCTTAGACGCTGAATTCTGTCTGCTATTTTCATAATGACACTCCCTTTCTCTTTTCTTGGTGTCATAGTAGCATCCAAGCTGGTTGCGTAGCTATCAAGTACGCTTGGTATCTTGTCAACCAGCAGTTGCACTTGTTGTTTCTCCAGCAACTGCTGAGAATTTGCTCTTGTAGCTGGCCTTGCCCAGATTGGATAATGGAGCACGATATCTACAGGCCGTACTATTTGGTCAACTGAATGTAGGATATTGCTTACCACCTTACTGAAGGTAGTAGCCGGAAAGGGGTTAAAAAAGTAGAACGTGGTGTCTGCTGCCTCGGCAAGAAAAGGAGGTCCCCGGTAAGGCGAATCTACCAAAACCGTCCCAGTTCTTCTTAAGCCGTCTCGCTCCGGCTCTTTCTAGCCATCTCTGCTAGTGCTAGCGTTTGCTTCAGATACCAAGGGGCATCTGCGCTAGCATCTATTTCTTGCTGCGTCAGCCAGTACACAGCAGCGACCTCCTCTTCACTAACGCACCTTGCATCTCTGCAGTAATACCTACATAAGAAAACGATATCTACTACTGGCTGCCCATGGTTAGTAATAAAAGCTTTGCTTTCTAGGTATTTTATATCCGATACTGTAATGCCAACTTCCTCCGCGATCTCTCTCCTTAAGGTTTCCTCTAGAACACTGGCGCAGCTAGTGGTGCCGTCGACCTTACCACCCACGAGGCTTAGTGTACCAGGTGCATGTTCTTCTAACTCACTGCGCCTGATAATCAACCACCTATCATCCCGGTAAATAGCAGCCTCGACATTTACCATGTAATACATGGTCGGCATTCAACCCCTCCCTCCTAACGTACGTTGCCTGCCCAAGAACTGCCAGGCAAAACGAGCAAACATCTCAATGTACTACCTGATGTTGAGATTGCTAACATCATACATTACCTTGGCATGATTTACCTTTATTAGTTCCCTCGATATTAGATTGCCTGTTTTGCGATCAACGCAGTGTCTATAGACCCTTCCGTTCCTATAAACCTGATCATTCTCTCTGGAGAAAAACTCATCCTCTACTCTTATGTGATATTTATACTCCAGCGGTTTGCTAGCTCTAATTTCTCCATATAGATACTCCTCGCAAGTATGCGTTATCAGTTGAAAAGTGATATCTGTTGTATTCTTAAACCTATAATCAAGGTAGTTGTATAGAATTGAAGTGCCTGTACCAAAAGGTATTTGCCTTCCGTAATCAGGGAATAAATCCATGCCATCGTGATGATGATGTTCTACAATCTGCATTGGAGTGTGCAATACCAGCCAATGAATCAAGTTGGTAAATTGGCACATTCCCCCTCCAAGTCCTATAGACGGCCTGCCACTTCTTATTGTAAGTCCCTCTTTATAACCTTTCTTAGCAGTACACGAGCCGACAAGTTTCCAAAACGAGAAAATCTCGCTAGGCTTTATTATCACCCCAGATATTCTTGGTGCGCTTAAACTTAAATTAGTAGCTTTATTATCTTGAAGCAAAGGGTCTACGTTACCTAGTTTTCTTCTAATTAACGAACTATGCTTGTAAACCATAAAAGGCAGTGAATCTGCGCTTTTGCTTGTTGCTAAATTACCTGTAGACAAATCTGCTATGTGGCGCATGAGTCGGCACCTTATTGCTGAGATCTGATAGGTTAATGGAGAGATCTCACAAAAAAGCTTACGTTTTCTCTTATGCATGGTTCAACCACACCCCAAAGTGAATAATTAGGACCGTCCCAAGACACTCTAGGCTTGTTTCAACTGCTTCCCCGGACCTATTCCCTGTACACGATGCCGACTCCCTGCTGATCAAAGAAGATAAAGAGAAACTTTGTACCCGTCATTTGCCGATTTTGAGGCAGAATATCCTCATCTAAGAGATGGCGCGCTGTTCCTATTCAGTATAGGCGATATCAACTACT
>DIPA01000050.1:0-2518 GCA_002427055.1 Firmicutes bacterium UBA5500 | reverse complement strand
CGCTGTTCCTATTCAGTATAGACGATATCAACTACTTCTTGGTAGAGAAAAAAGGGTTTGACTCAATAGGCGGTTGGAGCTACGTATGCACCAACAGATTCAGAAGGAGTGAAAAGGGACGGGGTTATTGGCACACCCCGTCCTCTTGCCTGCGCTCATAGACTTCTAATGCGCGCTCCTCTTCGCAGCCGTAACACCGGACAGCTGCCTATTCTAGAAGTCCCTAGGCCTCGCATGATGCTGGAGTCAATGCTAACCGAACCAAAGTTATTCTTGGATGGGCAAGCTTTACTTGCTTTGGCCTGGGTGTGCAGGGGGTTACCGCGTTGAATGCGGTAACAGGAGAAAAATGAATACAAAACAAGGGTATTAGCACCTAAGAGCTAGGCGATAATACCCTTGTTGCATACTAGAGCCCTAGACCGCCTGTAGATAAAGAGCTGCAAGCGTTCTATGGCCAGGAATTCCTTGTTTGCGATCAGTCTTTTTGGTTGATCGCTGCCTGGGCGGCGGCTAAGCGAGCAATCGGTACACGATAAGGAGAGCAACTGACGAAATCTAGACCGGTCTCATGGCAAAACTCGATTGAGGCGGGGTTACCACCATGTTCTCCACAAATGCCAATTAAGAGATCGGGCTTGACACTGCGTCCTTTTTCAACAGCCATACGCATTAACTGACCTACGCCTTCTCTATCGATCACAGCAAAAGGATTCTCTGCCAGGATGCCCGCTTCAATGTAATGAGGCAAGAATTTACCTTCTGCATCATCACGGCTAAAACCAAAGGTAGTCTGCGTCAGGTCATTAGTACCAAAGGAGAAGAATTCTGCCTCCTCTGCGATTGCATCTGCTGTTAAGCAGGCACGCGGCAACTCAATCATTGTCCCAACTGCATAATTAAGCTCGACCTGCAGCTCGGCCTGTACTGCCTCAGCAATGCGCACGACTTCTTGCTTAAGGATTGCCAGCTCCTTGACATTGCCTACTAGCGGAATTTCTACTTCGGTAATAATCTCGTACCCCTCTTTTACTAGCCGAGCCATGGCATTAAAGATAGCTTGCGCTTGCATCTCATATATCTCGGGGAAAGTTACCCCTAGGCGGCAGCCACGATGTCCCAGCATGGGGTTAAACTCGGATAGGCTACGCACCTTTGCCAGCAGAGCTTCCTTGGCAGCCAGCTTCTCTCGATCTCCGCCTGCTAGTTTCAGGGTAGTAATATCTACCAACAACTGCTCTGCCTGCGGCAAGAACTCGTGAAGTGGCGGATCAAGCAAACGAATGCAAACCGGGTAACCGGCCATAGCCTTTAAGATGCCGTAAAAATCTGCTTCTTGCATCACCAAAAGCTGCTCAAGGGCAGCCGCTCTTTCTTGCTTATTCTCGGCTAAAATCATCTTTTGAGCTAGCGGGAGACGATCGGTTGCCATAAACATATGTTCAGTCCTCACTAGCCCGATACCTGTAGCACCAAATTCCCGAGCCCTCAGGGCGTCTGCCGGCGTATCTGCGTTAGCTCGTACTCCTAAGAATTTAACCTCATCAGCCCAACCAAGCAGAGTATTGAAGTCTTCGCTTAGCTCAGGATCAATCATGGGGATCTCTCCGGCTATCACTCGACCGGTTGTAGCATCTATGGAGATAAGATCGCCCTTCTTAAAGACTCGGCCACCCACTGTCAGTTGCTGAGCCGTATAATCGATCTTTATTGCCTCACACCCGCTGACACAAGGCTTGCCCATCCCTCGAGCCACCACCGCAGCATGACTGGTCATGCCACCTCGGGCAGTAAGGATGCCTTCTGCCTCTACCATGCCATGAATATCATCCGGGGTGGTTTCAGTACGCACTAGGAGTACCTTCTTGCCTTGCTGGCCCAATGAATCGGCTTCATCAGCATCGAATACGATAGCACCGGAAGCAGCTCCCGGAGAAGCAGGCAAACCCTTAGCCAAAACATCAACCTGAGCATCCGGATCAATACGGCGATGCAACAACTGGTCCAACTGCGACGGCATAACTCTCAGTAATGCTTCTTCCTTGCTAATCGCGCCTTCCGCGACCATCTCTACGGCTATTCGAATGGCGGCTGCAGTAGTGCGTTTGCCTGATCTAGTTTGTAAAATATATAGTTTCCCTTTTTCTACAGTAACGTTGGTTCCACCATCAATTGCATCTTCTAGTCCTTCATATTCTAGTTTAGCATTATTTTTAAATACTATGGTATTGTCATTGTTCTTTAAAGAATCTTCATCTATTTTTGTGGTATATTTTATTATATACTCTTCATTAATAGGTTGATTAAATTTTACTTCAAATCCGTTTGTATTATATTTTATATTGACTAGACTTGCACCGACCTCCGTCTCTCCATCTGACTCATAAACCATTGGAGTAGCGTATAATATCAAACCTGCAGGCATTTCATCTGTAACTTTTGCATTGTTTAGTAAAAATTTAGCCTCATTTACATGTATAGTCCAATCAATACTATTTGCATAAAATTCATCTTCAGT
>DIPA01000070.1:22570-22824 GCA_002427055.1 Firmicutes bacterium UBA5500 | reverse complement strand
ATACTATACGAGGAGGATTGTCAATGTCTAAATTTCGTTTTAGGAAACAATTGACCAGTATTTTACTCTTGACGCTCGTACTTGCAATGGTTACGGGATGTAAAGGACCTGTAACGCAACCCCAAGGTAGTAGCTATCCATTGCAGCTCACAGACTCTTTCGCCCGGGAAGTCACTATTCCTAAGGAACCGGAAACCATTGTTTCGCTAGCACCTAGTACAACGGAGATACTATTTGCTCTAGGATTAGAGGAA
>DIPA01000070.1:15539-22471 GCA_002427055.1 Firmicutes bacterium UBA5500 | reverse complement strand
TATTTGCTCTAGGATTAGAGGAAAAGATAGTTGGTGTAACCGAGGTCTGCGACTACCCGGAAGCAGCGAAAGCCATTGAAAAAATGGGTGGGTTTCAGGGAGTGAATGTAGAAAAAATCGTGGCAGCCAAGCCAGACCTGATCATCGCCGATTCGCTTACAACCAAGGAAGTGGTAGAACAGCTTGCTTCTCTTGGGTTCCCTGTGTTAGCGATCCGGGCAGAGAATATAGATGAGGTACTGGAGCATATTGAACTGATCGGCAAAGCCACCAACAACGTCACCGAAGCTGATCAGCTTTGTGCAGATCTACGTGGCCGCTTAGATGCCGTAACTGCAAAAATCAAGGATGTAGCAGAATCGGAGCGTCCACTCGTCTTTTACGAAGTATGGCATGATGCTTTGATGTCGGCCGGCCCCAACACCTTTATTAACAACATCCTTACAGCAGCCGGAGGCAAAAATGCCATGGCTGATGCTACCACCGACTGGCCGGAAGTCGACCTGGAGCAATTAATCACCAAGAATCCCGAGGTCATAGTACTAGGACATGATGGGCAACAACCCGAAGATGTCAAGGCACGGGCCAACTGGCAGACTATCGCTGCCGTACAAAATGAGAGAATTTTTGCCGTGAACCCAGATACCATTAACCGTCCCGGTCCGCGAGTAATAGACGCCGTAGAAGAACTGGCCAAGATCTTCTACCCCAACTTATTTAAGTAAACTAAACGACTGCCCTACATCTGCGGGGCAGTCGTTCTTATCTTAGTAAAGTGCCTTATAAGGCACCGTGTCCTGCGTAAAGCGCTCTCAGCTACTCGGTCCTCTTAATCTCCATCCCTTGCGCCGTGTCCTTGATAGCATAGCCCAACTCCTGCAGCTGCCGGCGCAACGCATCTGATTTGCCCCAGTCCTTAGCCGCCCTAGCAGCCTCACGTTCTTGCAGCAAGCCCTGTACCTCGGGCGGTAAATCTTCCCGTGCCAGCCCTGCATCTTCTTGCACCGCGCCCTGGCACAAATCTAAGCCCAGGACCTGATCACAGTCGCGAGCTAGCACATAGAATTGCCTCCCTAAGCCAGCCTTACTGGCTTCCCATAGTACAGCTATCGCTCGCGGCAAGTTAAGATCATCATTGACAGCGGCCAAGAAATCTTCCCTATAAGTATCCGCTTTACCGACCGCCTCCGCACTATCGGCTTGATGGGCACTGTTCTGTACCAAGCGACGCAAGCCTAATAGCCCCTTCTGTGCTGCTTCTAACGCCGACCAAGTGAAGTTCAATTGGCGCCGGTAGTGAGCATTATGGCAGAAATAGCGATAACTCAATGGTTCAAAGCCGCGTTCAATCAAGTCGCTAATCGTGTAGACATTACCCAGGCTCTTAGACATCTTGCCGCCCTCGATCAGCAAGAACTCATTATGCATCCAAAAACGAGCTCCCGGTTCACCCGTGCATGCAGCCGTCTGCGCTATTTCGTTTTCGTGATGTACCGGGATATGGTCGGCCCCACCTGTATGAATGTCAAAAAGATCACCCAGATACTTGCGTCCCATGGCCGAGCACTCAATATGCCACCCCGGATAGCCCATACCCCAAGGGCTCTGCCACTGCATGATATGTTCTTTCGGAGCTTTCTTCCAAAGAGCAAAATCGGCTGGGTGTCGCTTCTCCGGATTTACCTCAACACGCGCGCCAGCTTGCTGCTCATCCAACTTCTGACCAGAAAGACGCCCGTACTCCGGATACTTACCTATGTCAAAATAAATACCGTCGCTCGTCTCGTAAGCATAACCGCGCTCTAGCAATTCCTCGACCATAGCGATCATCTCAGGAATGTGCTTAGTTGCCCACGCCAATACTGATGGCTTCTTAACATTTAGCCGCTGCAAGTCGGCAAGAAACACATCCGTATAGTATTCGGCTATTTCCCAAGGAGTCTTTTGCTCTCGCTTGGCAGTAAGCGCCATCTTATCTTCGCCCTCATCTTGATCGGACTCGAGATGCCCTACGTCGGTAATATTCATCACCATTTTGACCTTATAATCATTGAACTCTAACCCCCGACGTAAGGTATCAGCAAAAATATACGCCCTCATGTTACCGATAGATGCGTAACCATATACAGTAGGTCCACAAGTATACATACCAACCTGCTTGGGGCGTAATGGTTCAAATTTCTGCTTCCTGCGAGTCAAGGTATTATAGAATTGAATGCTCATAACCCTCACCTCCTGAGAATAGAAAAGGTTTCTCTTAGTTTATCCAGCCTAAACTACTAAGTCAACGGCGCTTCATATGTAGCTTACCTAAAAATGATGATATAATTAAAGCAAAACACAAAACTGGGAGGTATTAGTATGGATCTGTATCAAGCCATCCGTGAACGCCGTAGTATCCGCAAGTACAAACCTGATCCAGTACCAGAAGCAGTTGTACTTAGGGTCCTTGATGCTGCCAATTGGGCTCCCTCAGGTGTCAACCTGCAGCAGTGGAAATTCTACGTAGTTGCCGGCGGAAAACGTGACCAAATTGCAGCTAGCTATGGCCGTATGACCGAGCAAAACTACCCGCCAGCGGGCAAGCGTACCGAGCAACAAGAGACTTTCTTGCAGTGGGCCAAGACGTATGGTGGAGCTCCGCTAATTATCGTTGCCACCATGCCGCGCGAAGAACTACAACCACGCAGGCACAAGATGCACCTCGAAAGTGTCGCAGCGGCCTTCCAGAACCTACTGCTAGCGGCTTATGCAGAAGGCCTCGGTACTTGCTGGATGACTGGCCCGCTGGCCGATGAAGCTAATTTGGGCACCATTCTGAACTTACCGGCAAACGAAGAAATCGTTGCCCTCACCCCCCTTGGATACCCCGATCAGGTTGTCCAGGAAAAGCCGCGTCATGATCAGCACTTGAGGGAGAAGGTCGTCTGGCTGGAGTAAGCAATCATTTACTTACAGCAATTATTACTCGGTTACAGGAAAATAATATGATATTTCACATTTGGAGCAGGATTTTATCTATCACCTGCCGAACTAGAAGCTGTGCTTGAGGCCAAGTAAGCCTCAACGAAATTTAGGGAGGGAACAACTTGAGTAAGAAACTATTGTTGACAAGCTTGGTTTTTGCACTCGTTGTAGGTAGCTTGATAGGATGCACGCCTACTAAAGTTGAGCTGAAAACAGTAACCATGGTTACCGACTCCGGTGGTGTGGACGACAAGTCTTTTAACCAGTCTGCTTGGGAAGGGCTAGAGACTTTTGGCGATGCTAACAAGGACAAGGTCAAGGTCAACTATATCGAGTCTAGTACTGCAGACGACTACGCTCCCAACCTTACGGCCTCCGTTACTGAGGGTGCCGGCCTAACTTGGGCTGTTGGCTACATGATGGCCCAGCAATTACAGGATGCAGCAGCAAATAACCCCGATGTTCAGTTCGGCATTATTGACTGGGCACCTGAGACTGCCGACGAAGCTCTGGAAAACGTATCTTACGTCACGTTTAAAGAACATGAAGGCTCATTCCTGGTCGGTCTGATCGCTGGTCTAACAACTAAGAGCAATAACGTTGGTTTTGTTGGTGGCATGAGCGGTGGTCTGATTAAGAAGTTTGAAGTTGGCTTCTGCGCCGGTGTCAAGACTGTTAACCCAGATGCCAAGGTACAAATTGAGTACGCTGAAGACTGGGGCAACCTAGACAAGGGTGAGCAAATTGCTACAACCATGATTAACAATGGCGCTGACGTGGTCTATCATGCTGCCGGTGGCACCGGTATTGGTGTAGCTGCTGCTTGCAACAATAACCAAGTACACTTCATCGGTGTTGACGTAGACCAAAGCGAGCTCACTCAGTATACTCTAACCAGTATGCTCAAGCGCGTCGATACGGCTGTCAAGACCGTTTCCGGTGAATGGCTGGCCGATGAGTTTGAAGGCAAGAAGATCCAGGCACTCGGACTGAAGGAAGACGGCGTAGGCTATGTCTACGACCCAGCCAAAATTAGTGATGAAATCAAAGCAATCGTAAGCGATTACGAAGCCAAAGTTAAGGCTGGCGAGCTCAGCATCCCGAGCACTCAAGAAGAACTCGACGCCTACCTAGCTGGCCTCAAGTAATCACATAAGAGCCAGAAAAGGCTAGACATCATTGTCTGGCCTTTTTTCAACGCCTAGTGAAATCAACAGTACTAATTAGGGTTGCTTAAACTGCTGAAAATGAGACAATAGATAGTAAGAATTAGTTGTATTACAAAATTTACTTTGGCGAGGTGACGACATGACTGAACCTCATCCCTTTATAGAAATGCGGGGCATTGTCAAGCAATTTCCCGGCGTATTGGCCAATGACCACATTGACCTAGAGATTCACCGGGGCGAGATCCATGCTTTGCTAGGAGAGAACGGTGCCGGCAAATCGACCTTGATGAACATTCTCTATGGTCTATATCAACCGGATGCCGGCGAAATCAGACTAGACGGTAATCTCATTCATATCGACGGCCCTAACACCGCAATCAAACATGGCATTGGTATGGTGCATCAACACTTCATGCTGGTTAAGCCCTTTACGGTTACAGAGAATATTATCCTTGGCTGTGAACCACGCAAGGGGCTGCGCCTCGATCAACGTCGGGCAATCGCTGAAGTCGAAACTATTTCAAAGAAGTATAACCTGCAGGTTGATCCATTAGCTCGGGTCGCGGATATTTCAGTGGGGATGCAACAACGCGTAGAAATTCTCAAAGCCCTTTATCGGGGAGCTGACCTACTGATATTGGACGAACCTACTGCCGTACTCACACCACAGGAGGCGGATGAGCTGATTGCCATAATGCGGCAGCTAGTTGCCACAGGGAAGTCCGTCATCTTCATCACTCACAAGCTAAAAGAAGTCTTGCGTTCGTGTGATAAAGTGACCATTATCCGCCGTGGACAAAGAATCTCCACATTACCTACTGCAGGAGCTTCCATCAATGATTTAGCTGCTTTGATGGTTGGCCGCGATGTTAAGCTGACGGTAGACAAAGGGCCATGTCAGCCGGGACAACCTGTATTACAAGTAGAAAACCTGACCGCCACAGACGCACGTGGACTCCCTGCCTTACGCAATGTTTCCTTTGACGTCAAGGAAGGAGAAATTGTGGCCATAGCAGGCGTTGAGGGCAACGGGCAAACAGAACTAATAGATTGCCTTACCGGCTTGCACAAGGCAACCTCTGGCAAGGTAAAGATTCATGGCCAAGATATCACCAATAAGACACCACGCTTCGCAGAACGAACTGGCATAGCGCATATCCCACAGGATAGGCAAGGCCGAGGCTTGGTACTCGATTTCAGTGTTGCTGAGAACATGATTATGCGCAACTACTACCGTCCACCGATAGGTCCTAAGATCTTCATTAACCAGTCCCTGATGAGCAACTACGCCAGTAATCTTGTGGAGAAATATGATGTACGCACCCCGAACATACAAACACTAGGGCGCTCTTTGTCTGGGGGCAACCAACAAAAAGTAGTGGTAGCTCGAGAAATTGAGCAGAATCCAGATCTACTGGTAGCGGCCCAGCCTACTAGGGGCCTCGACGTAGGTGCCATCGAATTTATTCATCAGAAACTTATTGAACAGCGAGAGGCTGGGAAAGCAATACTCCTAATTTCGCTGGAACTAGACGAAATCTTGGCCCTGGCTGATCGCATTCTAGTTATGTATGAAGGTCAAATCTCAGGCGAGTTAACCAGCGCGGAAGCCACAGAAGAGAAAATTGGGTTGCTCATGGTTGGAGGGCACGCGAAGGGAGGGGAACCAGTTGCCAACTAAATTGGATACTAATACCCAGCCTAACACGTCTAGGCAAACTAGCCGATTTAAACGCGTTATGCTACGACTCAAGGAATTCTGGCAAGTTAACTGGCAATCTAACCTCAGATTACCGCTAACTGCGATTGCTTTCGGACTGCTGGCCGGAGGAGTTTTTGTACTCTCAATCGGCAAGAATCCACTTGCTGTTTATCTAGCCATCTGGAAGAGCGTGTTTGGTAGCCCCAAAAATTTCCTCGATGTCGTTGGCCAGGCAACCCCACTTGTTTTTACAGGTCTGTCGATTGCTTTTGCTTTTCGCACCGGGATGTTCAACATCGGTGCTGAGGGTCAGTATACCATGGGCCTATTGGCTGCAGGCATCGCAGGAATAAAACTTGCGTTTCTGCCTGGCCCACTATTAATACTGGTTTGCTTATTGGCAGGCGCACTTGCCGGAGGTATCTGGGCAGGCATTCCCGGTTGGTTAAAAGCCAAAAGGGGTGTGCATGAAGTCATCAACACAATCATGATGAACTACATTGCCTTATATCTGACAAATACCTTAATTCTTTCCGATTGGCTGAAAGCACCCGGCTTCCAAGCAACCCATAAGGTTGCAGCTAAAGCACTAATTCCAAGGTTTTTGGGCACGACTGCCAACTGGGGCATCCTGCTGGCGGCAGCTGCCGTAGTAGTTGTTTATTTCTTACTCTGGCGCACCAAGTTAGGTTATGAAATTCGTGCTACCGGCTATAACCCCGATGCTGCTGAGTACGCAGGCATTAATGTATCGAACCGACTGCTAATTGCCTTGGTCACTAGTGGCATCTTGGCTGGTCTCGGTGGCGCTGTACAAACCCTAGGGGTAAAAGAACGCGTTTTCCAGCTGTTCGGTTTTACAGGCGTCGGCCTTGACGGTATTGCAGTAGCACTCATCGGGCGCAACCACCCTGTTGGCGTGGTGCTGGCAGCGCTACTCTATGGTACACTATATCGCTCTTCAGCCATCATTCAACTGGCAACCGGCGTACCTAAACAGGTTATTGGGATCATGCAAGCCTGCATCATCTTCTTCGTTGCGGCCGAAGAGATTATCAAGCTGATTCTAGAACAACTAAGCAAAAGGAGGAGTG
>DIPA01000070.1:14495-15483 GCA_002427055.1 Firmicutes bacterium UBA5500 | reverse complement strand
AAGCAAAAGGAGGAGTGTAGCATGAACCTAAACTATGTAACCACAACTACCATCCTCTTTTTCGCAGTCCGTTCAGCCGCAGTGCTGTTGTTAGCTAGTCTAGGGGGGATCTTTTCTGAACGATCTGGTGTTGTCAACATTGCCTTAGAAGGCATGATCACTATGGGCTCTTTTGCTGCGGTAGCTACGACTATTATCACCAAACAACCATGGCTCGGGGTATTGGCCGCTATCCTTGCTGGTATGTTGATGGCTGCGCTGCATGCTGTGCTCTCCATTCGCTTTAAGGCTAATCAGGTAATCAGCGGCACTGCCATAAACATTCTGGCGGCTGGACTTAGCTCTTTCCTGATGAAGAGCCTCTTTAATCAAGGGGGCCATTTACTCTTAGAAAATGCCCCTAAGCTGTCCGACTGGTCGATACCCATTATCAAAGACTTGCCGTGGATTGGACCGATACTAGGCACGCATACACCTGGTGTCTATTTAGCCTTCGTGTTCGCTGGCATTGCGCACTATGTCCTTTTTCATACCCCTCTCGGTCTGCGTATACGAGCAGTGGGCGAACATCCGCATGCTGCTGACACGGTAGGAGTTAACGTTTACCGTACCCGTTACCTAGGCGTGATTCTCAGTGGGGTACTGGCTGGTTTCGCAGGTAGTGTTCTCTCTATTGGCATAGGCAGTGCTTTCCTGGAGAACATGGCGGCCGGGCGTGGTTTCATTGCTCTGGCTGCTGTAATCTTCGGTAAATGGACCCCTCTAGGCACTATGGCGGCCTGCTTGCTATTCGGTCTGTCAGAAGCGGTACAGGTAACGTCTAACCTAATTGGCATCGGTAAGTATATACCTTCTAACCTAATGGCTACTTTCCCTTATATCATCACTATGCTGGCTCTGGCTGGTTTTGTGGGGCGTTCTGTTGCGCCGGCAGCCTCCGGCCAGCCTTATGAAGTAGATAAACGCTAAAGGTACAAGCTGATAGTTG
>DIPA01000070.1:13594-14340 GCA_002427055.1 Firmicutes bacterium UBA5500 | reverse complement strand
CTTTATTACCCGCAACGCTAAAGGCGTTGCTAGAAGGTAGGCACTAGAATGCAGACAAATAACTTACCTTATGTTGTGGGGATTGCCGGAGGAACCGGCTCAGGCAAGTCTACGTTGTCGGAGCGCTTGAGCCAAGCACTTCCCGGCGAAGTAGTGCTGATCCGGCATGATAATTACTATCACGATCAAACGCACTTACCCTTTACTGAACGCATCAAGACCAACTATGATCATCCGCTGGCCTTTGAAACCGAACTACTGATTCAGCACCTAGATGAACTCAGAGCAGGACGTCGCATCTACATGCCCGAATATGATTTCACTCAGCATACCAGACGCCCACATGAAGTCTTAGTAGAACCTAAACGCATTGTCTTGGTAGAAGGCATACTAGTATTAGAAAATGCGGCGCTAAGAGAACGACTCGACCTACGCATCTTCGTTGACACCGATTCAGATACGCGCATCCTGCGCCGCCTAGTGCGTGATGTTAACGAAAGGCAGCGCACCGTAGAATCGGTAATCGAGCAGTATCTGCGCACTGTTAAGCCAATGCACGAGCAGTTTGTGGAACCTAGCAAACGCTATGCCGACATCATCGTGCCCGAAGGTGGCAAGAACCAAGTAGCCATCGACATGATAGTAGCCAGACTACGAGCCGTTAGCGCCACCTAAGCACACCCCTAACACTAAAGCCCCACGGCAAGCATGCCGTGGGGCTTTCTGACCCCTCGGGGACGGTTCTA
>DIPA01000070.1:13168-13425 GCA_002427055.1 Firmicutes bacterium UBA5500 | reverse complement strand
TTTAGAACCGTCCCCAAAGGGTCTACGGTAGTGTATGACAATTACCATGACCGGAGCACTCCATCCGTCGGGTTTACCTATCAAGAGACAGTGCCTGGTGTATGTTATGAGAACACAGGGTTTGCCGGCCAACTCAATTAACGCGTTGATCTGACATAGAAGTTGATGCCCGGGATTTGCAGCTCCTCGCCTGCAGCTGTTTTAAATAATACCCATGGCCGTACCCACGTGTTTCCAGCGTCCGCTGCTAAGTCAAC
>DIPA01000070.1:10846-13050 GCA_002427055.1 Firmicutes bacterium UBA5500 | reverse complement strand
CCGCTGCTAAGTCAACAGGTATTCCGACCTCCTTTCCTGGTCCGACGGTTATAGACGAATCAAGGTAATGGCTGGCATTCGTCCTCGTAGCAACTATTTCAATTTCTACCGATGACGTATTTCTGCAGAGGATCTGCTGGACCAGGTTTTCTTCCGCAAGCACCGTGGCTTCGCGATGAATAAGCGTGAGGTAACCAGGGGGCGATTCTTGAACATCCAACAATATGTCAACCGGTATGGTACTAACCCACTCGCCAGGGCTGCGGACTTCTAACTCTGATAGGTGGTAGCAACCCGTTGCGGATGGCATAATTACCTCTAGTTGTAGGCTCCCACGCTTGGACATTCTTTTGGGCTGTAATGCTCTGACTATCGCAATAGCAACAGATCCGTCATCAAATCTCGCTGTTGTGGGGGGAGAAAATCGGAGCAACGAGCGTACGCGATAATCAACCTCAATACTCACGCGTTCTCCTGGACAAGCCGCTATATACCCCTTTCCTCCAACCATCTTCGGTACCCGCGGATACAACAGCAACGTCACCAGCGTCAGCACAATGACGGTCGCTCCTAGCACAAGTCTTCTTACCCCAGCATGTTGCATTCTAATCATCTCCCGAGCTTACAAAAGTAGCTTAGCTGTAGTGACTTTTAGCCTTGGCACTGCGTATCGATAGGCTCCGTTCTAGTTCCCCAGGTTGTTCCAATTTCCTTTTCATCATGCCAGCTATTGCGCCCCAAATAAGTATAGTTCTTGGGGCCATCTGGATAATCGACGTACCAGTACCAAGTATCCCATACATGGTCATGAACTCTAATATTCTTGTCATACCAGGCATAAGCCTGCTTGCCTTCGGTACTGCATGAGAAAGCGTAAGTCTTGGAGTACCCAACAGAACCTCCAAAAGTAACAGTGCATCCGAATGTTCCCTCGGGAGGGTGAGCGGTAAAGCTTACTGATGTATCCAAAGAATAGCTATAAGAGTGCGAACCCTCGCCCTCGCCGTAGTAGACGTGGAACTCGTGAAGTTCTACGGGGTCAACGTGGTATTTAACGGTCTCAGTATCCTGAATGACAATATAATCCCAGCCAACATCGCTCGACATAATAGACATATCCGGGCGTATAGAGAGTCTACTGTTGTTGTGAGCAAGGATTTTTGCTACGTCATAAGCACATTGTAGTTCTGTTAAAGTCAAATGTCCATCTGGGATGGGAGTTGCAAGAACTAACCGCGGTGTGATAACCAAATCAGGCCCGTTAAAAGTGATACAGCGCGTCCAGTTAAGGGCAGTTACAATTTTCCCAAGCGGTGTATCACCTAGGTGCTTCTCTTGGTCAGCAATACCGAGCTGTCCATTAGCAAGGACAATCTCACTAACAGTATTTTGCGTTGAATCTCTATATTCCTTCTTGCATAACAATATTGCTTTAGTAATTTCTGTAGTAAAATCAAGTAGGGGTGTGTCGCAAAACATTGCAGACTTGGCGCGGCACGCCTTTTCTATACGCTTATGAAGAAAAAGCTGCATTTGCTTAGGCTGATCCTTAATTTGAACCTGTTTTTGGGTATAACAAAACGAGGGAAGGCTGTTCCCTCTACAACGATCTCCGGTTCCTGGTTAAGCTACTTTGGAAACATGTAAGTATGCTCCACACCGGTTAGGTTGAATTTTACTGTGGAGTTTGTTTATGCTGAATGCCATGTCCAGCAACAAGGTCTCTCTCTGCACTTTTACCTGACCACGTAAGAGGAAACGGCGAAACTCCGTAAGCGTCAAATAGCCTCCACCTGTACAAGGTCGAGGCTATTGAGTACCATATTTGCTATTTGATTCGGCAGCCGGGCGGCAGCGTTGGCGAGTATGGGAGCAATGCATCGATTACGGCATGATCCAGACCCCTCGGGGACGGTTTGGAGTGACCCCCTAGAGGTATACACTGAGGGGACGGTTAACTAAGCTGTTTTTTAGCTACTTAACCGCATCTCTTTTCGGTGCTCTCCGCATGATTTCAAGAGCCGGAGGGGCTAGCGTAGGCACAGTTGGCGTCAGCCGGCGTATTGCGTCAGCAATTCGCTTCCCTAACACATGCGGTAGCGACATCTTGAGATGTCGTGATAGACATATGCCCTAGCAGCGCCCTTCGGCTCAGGCTGGCTTAGCTAGAGCCCGACTACAGATATCAAAAGTGAGCTTTTAGA
>DIPA01000070.1:9605-10702 GCA_002427055.1 Firmicutes bacterium UBA5500 | reverse complement strand
TTTAGAACCGTCCCCAAGGGTTCTCCCAAAGGGTCTTTTTATAGCGCGGCTGCGGCCCGTTCCAGCCTCGCGAGGACGGTGTCGCGGCCTAAAACCTCCATCATGGGGAATAGTGGCGGCGATACTTTGCCGCCGCAAGTTGCCAAGCGCAACGTCATGAATAGCTCTTTATTGCTCCAACCCAAATCGGCCTTTACTTCGTGAACAGCTGCGTCTAGTTCAGCTTCCTGCCACGGCAAATCCCGAATGGCAGCCACAACGGCCTGCAAACCGACACGCCCATCTTTATCTTTGAGTAGCTTTTTGATCTCGGCTACCGGCACTTCCGGCTCTAAGAAAAGATAAGGGAAATCGCGCACGGAATCCAGACGCGGTAGTCGCTCCTGAATCAGTAGCGCTACTTGCTTTAGATGGTCCATATCATAGTCGGAACCAATGAAGCTTTCTTTTTGGAAGAAAGGTACTAGTCGCTGCGCCAAGTCGGCTGGGTCTAGCCTACGAATCCACTTGGCATTAATCCAATCGAGCTTCTTGATGTCGAAAATGGCATTCGACACTGTGCACTGCTCCAGGGAGAACTTCTCCAGCAAGTCGTCTATAGTTAGGATTTCCTCGTCATCACCGCTGGGGCTCCAACCTAAGAAGGCCAAGAAGTTGAGCATCGCTTCCGGAAGATAGCCCATCTCGGCATATTCGCCCACGAAAGTAGCGCCCATGCGTTTGCTCATTTTAGTGCGGTCTTCGTTTAGCATCAAGCTAAAGTGAGCGAACTGAGGCACTTCAAATCCCAGAGCCTGATAGATCAAGATCTGCGGGAAAGTATTAGAAATATGTTCAGCGCCGCGTGTAACCTGGCTGATCTGCATCAGATAGTCGTCGATTACAGTGGCAAAGTTATAGACAGGCATCCCACTAGACTTTAGTATGATAAAGTCGCCCATCAAAGAGCAATCCGTCTCAATCCAGCCACGCACTAAGTCGTGAAAACCGATCGTAACATCAGGGACCTTTAACCGCACGGTTGGCGTACGACCTGCAGCTCTTAGTTCTTGCCGCTGCTGCTCAGTCAGATTACGGCATTTGCCGCTATACTTGAT
>DIPA01000070.1:2185-9528 GCA_002427055.1 Firmicutes bacterium UBA5500 | reverse complement strand
AGGCATTTGCCGCTATACTTGATGTCCTCTTTGGCCGCCAACTGCGCTTGCCGTTCGGCCTCTAATTCTTCACTAGTGCAATAGCACTCATATGCTTTACCGCTTGCTAATAGCTGGTCGATATACTTCTGGTAAATATCTAGACGCTCGCTTTGCCTATAAGGTACATGAGGGCCACCCTTATCAGGACCTTCATCCCAGTCTAGGCCTAGCCAACGCAAGCCCCGGTAAACCCCAGCTTCTGACTCTTCTGTGTTACGCTTGGTATCGGTATCATCAATACGCAGAATGAAAGTACCACCATTTTGGCGTGCGAGCAGGTAATTATAAAGAGTCGTACGCGCATGTCCGACGTGTGCATCTCCTGTAGGGCTTGGGGCCATTCTTACCCTAATCGGTCGCTTTAGTTCCATCACTCATTCTCCTTTTGTCCACGAATTAGTCCATTGCCCGTAAACGGCGGCGCGAAGCACACCCAACGGCGGCCACTATCCAAACCGCGAAGGCAACTACCAACACAATAGTAGTGGCTAAGGGTCCGTAACCTGCGGCAAGCTCGAGACGGTAGAAAAGTAAGGCACTAATGGCAGCGGCTAAGCCGACAAAAATAGGAGCCTGCCAAGGCCGTTCCCAAAGTACAGCCAGAATAACGGCGCAGAGCATTGCCAAAAATAACGATGTTGATACAGCTACTAGATAGTATTTGGCATCGGTACCACGACTGAGCAGAATCTTATAGATTATACCGCTACCTGAAGTTGTGAGCCCTAGGGCTAGCAAGTAGGTCTTCAGCATGCTACTTATCCTCCCCCAGCCATAAAACACTTCCTATGCTAAGTCTACCCGATTTTGATAGTTAACGAAAGCCTTGGCGTGCGAAAGCATTCACACCATACCTTTAAAGATATCACAAGCAGCATTAGCAGGAAAGACAACGCTTTATGCAGAACAGTAAATATAGCTAGATTGTAAGGAGGTCATATTGATTGGCTGATATGGAGATTCGCTTAGCAGAGGGAAGGGCCGACGCCCACTTCAAAGGTCTCACATTGCAGACCGGAGGCAATGCAACTCCCTCTCCATTTGACCTGTTTATTGCTTCTCTCGGTACCTGCGCTGCCCTTACTGCCAAAGGCTACTGTAAGTCGCGCAACTTACACTGTGAAGGCATGCAGATTCTAATTGACCTAGAACGAGACTCTGATACCAGGCTAGCCAGCAAAATCATAATGGAATTGGTGCTACCGGAAGATTTTCCTGCCGAACATCGCGACCGACTAGTTAAGGCAGCCGGTGCCTGCTTTGTGAAAAAGCACCTTTATCAACAACCCGAATTCGAGATGACGATAAGGGAATAGACAACCACTTAGACTCAAACTCAAGTAGCTAGACCAGCATGAGGTGCCCCCTACCAGGTTGACAGGGGGCACCTAACTATGGTTTTTTGAGGTTTTTAGGGTTCAGGTATTTGGTCAGTCGGGTCGTCTACTTGCGCCTGCTCCGCTTGCCCTACAGCTTTACCGCAAACGGAATAGTGGCACCCACGCCTCCTACAGTGCCGTCCGGGGCATTCCTGCTCTGCTATGTCGCAGAATACATTGCCCCCATACCTGCACTGCAAATGTTGGCGCAAACGATAATGGCCACCTTCAATGCGCAAAGCTTTACCTTCAACTAATGCACGGGCCACAATTTCGCGCGCTCGGCAAAGTACGCGTTGAAAGGTAGGGCGAGAGATATGCATCAACTCAGCACATGCTTCTTGCTCTAAGCCTTCCAAATCCTTAAGGCGAATAGCCTCAAATTGCTCTACCGTAAGTACTATCTCCTCTAGAGACGCCTTCGGCACACCAGCCGGCTTAAAAACAGTATGCATAGGTTCACTTTCCACAACTCGGCGTTTACGCGGTCTCGGTGCCATGGCTACCTCCAGCTCTCACAGATTTTCGTCTTATACTAGTGCTGATGTTCAGGACAAGCACTGCCGCTAGACCGTAACTCTCCCTTAAGATACTGTTCGACAGCTTCCTCCACTTTTCCTTGAGCTCCCATGAACACTTCTATGCCCAGCTCATTGAAAATCTGCACTGCACTTGAGCCAATTCCGCCGGCAATCAGCACTGTAGCCCCTTGTTCTGCCAGAAAACGTGGTAAAAAACCAGGACGATGACCTGGATTGTCGATGGTTAGCATTTCGACTACATGGCCATCGGCTACCTCAGCCAGCACAAACTGAGCACAATGTCCAAAATGGGCTGCTACTTGGCCGTTATCGGCCGGTATAGCAATCTTCATCTTTACTATTCCTCCCCTATTGCTTCACTTAATCGATCCCAGATAGCTACTATCGCCTTAGTGGCCGGGCTCTCTGGGTAATCCAACAGCGACCGACCTTGACGCTGCGCTTCCCGCACTACCGGGTCATAAGGTATTTCTCCAACTAATGAAATATCTTTGTTTGAACAAAGCTGCTCAAGCTGCTTTGTCAGTTCGGGGCTAATATCTGCCCGGTTGATACACAGTAAGGTCTGCACATCCATTTGCTGCAAGAGATCAATAATGCGCTCAGCATCGCTTAAGCCTGAAAGACTTGCCTCGGCTACCACTAGGGCCAACTGACACCCCGTCATGGAGGCAATTACCGCACAACCTATACCGGGAGGCCCGTCTAGAAGCGTAAGGGGCACATCTTTGGTAGCCAGACGACCTTGACGCCTAATCTCAGTAACGAGCTTACCGGAGCCTTCTGCGCCAGGCTCCATTTCGGCACGGCTCATGAGGCCATAATCTGTTGCCGACAGCACCGTTGCTCCCGTAGTTGCGTCTTGCAAAACCAGATGGTCTACTGGGCAAACAAATACGCAAGCACCGCAACCTTCGCAGCGCAGTGCATCAACAATGCCATTGTCAATGGCGCCAAAACGGCATGTAGCAGTACATAAACCGCAAGCCGTGCACTCGTTATCTAGCGGCTGCGCCAGCTTGGCCCCAGAAAAAGGATGTCTCTCTAAATCATCCCGGGCTAACAAGAGATGCAAATTGGATGCTTCTACATCGCAATCGATAATCATCTTGCTATTCGACAACTGAGAAAAAGTGGCTGCTAGTGTCGTCTTCCCTGTACCGCCTTTGCCACTCACGATTAAGAGGTTCATCCTACCAACTCCCTCACCCTATTTCCCAATTCCTCAAACCTAGCGCGCCATTTTGGCAACTGCACAAGCAACTCTCCTCGCGCAATAGCCTGTGCTGCCCCCAGACTAAAAGGTAGGCGGCCAATAACCGGAATGCCATTCGTAGCAGCATAGTCTTCGATCAGGCGATCGTCTCCGACGGAGCGATTAATAACAATCGCGCCCGGGACTCCTAGTTTCTTAATCACTTGCGTTGCCATATCTAGATCATGCACGCCAAAAGGAGTTGGTTCGGTCACTAATATAGCAAAATCGGTATCAATAGCTGTGGCTACTACACTGCAAGAACTTCCCGGTGGGGCGTCGAGCATACTCCATCCGTCAGCAAGTTTATCCTTCAGCGCATCAATAATCGGCACGCCCATCGGCTCCCCGGGAGTAAGCACTCCGCGCCAACACTCTTGCTGGCCTCGCTTACCGTATTCCAAATAACCAATAACACGAGGTTTTTCCTTAATCGCCTCAAAACGGCACACTAGGGTACATAACCCACAACTATGGCATAACTTCTCAAATAAGTTGATTCTACTACCAGCCCCCAGCAAAGCGTTAAACTGACAGTGATTCACGCATTCCTGGCACCTTGTACACAAGGCGTGATCAATTTCCGGCACCTGCAGCAAAACGTCTTGCTTACTCTCCACAGTTGGTTGCAAGAATAAGAAACCATTTGGGGCCTCCACATCACAGTCTACGTAGCGACAAGCGAGCACTGTAGCCAGATTCACAGCCACTGTTGTCTTACCAGTGCCGCCCTTACCACTTAGTACGGCAATTTTCATCGGCTAAATCCTATGACTGTTTGGCCAATAACAGCTCAAGCTCTCCCGCCGCAAAGGCATCAAAAGCGGCCTTGACAGTCGACTGACTAGGCAAACGGTAAGCAGTAATACCTGCAGCTTGCAACGAGTTCACGGCGTTAGGACCGAGATGCCCCGTGATAACCACGTCAACCTGTTCCTCAGCAACCGATTGTGATGCAACTACTCCTGCCCCATGGTCAGAACTAAAACCAGGATTCTTCATAATCTTAGGCTCAGCAGACTGGCCATCAAAAATAACGAAGTAAGCAGCTCGCCCGAACCTCTCATCAGCTAAAGCATCTACTGTGGGGCCCTGACTAGTGACTAATACTTTCACAGATAACGTCCCCTTTCTTCTATGAGAGCAGGTAGGCAAACAAGTTGCCTACCTGAACGCTCTATTCGACTTCTTCCTTCAGCAGAGATTTTAGCTCCTTAAGACGTTCCTCCAACAGAGAAATCTCCTCTTGAACCGTTCCTTTAGACGAAACATCTTCGGGCCAAAACCTACGGCCAAAACCAACCCCACGACCAACGCCAAAACCACGTCCGGCAAACGCAGCTCGCCCTGCGGGAAACCCACAGATGCCTAGACCACGTCCGGTTCTCGGGCCATAGCCCAACGGTCCGGTTCTATCACCTCTTGGCATCACTATCACCACCTTTCAACACACTTTGCAGGTTGTCTATCAGAGCATCAACAGCTTGACTCGAATACTGCTCGACCTGTCCTAAGTCACACAACTCACGGAACTTGGGGTTAATGGGTAGTCCGCCTAGGTAAGCCAAATCAAGTTCTTGACTAATCTTAGCTCCTTGACTGGGTCCAAAAGGCTCAATTAGTTCCCCACAATGAGGACACGTCAGCCCACTCATATTTTCCACTAAGCCGAGAATTGGTACGTCCATACTACGAGCCATATGGATAGCCTTCTTCACAATCATCACGGCCAGATCCTGAGGCGTGCTAACAAGCACTAACCCATCAACTGGTAGACTCTGCAGTACAGTAAGAGGCGCATCGCCAGTTCCCGGTGGTAGGTCAATGATGAGAAAATCAAGGTCACCCCATACCACATCCGTCCAGAACTGCTTAACTGCCCCAGCAATCAGTGGACCACGCCAAATAACAGGTTGATCTTCCTCCTCCAACAACAGGTTTAAACTCATAACATCGAGTCCATCTGAAGAACGAACAGGTAATAGCCCACCTGGGCAACTTTCAGGCTTACCATGGATACCTAGCAATTTAGGGATACTCGGACCGGTAATATCAGCATCTAGCACGCCAACTCGTTTGCCTTGCTGTGCCAACTTGCTGGCAATGAGTGCCGTAACTGAAGATTTGCCTACGCCACCCTTGCCACTCATTACTGCGATGACCTGCCCTATGCGACTATGTTCGTTACAGGGCTCTTGAAAATTACCTGCTTCCAATGTTAGCGCCTCCTTAATGAGCATATGTTCATATTGATTGTATCCGAGGGAATGAACATATGTCAATAATCTGAGCTTATTTTGCACAATTTCTTTGCCGCCAACCAAAAAGAACGCCTACGCTTGATCACAAGCAAAGGCGTTCTTCTCTAGCCGATGATTTGAAATTAGAGTTCGTTAACCGCTTTCTCCAGTCGTAACAGTGCTTCTTCCACGATAGAACGCGGGCAGGCTAAGTTGAACCGCTGGAATCCTTCGCCACCAGGGCCGAAGGCATAGCCATCGTCCAATGCTAAGCGTGCTTTATGCCTGATAAAGTGCTGCAGCTCGGTAGGATTCATACCTAAAGCACGCAGGTCAACCCAGGCTAAGTAAGTCCCTTCACGCTCAATCATCCGCAGGCTAGGCAACCGCTGCTCAATGAACTCGCTCATGAACTTAAAGTTACCATCTATATAAGCACGCAACTGTTCCAGGTAGTCATCGCACTGAGTCAAAGCAGCTTCTGTAGCCACATAGCCAAATAGATTGCCGCTATTATGCCCTGAACGAGCAGTACTATATTGTGCTCTAAGTTTATCATTAGGAATAATGGCATAGGAAGTAGCCAACCCGGCAATATTGTACGTTTTGCTACCCGACATAAAAGTGATCGTATGTTGTTCGATCTCAGGCGATAATGTAGCGGTAGGAGTATGCTCAAATCCGGCGGCTAGCAAGTCGCAATGGATCTCATCAGAGAAAATTAGGCAATCATGCTTCAAACAAATATCTGCTAGACGGCGCAGTTCTGCTTTAGTCCATACACGACCGGCTGGATTATGCGGGCTACATAACACAAGCGCTTTAATACGTGGTCTACGAATAGGGAAGGTCGTGCTTGCCTCAAACAGCTTCTCTAGGCCTTCAAAGTCCATTTCATAGCGTCCGTTGACCTCTTTTAAGGGATTATGAACAATCTGGCAACCGCTATTACGTATCGCAGAAAAGAATGGGTAGTAAACAGGCGCCTGCACAATCAGCTCATCACCTGTGCGCGCGAAGGCCTGCACGGCGGAGTAAAGTCCATTTACCACACCCGCGTTAAAAACTATCCATTCTTTCTTTATCTTCCAACCATAGAGCTTCTCTACGCGGTTTACGATAGCATCATAAAGATTGTCGGAAGCGAAGCTGTAACCATAAATGGGGTGCTCAGCTCGCTTCTTAATTGCCTCTACCACAGGCGTTGGAGCTGGGAAGTCCATATCTGCCACCCACATATCCAGGACATCCTCCGTGCCAAACATGGACATGTTACAATCATGCTTGCCACTATTGGTGTTACGTCGATCAATTAGTTGGTCAAAATTGTACTGCAAGTCTGTGACCTCCTCTATGTAATATCACCTCAATTTTAACACAACTACATATTTATTGCGCATCGCTCGTCCGTTTAAACTCAGCTAATCGCTGCAAAACATCATCGTTAGCACTCAGAAAAGCATTCCAGGTCTCCATTGCTAGGACGGTATCCGGACTCAGATAGTGCTCAATCAATTCTGTATCTACTAATAGGCTTGTGGTAACTCCTAGATTCTGCAAAAACATCTCGATGATTTCGTGGCGCGCCAGTAAATAACTCCCCAATTGCTCCCCTTTGTCTGTAAGCTCAATTACGCCATACTTACGATAACTAACATAGCCTTGCTCAGCCAACCTGCGCACTGTACGAGAAACGGACGGCGCTTGTACATTGAGCTGATCAGCTAGAACATTTACTCTCACAAAAGGAGCCTGCTGACAATTGCGGTAGATCATCTCTAAGTAATCTTCCATACTCGGCGTAAGCCGCCCACTGCCTTGCTTCTGCAATTGATAACCTCTTACTGTCCGAAATTCGCGCTCCTTAGGCATTAAATCTACCGCC
>DIPA01000070.1:0-2108 GCA_002427055.1 Firmicutes bacterium UBA5500 | reverse complement strand
ACGTCAGAACATTAGCAGACATGTTACTCAATGCTAACTTATGCGAGAAAGTTAGGCGCTAATAGTCAAAGCATGGTTGCCCCGGAAAACATGCTCTTTTGCAGTGCGTTATACTGTGCTACTTCTCCATAAAGCTCTGACTTAGCCACGAGTAACATTGCTGGTTGAGCCGCCATATATTAACTGTAAGGAAAAAGTTACTGGCTGCTAACTTATGGCAGCAAAAGGGGAGGAACGCAAAATGCATTCTAGTAGTGTAATTATGCCTTTGACAGAGCTCCCTATCGGTCGACTAGGCATTGTCCGCGAATTAAGAGCGAACAACCGCACACGACGCCGCATGCTCGACTTTGGACTGATAACTAATACAGTTGTAGAAGCGCTCTGTCAAAGCCCCAGTGGCGACCCGACCGCTTATCACATCCGTGGAGCAGTAATTGCCTTAAGAACAGAAGAAGCAGCTGGCATCATCGTGGAAATGACCAACGCGCTGTAGGCTAACAAGGAGGTTTAGGGATGGGACTGCCCCGCCAATCTAGCGGACTCGGAGCTCATTATGAAGTATTTGAGGTACGCAAAGCCAAGGAAGACGACATAGTAATTGCGCTTGCAGGCAACCCCAATACGGGCAAAAGCACAGTATTTAACCAGTTGACAGGGCTTAAGCAACATACCGGTAATTGGCCTGGGAAAACGGTCACCAACGCACAAGGCAGATACCGGCATCAAGATAAGAACTTCATTGTTGTTGATTTACCTGGAACGTACTCATTGCTAGCCAATTCAGTAGAAGAAGAAGTAGCACGAGACTTCATCTGCTCAGGACAAGCGCAAGCCACCGTAGTAGTCACTGATGCCACGTGTTTAGAGCGCAACTTAAACCTGGTGCTGCAAATTATGGAAATCACTCCTAACGTTATCGTCTGTGTCAATCTGCTCGACGAAGCAAAACGCAAGCAGATTAGCGTTGATCTTGATCACCTAGCGACCCTATTGGGGGTACCGGTAGTCGGCACCAACGCTCGCGATGGAGTAGGCCTGAACGAACTTAAGCAAACAGTTTACCAAATGGTCACGAACAGCAATTGCCTAGTACCTTTGACACTAGAATATATAACTCCCATAGAAACAGCTCTTGACATGCTCTTACCGGCTGTACGAGAACAGATACCAAGCAGCTATTTGGCGCGCTGGGCAGCCTTGCGTTTGCTTGAAGCCGACGACTGGCAGGATGAGATATGGCGTAATCAATCCTTGCCTAATGATGCCAATCTTGAACTGCGTTTAGTACAAGCGACTACCTACTTACGAAAACAGCAAATTGACAAAGATAAACTCCACGATAGCATCGTATCAAACTTAGTTACCACTGCTGAGCAAATAGCTAGTACTGTTGTTAGCCTAGGTAATAGAGACTATAGCCTCTTCGACCGTAAAGTAGATAAAGTCGTTACTTCACGTCATTTTGGCATTCCAATTATGCTGGCTCTCTTAGGGCTAGTTTTCTGGCTAACCATCGAAGGAGCCAACTACCCTTCACAATTAATCTTTGACTTCTTGTTTAGCATAGAGCGCTCGCTCACCAAGCTTATGCTTAATCACGGCTGGGCACCTTTCTGGCAAGGCATCTTGGTGTTGGGTATCTACCGCACTGTAGCCTGGGTCGTGGCTGTAATGCTTCCACCTATGGCAATTTTCTTCCCTCTCTTCACATTGTTAGAGGACCTCGGCTATCTGCCTCGCATCGCTTTTAACCTCGACACCTACTTCAAACGCGTATGCGCCCACGGTAAACAAGCGCTTACCATGTGCATGGGGTTCGGGTGTAACGCCGCCGGCGTAGTTGCTTGCCGCATCATTGACTCACCGCGCGAGCGCTTAATCGCCACCCTTACCAACAACTTCGTCCCCTGTAACGGCCGCTTCCCTCTGCTTATTGCCTTGACTAGTATTTTCTTTATCTCCGGTAAAAGTCTTGCTAGTGGCCTCGTCAAATCAGTCTGCTTGGTAGGGTTGATTGTGCTCGCGGTGTTTATCACCTTAGGCGTTTCCAAACTGCTCTCAAAAACCATTCTCAAAGGCTTGCCTTCATCGTTTGCCTTGGAATT
>DIPA01000009.1:22035-23194 GCA_002427055.1 Firmicutes bacterium UBA5500 | reverse complement strand
ATTCGCAGATTGAACTGCGTATTCTGGCCCATATTTCCCAAGACCCAATCTTGATGAAGGCCTTCTTGCATGATGAAGACATTCACGCTCGCACTGCAGCCGAAGTGTTCGGCGTCGAGCTTGACGAGGTTACCGGTGAAATGCGTTCGCGGGCTAAGGCCGTCAACTTTGGTATTGTCTACGGCATTAGTGATTACGGCCTCTCGCGCGACCTCAAGGTTACGCGTGCCGAGGCCAAAGATTATATCAATCGCTATTTCAAACGTTACGCCGGTGTGCGCAACTACATTGACAGGGTGATTGCCCAAGCGCGTCAGGATGGCTATGTAACCACCTTGTTGCAGCGACGGCGCTACCTGCCCGATATTAACAGCCGCAACTTTAACTTGCGCTCTTTCGCCGAGCGTACGGCTATGAACACACCCATTCAGGGCAGCGCTGCTGACCAAATCAAACTAGCCATGGTGAATATTGATCGCCGCCTAGACGCAGAAAACTTCGCCAGCAAAATGATCCTGCAAGTGCACGACGAGCTCATCTTCGAAGTGCCTGAGGCAGAGTTAGCTACCCTCGCTGCCCTAGTCAAAGACGAAATGGAAACGGCGCTTGAGCTCTTGGTGCCGCTCAAAGTAGATATCAAAGTGGGGACCAATTGGTACAATGTCAAGCCCTACGCGTAGCCCCTTGTAAAGGAGACAAAACATGCCTGAACTCCCAGAAGTAGAAACAGTACGTCAAACCTTACTGGAATATCTGCCGGGCCTCACAATAACCGGCGTTAATGTGCACTTGGCCCGCATCGTAAAGTATCCTGAACCGGAGCAGTTCGCTAAGGAACTAGTCGGCCAAAGCTTTCGCGACATCAAGCGGCGTGGCAAGTATCTCAAGTTTGTTCTATCCGGGGAGCAGACCCTCGTCATCCACCTACGGATGACAGGGCAATTGCGCTACTCCTTGCCCACCGAGCCGGTGCTGCGCCATACCCACATAATCTTCAGCCTATCCGACGGGCATGAATTGCGTTATACCGATATACGCCAGTTTGGTACCATGTACCTAGCCGACAACGGGCAGATAGACGAAATATCCGGCATGTACCGCTTGGGTTGGGAACCGCTCACAAATTTCCCGCTGGCCGATTTCGCAGCCCTATTGAAGG
>DIPA01000009.1:19308-21928 GCA_002427055.1 Firmicutes bacterium UBA5500 | reverse complement strand
GGAACCGCTTACAGATTTCCCGCTGGCTGATTTCGCAGCCCTATTGAAGGGGCGTAAGCGAGCCAAAATCAAGAGCCTGCTGCTTGATCAGCACATTATAGCTGGTATTGGCAATATTTACGCCGACGAAGCGTTATTCATAGCTAAAATTCATCCGGCCCGGCTGGCCAATAGCCTTAGCTCTGCCGAAGTTGCACGTTTGCATCGCGCAATCGTGCAAGTGCTGCGCGCAGGGGTAAAAATGCACGGTACCTCCTTTAGCGATTATGTCGATGGCCTAGGACGCCAAGGCGAGTTTCAACATCAACTCGCCGTCTATGGTCGGGAGGGTGCACCTTGCCCGTGTTGTGGCAGCGAAATTGTGCGGCAAAAAATAGCTGGGCGCAGTTCTCATTTTTGCCCACTTTGCCAGCCCGCGTCAGAACATGTAAACTAATACTTGTTGCACGCTCTAGAACGTTTTGTTTTGCCTCTCTCATATGATGGCTGAGAGGGGTGAACTGATATGAGCTTAATGGTTATCCTGTTAGGAATAGTAGTTAGCATAGATGGTTTGGCTGCCGCACTCGCTTACGGCGCTCGCCGTATTCGGCTAACGCCCTTAGCTGCCTGCCTGGTGAGTCTGTCTTCGGCCGTAATGCTATGGCTGGCCATGCAGGTAGGGCAGTTTATCAGCAGCTTCCTGCCGCCCATGGCTACCCAATACTTGGGCGCACTACTTTTACTGACATTAGGTTGTTATTTACTCTACCAAAATGGCAAATCAACCAAAGACAAGCGGCCGGCATTGGCCGGCGAGGCTAAAGTTGATCAGCCACTGGCCCAAGTGAACCTGCGGGCTTTCGGGCTAGTAGTGCAAATACTGCGCGACCCAACGGCGGCTGATCTCGATCAAAGCGGCACCATCACCTGGCAAGAGTCCTGGTTACTGGGGCTTGCCTTATCGCTAGACTCATTTGGCGTTGGCATTGGAGCAGCCATGACCGGCCTGGCACCAAACCTAACAGCGCTCATCGCCGGCCTCGCTACCTTGCTATCCTTGCTGCTAGGCTGGGAGCTAGGTTATCGCTTGCAGCATCGGGCAGGGAATAAATTAGTGCACTTGCCTGGTATAATCTTGATTTGCCTAGGAATTATTGACATATTTCGAGGACACTAAAAAAGTTCCCGTAGCCCGGGAAAAGGTGGGTGTTCCATGTACCGGATCGGATTAACCGGCGGCATTGCAACAGGCAAGAGCACAGTGTCGTCCATATTGCGCAATTTAGGTGCTTGCGTTATCGATGCCGACCGGATTGCCCGGGAAATAGTAGAGCCCGGCCAACCCGCGTATCACGACATCGTCAACCATTTTGGCCCGGCAGTTTTGTTGGCGAACGGAAAGCTTAACCGCCCTTATCTGGCTCAACAAGTGTTCAGTGATCCGCAAGCACTAGAACTACTCAATCGTTTAACGCATCCTCGCGTAATTGAGCGCATAGAAGCATTAATAGAGCAACTTGCAGCCGGTGGCTATCGGCTGCCGATAGTGCTCGATATTCCTTTACTTATAGAAGCTGGGATGGCCGATACCGTTGATCAGGTATGGCTAGTGACTACTGATCCTGAAACCCAACTGCAGCGCCTGATGCAAAGAGACAATTTAACAGAGGCAGCAGCTAAGCTACGAATCGATGCCCAAATGTCATTAGCCGAAAAGGCGCGCTTTGCGCATCATCTTATCGATAACAGCGGTTCACTCAGCGACACACAGCAGCGTGTCTGCAAGTTGTGGAAGTTGGCAGTCAGCCAAGCGGAGCTTAGCCATTCCTAGACAAGGAGACTAAAACATGCTTTACTCACTATCACGAGCTATTAGGCGGCTGTTACTCTTAGCTACAGCCGTGATAATCATAGCCTTGGCAGTTTCACTAACACCATATCCCTGGCGCTTGCTTTATCCACTCAGTCACCAAGAGTTGATCATCAAGGAAGCGCGGGCAGCCAAATTAGATCCTAGTTTGGTTGCAGCCATAATTAACGTAGAAAGCCATTGGCAAACAAGCGCCATCTCGAGCAAAGGCGCTAAAGGACTGATGCAGTTAATGCCAACCACAGCCGATTGGATAGCCAGTAAGCTGGGGAAGGATACAGTTAACGAGCAAGATCTGTTTCTCCCAGAAATTAACATTCATCTTGGTGTTTGCTATTTTGCCGATTTACTGGCCCAGTTCAATAACAACGCAACCATAGCTCTTGCTGCCTATAACGGCGGGCGAGGTAACGTAAAAAACTGGTTAGACAGCGATGTCTGGGATGGTAGTGACGATACCATCGAGTCAATACCTTTCGGCGAAACGCGTCGATATGTGCAAAAAGTTGTAACGCAGCAAAAAATATACAGTCGAATTTACAAATGGTCAACTGATAGCTAAAACCATCTTGACAAGTTAGCGCTGGGAGCTTAAGATAATAAGCGTGACATATGACTTGCCGAAGTGGTGGAACTGGCAGACACGCTGTGTTCAGGGCGCAGTGGGTGCAAGCTCGTGCGGGTTCGAATCCCGCCTTCGGCACCAGCAAAATTAATAGTTGTCGGAGTGGCGGAACTGGCAGACGCGTACGTTTGAGGGGCGTATGG
>DIPA01000009.1:13016-19228 GCA_002427055.1 Firmicutes bacterium UBA5500 | reverse complement strand
TGGGGGTTCAAGTCCCCCCTCCGACACCAAGCATGAATCCCGCACACCAAGTGTGCGGTTTTTTGTTGCCCCGAGACAGGGGGACGTTCAGTTTGTCTCACATGACCCCTCGGGAATGGTTCGAGATGGCCTAGCACTAGGGTTTTTCAGGCATGCACAAAATCCCCGAATCTGCAATATGCTGGTATAGCATCCAGTATATCAGCATGTATACAGATAGGGGGTGGCAGTATGGATACAATTACCGTCTGGCTGTTCCTATCCTTCACTGTGGAGCGAATTGTAGAGCTACTCTTGACCCTGTTCCCTCGGTTAGACAAAAAGCAAGTTGTCGGTGTCGACATACCCGTCATCTTGGCGCTTGCTTTGGCACTGGTGCTATCTTTCGGAGCGCACCTTAATTTCTTCGAGATCTTCGATATCGACTTCCAGTGGCCGGCTGTTGGCAATTTCTTAACGGCATCTTTCATGGTAGGAGGCTCTAGTCTCATTCATGATGTACTGGGTTGGGTGAACGCTTCTAAAGAAAACTCACGTGCCGCTAACGGCAAATAGATGCAACTAGCTAATAACTCGGCTTTTGCAGCCAGAGCTAACCAGGGCTATCCTGTGTAAGAAAGGGGGTAGTTCTCATGCGTGTGTGTTTAGATCCTGGACATGGCGGAAGCGATCGCGCCAACCGTGGCCCCACCGGTTACGTGGAAGCCGACGGAGTGCTCGACATCGCTCTTCGGACACGCACCTTGTTACTAGCTGCCGGTTTCGAAGTAGTTATGACCCGCGATAAAGATGTCTATCTTTCCTTGCCGGCTCGCATGGCCATTGCCGCTAATCAGAAGGCAGATCTTTTCGTTAGCATCCATACCGATGCTTTCTCAAGTCCCCAACCCCATGGCTGCACTGTCTTTTGTTCAGCATATGACGCTCGTAGCCGCAGCCTAGCAGAAGCAATCGAGCAAGCCCTGCGCCAAGCCGGTCGTCCCAGCCGAGGAGTAAAAACCCGACTATTAGCGAATGGACGCGACTACTACCATGTCATTCGTGAAGCCAAAGTCCCTTCGCTACTTGTGGAATGCGCCTTTCATACCAACCCTGCCGAGGAAGCTTTGCTCAAGACCCCGGAATTTCGCCAGCTCTTAGCTACAGCCATAGCCAAAGGCATTCAAGCCTTTGCTGGGCCACAAGTGGTAGCAGATGCGATGATTCCCATTCTGCTAGACGAAAAACCCTTGCCCGTCAACGGCCGCCTGTTCAACGATGTAACCTATGCTCCCGTACGCGCGTTAGCTGAGGCACTAGGCCTCACCGTTGTGTGGGATGCCAAGCTACGCCTAGTACGCCTCATCCGCCCCGAATAAGCAACAGGGTGGTTCTGCCCTCGCAGAACCACCTATCTTTTTCCCCCTTTTTTAGAATAAAATCGGCCCAGAACGACCCTTCTAGAACGCTCCTCACAGGATCAGGAGCCGGAGAGGCCTGCTTAAGGCACAGTTGGCGTCAGCCAGTGCCGTAGCAGTACCTCTCCGGCTAAATCAAGTATAGTAGTGAACTTTTAGAACCGTCCCCGAAGGGCCAGAACCGTCCCCGAAGGGCCACCCTTGACAGGGTCGCGCAGGGTCTTTGGTTTGACTAGGGGGTAGGAGGGAGGCTAAGATAAGGAAGATACAAGCAGGGGGGTGTTGGCATGCAGGGCATTGTGCTAACAGCAAGTGAAGAGTTCTTGGCTACGGCCATAGAAGAATTACAGCAGAAGTTTCCGCAACATAAGCAAGTTACACTGGGGCCCGGTTTGCTGTGGCTGGAAACCGGGGCAGAGCACCGGCAGCAAGTTCACAAGCAGCTCATAGCAAAGCCACCAATTTTCGTACGCCATTTATATAGCGCCACCATGTGGCCCGTGATCAGCCAACCGGAGCTAATAGCCAGCGTTAGCAAGAGCCTGCTGGCCGACTTGCCGAGTGTTCCTCTGGGCGCCAGCGTTGCCGTGCAAGCTCGCGCCGTCAACACTACTCTAGATTGGCAACCGCGCGACCTCAAGGCAGCCTGCGATAGCGTGCTGTGCGAACAAGGCTATCAACCCACAATCAAAGACCCGCAGTGGGTGGTTTCCGTCACCCAGGCCCGGCAAGCCGTCTACTACGGACTAGCCCCGGCCTCCCATAACCTTTCCGATTGGACCGGCGGCATGCTGCATTTCCGCAAAGAACCGGGTGACGTATCGCGGGCCAAATTCAAACTCTTGGAAGCGATTATTCGCTTTGGCCTGCACTTCCCACACGGTGGTAAGGCGCTCGATTTAGGGGCCGCCCCTGGAGGCTGGACGCAAGAGCTACTTGCGCGGGGACTCGCGGTAGTTGCCGTCGACACCGGAGAACTCGATCCCCGTTTAAACGGGGTCAAGGGCCTGCGTTTCCTACAGATGAATGTCAAAGACCTGCGCTTTTCACCGCTGGAGCAATTTGACCTCATCACTTGCGACATGAGTTGGGATCCCATCTTTACCGCCAAACTGGTCAATGGTTTGGTGAATAACTTAAGCCCCGGTGGCCAAGTAGTCATGACCGTGAAACTGATGGGCAAGCGGCCGTTGCCAACCATCCAACGAGTTCTAACCACACTCGACCAACGTTTAGAAGTGTCTCATGCTCAACATCTCTGGCATAACCGTCAAGAAATCACCTTGCATCTAATAAGAACCAAATAACAAGCAACAAGACACCTCGACCACGCCGAGGTGTCTTGTTTACTTATACATACTCTTGTTCTCTCATAGCTCAACACTGGCGCGCTTACGATAAAGCGGAAAAGTTAATCTAAAAGTTGTACCCGCTTCAGGTTCGCTTTGCACTTCAATGCGTCCGTGCATTTCGGTTACCATACGGTGACAGATAGCCAAACCCAGGCCGGTACCCGAATCCTTGGTACTGAAAAAAGGATCGAAACAATGTTCAAGATTGTCTTTGGTCATGCCGACCCCCGTATCACTAACAGTTATCCATATCTGGTCATCACCACTATGCATCCTAACTGCCACACGGCCCTTAGGCGGGGTGGCATCGGCGGCATTAAAGAGCAAGTGCTGCAATACTTTCTGCAGATAGAAAGGATCTCCCAAAATACAGGCTGGTTGTGCACCGTCAAACTCCAGCCGTATATTGCGCTCAAGCATAACTGCTTCCATCATGTTGCAGACATTGTGTGCCGCATCTAATAAGTTAACCGGTTGTGATTTCGGCGCCACGGCCTTCGAGAGAAGCGTAAATTCCTGTAGTAGCCGCTCAATATTATCCATTTCCAAGAGGGCATACTCGCTATATTTCTTAGTCAGTTCATTCTCAGGCCCCAGCGTACCTATTAACTGAACAAATCCACGCGCCGCCGTCAAGGGGCTACGAATCTCATGAATGGTGCCGGCGGCCATAGTACTGATTAGCGATTGGCGACGCAAGTCATCTTCCTCCAGGGCATCTTCTGCCTCATCTCTGCCGCTTGGAAGTTGCAGGTCCGCTTTGGTGGTAGGCCAAGCAGCCAATACCGGGCTGAGCAAGATAAAGTACATGGCGATCAAGTAAGAGAAAATGACTAACCAGCGCCAGTAGGGTGAAAAAGGGCGCCGGTCTTCCAAATGGGCAGTACTTATTCTTTCGGTCGTGTCTAGTCTTGTTGCCAGTTCATAGTAAGCAGGTAAAGCGAAGAGCACAAAAATAAGCGCAACTAAGCCCAGCGCGGCTATTGCCCATGACATCGTACGAGGTAGATTATACTTCCTGGCCCAAAGATTTTGGCGGTTCATTGCTTTAGACCTCTTTCTTGATTAGTCACAGGCAAATAATACACCATAAGAGCGAAGAATTATGGTGCATCCTGTCGGCAGATACCAAGTTGTTTAATTTATATTCAGCAGTATTGTAACAGAAGTTGTGCAAAAAAGTAATATTTCGCAAAGATGAAAATTGTAGAAAGGCAACATAGCACCTGCCTAAAATGGGTAGGCTAGGTTTGGTACAGAAAAGAAGTTGCAGGAAGGAGTTGAAGCTCGATCCGTGGTCAAAAATGTGGCCTTGTTTATTGATTACGAGAATGTTTATTGGAGTATGAAGAACAACTACACGCTAGTCGTCCAACCTGGACGACTGATCGATTTGATCAAGCAAGAGGCCCACAAAGAAGGCCAAGTAGTATTGGCACTGGCCTATGCCGACTTTGATCAACCGGAGTTTAAGGGCCTGCAGACAGACTTGCAGCGCCGCAGTGTGGAACCACGTCATGTATTCTCCAAATCATTTCCGGAAGGGGTGCGTAAGAACGCGGCCGACATAGAACTCTCACTAGATGCTCTGGAACTGATGTATACACGCGATGATATCGATACTTATGTTCTAGTTTGTGGCGACCGTGATTTAATTCAACTGATTCGTAAGCTACATACCCGGAATAAACGAGTAAGCGTAATCGGCGTAGCACGTACAACTAGTAGTGATCTGGTCATGTTCTCCGATACTTTTACAGAAATAGAGGCGCTTTTAGGAATTAGCCCTACTAGGATATTACCAATACAAGATGAACGCGAGAGCGAGATGGTTGCTCTAATCCAGCGTCTTAATACTCTGCAGGATGGTAATCTACCCTTTGTGGGTTTGAAGATGTTAATCAATCGTTTGCTTACCGGAATTGGCGATCCGCAATCGTTGATTAACCAAGCTATTGGAGAAGAAATAGTTGTTACGTATTCAGTTCCTAATCCGCATAAGCCTGAGTTTCCAACTACCGCGGTTAGACTTAATCCAGAACATGAAATGGTGCAAAAAACCCTAGTAAGCAAATCAACAGAAGTAGCAGTATCCCTACAAGCCCAAGGCGGATAGTGCAACAGGAGGCCGTGGCTTTTAGCCACGGCCTCCTGTGAATTTTATGCCCACACCAGCCAGAGAAAGAGCGATGCAGTTATTACAGCAGTCAGCGTAAAGGGCAGCCCAATTTTCATGAACTCGCCAAACGAGATATCTATCCCATGCTTGTTTAACAAACCGACAGCAACAACATTAGCAGAAGCCCCAATAGGCGTGATATTGCCGCCTAGAGAAGTTCCCACCATCAAGCCGAACATAAGCAAATAGGGCGAACAACCCAGCGTTACCGCAACCTGTTGCGCTACCGGCAGCATAGCCAGTGAATAGGGGATATTATCGACAAAGGCCGAAATGAGCACCGACATCCAGATTAGCACGAGGTAAGCAATCAGCACCTTGCCTCCCGTAAACTTAGCAATCAAGCCAGCCAAACTAGCCACAACCCCCGTGGCCGATAGGCTACCAACCAGAATGAACACCCCGGTTAAGAACACAAGTGTTTCCCAGTCTAGGTTGTGCCATCTAACTCTTAAGTGCCCCCAAACAGCGTTCCAGACTATTCCTAGCAGCCCAAAGGTGATCGTAATTACCCCTATCAAGTTAGGCGGTCGATTAGGAATTAGCGAGCTCAGGGCCAGCGTCAAAATAACAGCTATTAAAAGCAACGTAGGCACCCAAGTTATAACAGGAGTTGTTTGCTGCATACTGAGTGGTTGCTTCAGATGGCGAAACATGAGCCACAGCACTATGGTCGCAGCAATTGCGCCCAGTTCAACCGCAAAGAAAATGCCCGGCCTACCCTTGAGCCAGAAGAACTCCAGGAAGTTAAGGTCGGCTGCCGTTGCTAAAATAACACTGGTAGCATCGCCAATTAGTGTAGCCATACCCTGCAAGTTAGAGGAAATAGCTACCCCGACAATGAATGGCATGGGGGAAGTGTTAAGTCTCTTAGCTATATCGAAAGCTACCGGGGCCACGATTAGAACGGTAGCCACATTATCTACGAAAGCTGAAATAACGCCGGAAAAAACGCTGATAACAACTAGTGCCAGGCCGGCAGTATGTACACGAGCCACCAGTTTGGCTGCAAAGAAGCTTGGTGCCCGTGAGGCAACGAAAAGCTCGGCCAAAATCATCATGCCACCGACTATGCCTAGAACGTTCAAGTTGATGGCAGCCAAAGCTTGTTGCCTGCTCAAAGCACCCGAGCAGAGCAATAGCGCTGCAGCTGCGCTGGTGATGTACATCGGGCGAGTTACCTTCATAATTAATAACAAGTAAGCGAGTAAAAAAATGGTAGTAGCTATGATTGCTGGAGTCAATTGCATGTAAGCACCTCATTCTGATAGTCTGAAAGCCGTT
>DIPA01000009.1:10509-12974 GCA_002427055.1 Firmicutes bacterium UBA5500 | reverse complement strand
CTGAAAGCCGTTGGTTCAAAATCTAGTGTGTGCAGTTTGTGTATTTCAAGACCCCCTCGTCGCCCTCAACCGCGGGCTCGGTTGACAATAATCATATGGTAATGGATAATTAGAAAAGTACAAGGGTAATCCTTTGCCATAAAACACCATGTTAAGGAGCGTATGCGATGACTGCTCTACGTGTAAAAGGCCAGACACGCTTAACCGGTAAGACAACGGTTAGCGGGTCTAAATACGTTGCATTATCCGTTATTCCGGCAGCTTTGCTGGCTAATACCCCTAGCACCATAGAAAACTTGCCAGATATTAGCGATGTCGCAGTTTATGCCGAAATCCTGCGCCAACTGGGCGCTAAAGTAGAATACAAACACCAAGGGTGGATGAAGATTGACCCCACCGGCTTAAATGCTTGGGTTGCAGATCAGACACTAGTCAAGCGCATGCGCGCATCCTATTACTTATTGGGCGTTCTGTTAGCTCGCTTTGGCAAGGCAGAAGTGGCTTTGCCGGGCGGAGACGATATCGGCCCACGGCCTATCGACCAACATCTAAAAGGGTTCCGTGCCTTAGGAGCCGAGGCCGTAATTGAGCACGGTTTAGTCAAAGTACGGTCAGGGCGTCTGCAGGGCAACCATTCAGTCTATCTTGATGTGCTGACGGTTGGAGCCACCATTAACCTGATGCTGGCGGCCGTTTTGGCCGAAGGCACCACCGTTATTTCTAACGCCTATCGAGGTCCTTTCATAGTTGACCTAGCCAACTTCTTGAATGCCATGGGGGCGCGCGTATTGGGAGCAGGCACCGAGACTATTCGTGTGCAAGGCGTATCCGAGATGCACGGCTGTGAACACGCCATCATTCCTGATCAGAGCGAAGCCGCTACCCTGATGGTTGCTACTGCCATGACCCGGGGCGATGTTACACTTATCAATACCATCCCCGACCATCTGGAATCAATTATTGCTAAGCTACAAGAAGCAGGCGTTTCCGTAGACCATTGTGACGACAAGATTCGTGTGCGGTGCAACCACAGAGTAAACGCTGTCAATGTGAAAACACAACCCTTGCCCGGCTTCTTCACAGATTTCCAAGCGCCCATGAGTGCCTTGCTGACAACCGCCGCTGGCATGAGCATGGTTACCGAAACCATTTGGGACGAGCGTTTTGAACACCTCAATCAGCTGGTGCGAATGGGCGCGCAAGTGCGCATAGCCGGTCGCACGGCTATCATCGAAGGAGTGCCTCGGCTAACCGGTGCTGAGGTGCATGGCACCGACCTGAGGGCCAGCGCCGCACTGCTTATGGCCGCCATGGCGGCAGAAGGCGATAGCATTGTCACCGGCTTTGAACACGCCGACCGCGGCTACGAGCGTCTCGATGATAAATTCCGATCCCTCGGCGCACAAATCGAACGCTTGCCGGAGAACTAAATCTCAAAAAACACCAGGGCTGCCCCAAGAAACCTCGGGGCAGCCCTTTAATTCTATCAAGCTTTTGAAAATCAGTCTACTTTTCCCGCTTATTCCTCCTCGCTGCAAAACTCCTGCTACCGGCGACATCTAGAGCATATTATTTATTCCTGTAACCTAAAGGACTTTTGGGAGTTATACAGAATTATTGATATAGTTGTGACCTTTAGACTAGGTCTCGTGGCCTAGGAGGTGGATAGGCGTGAGTGAAATAAAAAGAATATTGGCAGAAATTAAAGGGAGTCTACTGGCCGTATTCGACTTAGAGCAAGTGTTAACAACTGTGCTGCGTAAAAGTCTAGAGGTGTTTGCTGCCGATGGCGCCATAGCCAGTCTGCCTGATGTTGCCGGCAAGCGGAATGTTGTGCGCGCGCTGGGTTTGGCTGCACCCCTAGAGGGTTGCTTACTGCCTGAAGTTTTTTCTGAGCCACATCATGAGCCGAACACTAATGAAGGTAGCCGGCTCTTGACTAACGTTGTTTTGGGCCCTCAGCCCGATTGCCATTTTGATAGTGTTATGCAGGCCGACGTAGTAATGCAGGAGCAGCAATGCTTTACCTTGTGTATCTTGCGGCAGCATGGCACATATGGCTCGGATGATCTTGACTTGCTGCGGCAACTGGCAGTAGGAGCAACTGCAGCCATCGAAAGTGCTCAGCTTTATGCTACCCTAGAACGGCGCAATGCCCAGCTGCAGTTACTCAATGAAATTGGTCGCAGCATTGCCTCTACACTAGATATGGATGAGCTGTTTCGCACCATACATCAGCAAGTGGCGCGCGTCATGTCTACAGATGCCTTTGTCATAGGGCTCTATGATGAACGGCGCGATACACTTAACTTGCGCTATTTATATGACGATGGCACCCTTTACCCGCCCTTTGAACGCGAGCTGGGCGAAGGGCCACTTGCCAAGACCATCAGGACTCGCGAGCCGGTCGTTTGGTATGAGGACATTAGTGATATTCCCGGTGTCACTATCATCGGCGAGGAAGA
>DIPA01000009.1:8393-10454 GCA_002427055.1 Firmicutes bacterium UBA5500 | reverse complement strand
GTGTGGTATGAGGACATTAGCGATATTCCCGGTGTCACTGTCATCGGAGAGGAAGAAAACACTGTGTACTCGGGCGCGGTCATGCCAATTACCATTGGTGAGCGATTGATTGGTGTCCTTTCCGCCCAAAGTCATACTCCCTATGCCTATGGCGAGGAACAGGTGCGCCTGCTGGCAACAGTCGCCAGCCAAGCTGCAGTGGCGATCAACAATGCACGTTTGCATGAGCGTGTGCGGCGCTTGTCATTGACCGATGGCCTAACAGGTTTGGCTAACGCCCGCCGTTTTAATGAGGAATTAGAGAGCTATTTGCAGAAGGCACAGCAAACAAAAACCAAGGTAGGGCTCCTAATGATCGATTCCGACAGTCTCAAACAGATTAATGATAGCTTTGGGCATGGAGTGGGTGACCAGCATCTGCAGGCGCTTGCCAAGATCATAACCGGTAACATCCGAGCGGAAGATTTGGCTGTGCGCTATGCAGGTGATGAATTCTTTGTGATTCTCCCCGGGGCCGATCGGGCCGGTGCCAGCTTAGTAGCTGAACGCATTTGTACTAGCGTAGCCAATTATCGTATGTCAATTTGCGATACTGAGGTGGCAGCAACGGTGAGTATAGGGGCGGCGATTTTCCCCGATGATGCAACGACGGCAGAGGGTCTGTTTCGCGCAGCAGATATGGCAATGTATCGTGCCAAGAATAGTGGGCGTAATCGCGTTGTCCTGTTAGCGCTGCAGGCTTAACTAAACGAGCGGTCTATGACTAATATTGCCATTGTCAGCCGATTATGTTTTATGTAAACTTGAATTACAGACAAAGCTACAAAGTATGCATTAATTGTGCGAAAACAGTACTTAAAAATATTTACGTTTTATTCACAAAGCTTGCAGGACTTCTAATTTCGCCGTCGAAACTATTACTAGCAAAGAACACGAGTCGCATTTTTCTCATACGCTCGCATCTTTGCAACAATTACGAAAGGAGGTGAACTATAGATGATGATCATTGCAGGTAGANNATCTCTAAAAACGTTTTGCAGAATGCCCACCCCCATATTCATTACTTGAAAACCCGAGGCCTGCTTTGTCTAAAGGTTAAACTCATGAACTGCCGTATACCGAATGGCACATATGGTGGTACGAGGTGGTAACGCTAGGCGCCCCATTCTCTTCGATGATGCAAGGCCAAAATCAGATACGCCTGGCGCGTACAAGAACCCGTGAGGTTTTTAAATTCACATTACGTTTCTAAACCGGCGTCAATTTACATNNAATATTGCCATTGTCAGCCGATTGTGTTTTATGTAAACTTGAATTACAGACAGACCCATAAAGTATACATCAATTTTGTGACAATGGGAGATGAAAAATATTTACGATTTGTTTACAATCATTGCAGGAGTTCTTATGTTACCGTCGAATCCTAATACTAGCAAAGTTTGTGAGTTGCGTTTCTAAACAGTCAGTAGCTCGCATATTTTGTAACAACCGTGAAAGGAGGTGAACTAAAGATGATGATCATTGCAGGTAGAGTTACTCTTCTGGTAACCATCCTTCTGTTAGGGGTAATCGTTGTCGCCGGCATTAATATGTCGAAGTCGGGTAAGTGGACTCCGAAGATCCGTCGTTTGGCAGGTCTTGACGCAGTCGAGGAAGCAGTCGGGCGTGCTACCGAAATGGGTGCTCCGGTGCACTTTTCTCCTGGTATTGGCGGTATTACCGACCAGATCGCTCCGCAGACCTTCGCTGGTTTGGAGGTGCTCCGCTACGTTACTGAGCTAACAGCTAAGTACAATACCGAGATCATTGTTACCATCCGTCAGCCAACCGTTTTCCCGCTTGCACAGGAAATCGTGCGTCAAGGTTACATCACCGCGGGTCGCCCCGATATGTTCCAGGAGGATACCGTTCAGTTCCTGTCTAGTGAGCAGTTTGCGTATGCGGCAGCAACTATGGGTATTATTCAGCGTCATAAGGTAGCTGCTAACATACTAATGGGTGCTTTCTGGGCTGAGTCCTTGCTTTTTGCTGAGGCGGGCGCTCAGGCCGGTGCAATCCAGG
>DIPA01000009.1:7901-8388 GCA_002427055.1 Firmicutes bacterium UBA5500 | reverse complement strand
GGGTATCTTTAACCGTCGCAAGGTGGCTGCCAACATTATGATGGGTGCTTTCTGGGCCGAGTCTCTACTCTTCGCTGAGGGTGGTGCTCAGGTTGGCGCTATCCAGGTTGCCGGTACTGCATCTATGGCACAGCTTCCATTCTTCGTGGCAGCTTGTGACTACTGTTTGCTCGGTGAGGAGTTATACGCTGCTGGCGCATACCTCTCACAAGACAAAGTGAAACTCGGTTCTATCGGCGCGCAAGATATCGCCAAGGCCATTACCATGGTTATTTTGCTAGTCGGTTCCCTACTCGCTACTGCTGAGATCGATGGCCTGGCTAACCTATTGAAGAAGTAGGCCTTGCCGGGTAAGCGAACTAGAACTCTTCCGTTCAATTAATGAAAAAAGGAGGTGTACCACGTGCGTAGGGAAGTACCCTTGATTATAACCTTCGTCGTTGGCATGATCGTGTTGTTCGCGAACATTGTCACATCGGCTGATGGC
>DIPA01000009.1:1362-7595 GCA_002427055.1 Firmicutes bacterium UBA5500 | reverse complement strand
GTCGGTTCGATAGCTCGTTTGGGCAGTTCCGAATTCTTCGATACACTTAACCAAAACCTGTACGATGCCATTATTGCTCCGCTTGGTGCTGCTATGTTTGCTATGTTGGCCTTCTACATTGCTTCGTCCGCTTACCGTGCGTTCCGCATGCGTAGTCTAGAAGCAACGGTCATGCTCATAGCCGCTATCTTGATCATGCTAGGCAAGGCCCCGGTTGGCGAGATGATTTGGTCTAAGTTCCCGACCATTTCTACTTGGCTGATGGACATCCCGAACACTGTTGGCCAACGCGCCATCATGATCGGTGCTGCTATTGGTGGTTTTGCAACGTCTCTTCGTATCCTACTCGGAATTGAACGTGGCCACTTAGGTGGTGCGGAATAATATACTGTTGAATAAGAAAGGAGGTGCCTAAGGAATGGATTGGAAGAAGCTCCAGAACATTGACCGCCGAATCATCTACATCCTTCTAATTCTTGCTACAGTGATACCGATGATCAATCCTATTGGTATTCCGGTTTCAGTCGGCGCGTCAGCTCAGAAGTTCTATAACTTCATGGATGCTATCCCTGCTGGTGACAAGGTGCTATTCTCCATGGACTTTGCAGCCAGTGGTGCTCCTGACATTGTTCCTGAGGCCAAGGCCGTCATGCAACACTTGATGGACAAAGGCGTTAAGGTTGTCGCGATCGCCTTCTGGGATAACGGCCCCATGTTTGCTGACCAGTTGATGAAGACCTATGAAGACCAGGGCTTCGAATATGGCGTTGATTTCGCTAACCTCGGCTACATCCCGGGTGGCGAGACTGCTATCAAGCGTTTCGGTGAAGATGTAGTCGGCTCTGTTTCCAAAGACTTCCGTAACAACTCGGTTAGCTCTTTACCTATCATGGAGGGAATCAAAGATACTCGCGATTTCGCCGCTGTTATCGATTTTGCAGCTGGTAACCCGGGTACTGATGAGTGGATTCGTCAGGTACAAGGCACATTAGGTATCAATTTCTTCGTCGCCTGTGCTACCGTCAGTGTTCCTCAAGCTATGCCTTTTGTAAACTCCGGCCAGATTACGGCACTGTTAGGCGGTATGCGTGGTGCTGCTGAATATGAGACTGCGATGGGCAAACCGGGTGGCGCTGTTGCTAAGATGGACGCTCAGTCTTTGGGTCACTTGCTCATCATTGCTTTCATTGCTATTGGTAACATTGCTTTCTTCATGGATAAGAAACAGGCCAGGTAAGATGAAAATAAATCCGGTTTTCTCCGGCATTTTGAGATAAGGAGGTGAGAAGATGAACATTTCCGATAGTATTTGGGTCTGGATAGGTGCCTTAGGCACGATCGCTATTTTCTCCTTCGTATTTAAGGAGAATCCAGTATATCGTTTCTGTGAGCATCTTTATGTAGGTTCAGCCGCCGGCTACGCTATCAGCGTGAACCTCAAATCTATCGTAGATAGCGCCTGGACTCCTATCACCCAAGAAGGCAAGATCGTGTTAATAATACCAGTCATTTTCGGTCTTCTGCTTTATGCTCGTTTCTTCAAGAACATTGCTTGGCTAAGTCGTTGGCCAATGTCTTTCTTAGTGGGTGTTGGTTCCGGTTTAGCTATCTATGGTGTTGTTAACTCCCAATTGATCGCCCAGGTTCGGGCATCCCTATTGCCTCTGACGAGCGTTAACAATGTTGTTATGGTAATAGGTCTACTCTCGATCTTGTTGTATTTCTTCTTCTCTATGGAGCACACGGGCGGAGTCAAGCATGCAGCTAGCGTCGGCAGATGGATAATGATGGTTACCTTTGGTGTATCCTTCGGTAACGTTGTTATGAGCCGTATCTCGTTGTTGCTAGGTACCATGGAAACAATTCTTGGTAAATGGCTTGGTCTAATTGCTCTATAAAGTAGTTGCCTAGTAAAACGGACCCGATATCTTTTCGGGTCCGTTTTTGCATCCAAAAAAGGTACATTTGCCTTGAACGACTTACTCTTTAGCGCAAAATTGTTATACTATAAGAAAAACAATCCCAAGAGAGAGGTGGAGAGCTAATGCCGGCAGTAGAGAAAATACTGATCGTAGAAGATGATGAATCGATTTCCGAGTTAATCGCCTATAACTTGCAGCAAGCCGGTTTTCGAACTTGTGTAGCTTTTGATGGTGAATCGGGTTTGGCTTTAGCCTTACAAGGGGATCCGCATCTGGTTTTGCTCGACATCATGCTGCCCGGTATCGATGGCTACGAAGTCTGTCGCCAGCTCCGGCAGACCAGTGCGGTGCCCATCTTGTTCCTTACGGCTAAAGACGCTGAGTATGATCGTGTCTTAGGCTTGGAGCTCGGTGCCGACGACTACGTGACCAAGCCATTTAACCCCCGCGAAGTAGTCGCCCGGATCAAAGCGATCCTGCGTCGTTTAACGGTAGCCAAGCCAGAAGAACGGATTATCAGTCTGCCGGCTTTGGAGATCAATCTGCGCGATTATGAAGTCAAGCTAAAGGGAACGCCAGTGGCCTTCACCCCTAAGGAAATTGAAACCTTGTGGCTTTTGGCCAGCCATCCCGGAAGGGTATTTACCCGGGAAAACCTGCTGGAGCAGATTTGGGGCTACGATTACGTGGNNCACGTGACCAAGCCATTCAGCCCGCGCGAGCTGGTGGCGCGTGTTAAAGCCATCTTGCGGCGTGCCGGCAGGCCGGCCGAAATAGAGCAAATGACCATCGGCCCCATCACCATCGATTTCCGCAGTCACCAGGTAACCCTGGAGGGCGAGCCTATTAACCTGACACCGATGGAGTATCAACTGCTAAGAATATTAGCCATGAACCCCGGCCAAGTGTTTGGGCGAGAGCAACTGCTGACTGAAGTATGGGGGGAAGACTTTTTTGGCGATCAGCGCACGGTTGATGTGCATATCAGTCACTTGCGTGAGAAACTAGGTCCGGCCAGCGATTTGGTGCAAACAGCTCGCGGATTCGGCTACAAGCTAAAGGAGTGACACTTCATGCAGAGCAGTATACGAGCCCGACTAATCGTCATCCTGACTTGCCTCCTGCTCGGTAGTGCACTATTGCAGGGGATACTGCTGTCGGCGCATATCGGTTCTCTGGAAGCCCTGGCCGATCATTGGTTCACCGTTGGCTGGTCTTTCCTGTTAGTTGCCGGTTTATCAATCTGGGTGGTTATCTGGATAGCCAAAGATTTAACGCGCCCCATAGAACAGATGACGCAGGCAGCGCAAAAGATAGTTGCCGGCGACCTCGGCCAGCACGTCTTTATAAATCGGCAAGATGAACTCGGTGTTCTAGCCAAGAGCTTCAATCACTTAGCCGAAACTAATCAGAGGCGCTATCAAGAGATTACGGCATCAAAGGCGCAGTTGGAAACTGTTATTCAGAACACGGTTAGTGGCATTTTCCTGCTCGACGCTAAAGGAACCGTCTTCTTATCTAACCCGACGGCTGGTCAGATACTCGGTTTCGATCCTATTGCCGACGTTCCCGATCACTTTAGTCGCCTCACTGCTGACCCCAAGATGAGCCAAGCACTCTATGATGCTATCTTAGCCGGGCAGCCCTACCAACAAACCATATCAATAACGGTGCCTGCGCAGCGCGTAATTGAGCTGCACGTTATCCCACTAACAGCCGGTGACCGTTTTGTTGCGGTCTTCTACGACATCAGCGAGGCTAGCCGCTTAGCTAGCATTCGCGCCGATCTGGTTGCCAACGTATCTCACGAACTTAAAACCCCAGTAACCTCCATTCATGGCTTTGCCGAGACATTGCTTAGCGACAACCTAGTGCCTGACTCCACGGGTCGTCGTTTTGTGGAGATCATTTACCGTGAGTCGTGGCGCTTGTTGCGCCTTGTCAATGATCTGCTCGACCTCTCCTATTTCGAGTTGGACCCCAAAGCCATCGAAAAACGCCCCGTAGATTTGACAGAGATTCTGCACGATGTGGTTGAGCGTGCCGCCCAGCAGGCCAAAGACAAGCAGATCGATCTCAAACTCGTTATCGGAGTGCAATCTGCTATTACGCTGGGCGACGACTACCGGCTTAGCCAGGCCGTCGATAACCTAGTCGGCAACGCCATCAAATACACCCCACAAGGCGGCGAAGTGCGTGTTAACCTGCAGTATGAGAACAACGGCTTTCAAATCGCCGTGCGGGATACCGGCGTAGGCATTGAGCCGGAACACCTTAACCGTATCTTCGAGCGTTTCTATCGTACCGATAAAGCCCGCAGTCGGCAGCACGGTGGCACAGGCCTTGGCCTCTCCATTGTGAAACATATTATTGGATTACATGGCGGACAAGTTTGGCTAGAAAGCAAGGTAGGGGTAGGGACAGTTTTTTATGTACATTTGCCCAGTGAAGCAGGAAAAAGCAGCCAAGAAGCATAATTAAAGCCGCGAGGTGAGATTAATGAAACAGCGCTGGCCTTTACTAGTGTGTTGTGGCTTACTGCTTCTATCCCTGGGCTGCAATATTTGGCTCTTACGAGAGAATCGGCAGCTCTTGGCTGCTTGGCAACCGGCTGCCGAGGTGCCACTGCAAGTGCACGTCAGCGGCGCGGTGGCGAAACCCGGAGTCTATACCCTAGAAAAAGGCTGCCGCATAGCCGACGCTCTGCAGGCGGCCGGCGGAGCCTTGCCCAATGCCGTGCTCGGCGGTCTGAACTTGGCCAAGCCGCTCTTTGATGGCGAGCAAATTCAGGTTGCCCAAACACTACAACCGCAAGAAGGTTCTGCTGCTAGCACAACACTCAACTTTCTCCAACCGGCTGCTGCAACGCAACTCATCAACCTAAACACGGCAACCGCTGCTGAGCTTGAAACACTCCCCGGCATTGGGCCTGTCAAAGCCCAAGCCATTATTGACTATCGGCAACAGAATGGCGCCTTCTCCCGCATCGAAGACCTCACCAAAGTTTCCGGCATCGGCTCCAAAACCTTCGAGAAACTAAAACACCTGATTACTATTTAATCATCATCTAGCCCGTCTCATCTTCCGTTCCTGACCCACAAAACTCACCCCAATCTCATCTCTAACTTCTCATCACTCAACTCTCAACCGGGCATACTATCCCAGATGAGGAGGTGCTTCCCATGCCAAAATCAATGGCAGCAAGCCCAGCCGAACTTAAGGCAATTGCCGAGGAATGCAGCGTATACGAAACCCACTACCAATCGGGCGGCCAAATGACCTTCGCCGTCGGCGGTGAAGGCGTTCGTCGCTGCGATTTTTGCATTCACTGGCAGGGCGGCGGTTGCGATATCTATCAGCGCGAAAAATAAGCAGCATAGCTAGAACTGACCAAGGAGCCAGAAGGAGGATGTTCTCATGTCCAAGCGGATCATTGCTTCGGCTATGGTCTTTATCTTGGCCACACTAATAGCGATTCCAACACAAGCAGTAGGAGAACGCAATTTGTATTGGGGCACTAGAGGGGAAGATGTGCGCTCAGTGCAGCGCAAGTTAATTGGTTGGGGCTATCTCAGCGGCACTGCCGATGGTGTTTATGGAGCCAAAACGTTTGCGGCAGTGCAGCTTTTTCAGCGCCGTAATGGCCTTCCCATTACCGGCAATGTCGATGCAGCCACCTTTCGAGCCCTGGGCTTTACACCCAAGATGGGTGTAGCCACGCCGGCAGTCAACAAGACCCCGGCAACCCAGGCCACCGGAACCACTAGCTCTAACGACCTGCATCTATTGGCTAAGGCAGTATATGGCGAAGCCCGTGGCGAGCCCTTCGAAGGGCAAGTAGCTATTGCAGCAGTCATCTTAAATCGCGTGCGTAGCCCCTTGTTTCCCAATACGGTGGCCGGAGTAATTTTTGAGCCGTTAGCTTTTACGGCTGTGGCCGATGGACAGTTTTACTTAGCCCCCAATGGCGATGCGTACCGGGCTGCACAGTTAGCACTCGATGGTTGGGATCCGACCGGCGGAGCTATCTACTACTTCAACCCGGCTACTGCCACTTCGCCTTGGATTTGGTCACGCCCATACATCAAGACTATTGGCCGTCACCGTTTCTTGCGGTAGGTCATTAACAGAGAAAGGAGGTCAACACCTATGCGCATTACCCACGGGCTACGCTGGTTAACCCTCGCACTCCTGCTTGCCTTAGGCGTTAGCCTTTGGTGGGGCGTCAGTCAATTGCGCTTGCACAAGAACTTTGCCGTACGTATGGAAAACAACTATCAGCGGGCATTTCATGAGCTGGTTTGGCACGTG
>DIPA01000009.1:0-1322 GCA_002427055.1 Firmicutes bacterium UBA5500 | reverse complement strand
GAACTGTCGAAAACGAACTGGCCAAGTTAAGCGTTGCCGGCACTGCCGAGCAAGAGTTGGAGAAGTTGGCGACCGTTTGGCGACAACTCTATGCTGCCCACGAAAAAGTGGGGCAGTTGCCCCTTGGCCTAATTCCGCTGGAAAACACCGAGGCTTATCTTGCTTCAGTGGGAGATCAGGTTTTCGCCCTCGTGCGGCGGGGTACCGGTTTGAGCCCCGCCGACCGCGCCCAAGTCGACAACATGCAGCAGGGGGCCGCCAAACTAGCCGGCGAACTCAGCACCCTGCAGCAAACAGTGCTCACCAGCAACTTACGTTGGACCGACGTAGAAACAGCGTTAATGCGGGCTCAGCGCGAAGATCAAGTGCAAGATAACTCAGTCGTCAACTCCCTTAGCCTGGTCAACAAGCAAGTGCAAGAGTATCCCGAGGTGCAGTTCGACCAGCGCATCGGAGTGCTTGCCCCAACGCCACGCCTTACAGGCGCTAAGGTAACACAGGCAGAGGCCCAAGAACATGCCCTGTGGTTTCTTTCGCCGACAGATAAATCAGCCTATCAAGTGGCATCGGCCGAGCTAACCGGTGGAACAATCCCCACCTATAGCTTCGTGCTCAATAGCCAAGACGGCAAGCGCAACGTCAGCGTCGCCGTAACAGAAAACCTTGGTCGAGTGCTCTGGATGCTCGATAGTAGGCAACCGGCACAAGCCGCCAATTTGCCGATCGACGCGCTGGAGAGCCAAGCAGCCGAGTTCCTGCGCCGGCGCGGCTTTAGAAACATGCGCTTAGTAGGGCAGCATGAGTATCAAGGCTCCACACTGTTCGCCTATGTGTTTGAGCAGAATGGAGTGCTAATCTATCCCGATCTACTACGAGTGCGCGTAGCGCGTGACGATGGCAGCGTAATCGGTTTCGAGGGCAATGGCTATACAAGTTGGCACAAAGAGCGCCAACTGCCCAGCCCCCAAATAACCATGCAAACAGCCCTTACAGCCCTGGCCAACGGGTTAGAGCTAATCGGGCCCGCCCAACTGGCCGTCATTTTCAATGCTCGGGCAGAAGAAACCCTAGTCTACGAGTTTCCCGTCCGGCGCGGCACCGACCAGTTTCTCGTCTACGTCGATACCCAAACCGGCAACGAACTGCAAATCGTCCGGCTAGAATCAAGCGAGCTCCCCAAACAAGCCATGGCCATGCCATAATTCATACGGGCCGGACCCAACCCAGCTACGGGAAGGCCGCGTGTCATGCGTAAGGTGCGTTGGGGCCCAAAGTAAAAAGAGCGAAGGGGTTAAGGCATAGCGTATTGCGCTAGCAATTCG
>DIPA01000020.1:12708-13009 GCA_002427055.1 Firmicutes bacterium UBA5500 | reverse complement strand
GATATGATCATCATGGATTGCATGGGATATACCAAGGCCATGCAGGAACAAGTACGCACTATTACCGGCAAGCCCGTCTTACTGGCTCGTAGCTTGGTAGCACGTATCTTGGCTGAGCTGCTAAACCTGTAGCTTATACGAGCGACATAGGAAAAGCGCTATGGCGAGTGATAAATACTAGCCACGCGGGCCCAAAAGGATTAGGCAATCATTTCACCTCAAAAATGTAAGCCCTGCAGTTGACCAATTCTACTGCAGGGCTCACTTTGTGTAGGAACCACAACTAGCGCAAATGGCCGTC
>DIPA01000020.1:12352-12607 GCA_002427055.1 Firmicutes bacterium UBA5500 | reverse complement strand
CCATAGAGAAAAAACTTGCGTCGTAACAACTGCAACGGGCCAATAGGTCCACCACAAGGTAGTATCTGAGTGCTGATTCCCATTTCACCGCCAAAACCAAACTGTACGCCATCGGTGAGCCTTGTGGCGGCATTCATGCAAACCACATTCCCTTCCACCCGCTCCATGAACATCTCTGCGTTACTTCTATTTTCTGTAATAATACACTCGGTATGCGGGGTACGATACATGTTAATGTGATCGATAGCTTCCAAA
>DIPA01000020.1:11961-12283 GCA_002427055.1 Firmicutes bacterium UBA5500 | reverse complement strand
GTACATGTTAATGTGATCAATAGCTTCCAAAGTATTATCCACGATTCTGACCGCCAATACCGGAGCGAAGAATTCAGTCTCCCAATCACTTTGTGTTGCTGGTTTCATTGTGAGCGAATACTGCTGTGCCGTAGAGCAGCCACGCAGTTCAATACCATCCCCACTAAGTTGCGCCAGCAGATTACCTAGATGCTGGCTCGCCCACCGCTCATGCACCAAAAGAGTTTCCGCGGCGTTACAGGCCAGCGGACGAGGGACTTTGCTGTTTCGCGTAATGTCCAGGGCCATCTGATACGACGCACTTTCGTCAATATATACGTGG
>DIPA01000020.1:8110-11784 GCA_002427055.1 Firmicutes bacterium UBA5500 | reverse complement strand
AATCGCATTATAGCCCCCACGTAGAATCATCAAAGCAACTTCACGTTCTGCACGGCTTAACCAATATGTGATCTCATAGCCCTCATCTGGTACTAGCTGTACACAATCCTCAGGCAATCCTTCTGCTGCAAGCGCCTGCCTAACCAATGCCGTTATAGCTGTATCAGTATTAACACTAAACGGGCTGCAACGCAGCAACAATGCATTTGCCGTGCGCAAACAGAGTCCAACACTGTCACAGACCACGGAAGGACGTGCTTCATAGACCATCGCGATTACTCCAAGGGGCACCAGACGCTGTTCGCGTCTCAGCCCGTTAGGCTCGCTGTAGCTTTCACAAACACGATTTACCGCATCATCATGGCTTCCCATTCTTTCGAGAAATGCTGCCATTGCCTCCACATCTTGAGCGGATATGGTCAAGATCCTCTTTCGCAGCAAGTCCAGTCCTTTTTTCTCAGACTCTTGCAGGTCCTGATCGTTGGCACATATAATCTCCGCTGCATGTGCTCGGACAAGTTCCGCAGCATGGTTTAGCACAAGACTACGCTTAGCCGCCGATGTAAGGGCCAGTAAGCGCGATGCCGCTTTTGCACTGACGACCTGTTGTTGTATCTTCTGCATCAACTATATCCTCCTGAAAGAATTTATAGGCCTCAATCAGTTCCCTGCTATAATGGTGCTTAGCTTTTGAATAGAAATCGCTAAAGGGCATCTGTTCTACTAACGCCCCCGACTCTAGTACAGCAATTTTGTCCCATCTGTCATAGGAAAGATCGATATCATGCAAGATAGTAATCAGGATAATACCTTTCTCTTCTTTTATACGGTTTAGGAGATTAAAGATATCTATACTGCTCTCATAATCCAACATTGACGTAGATTCGTCGGCAATAATCACCTTGGGTATAGGTATCAACGCCCTAGCAATACAGATCTTCTGTCGCTGACCACCAGATAACTCCCCAATCGGCCTCTGCAAATAGGGAAGCAAATTAGCGTCAACATAACTAAGCGCTTCTGTGCCAGTTATGAACTGCCAACGGTTACGACGGCAAATACGCCCAGTTTCAGCAAACACTCTTTCTACGGTAAAAGCGGGTTCCAAGACACTATAGGGATCTTGGAAAATGTACTGAATATGTGCGCAATCCTCAAACCTCCGCTGCCTGCAGTTCCCTGCCAAACTTCGCCCCGCAAACAATACAGAGCCATGATCCGCCTTCTCCATACCCGCAATAATCTTGGCTATGGTCGTCTTACCACTTCCGCTTTCACCCACTAGCACAAGACTCTCACCAGCATGAAAATCGAGGCTAATATCTTTCAGAACATGGTTCCTGCCATAATACTTGTTAACATCCTTCAATGCAAGCATCTGTTACTACCCCTTAGAAATTGATTATCTGGTCGGCTGTTTTGCTGAGTAATGCTAGGCTATGTGCGACCATTACGACGGTGATTTTGCCTCGCAGGCCTACGAGGAAGCTAACCATATCACGCAAGGAAATCATGTCGATGGCGGACGAAGGCTCGTCCAGGATCAATAATTGTGGCTGTCTTGCTACACAGAGGAGCAAGACGAAACGTTGTTTCTGCCCCCCTGACATCATGGCTGGATAACGATCTAGTAACGTAGTGGGTAACCTTAACCTGTCCAACAGTTCTTCAAACTCCTCTTTGTCATATGGCAAGCCGTTACCCTTCAATGTCAATTGCAGATGCTGCAACATCGTCAGCTTAGGATTTAGTGCGTTTTGTGAAAACTGGGGACAATAGCTCATTAGCCGATACTTTGCGTCTCCCAACGCCTTTATATCCGTGCCAGCCAAGAGCCCTTTGTCGTAGAAAAAAGCTCCTGTAAAGTCATGGCCAAATAGTGCTTCCAGTAAGCTTGTTTTACCACAACCGCTGGCACCAGAAATTCCTACGAATTCACCTGCTTTAACGTGCATGTCGGGATATCTTAGTGTTAGGTTAGGATACTCGATACGCGCTTTCTCCAGCACCAACATATCTATACCTCCCTGGAAACCAATAAAGCCAGACTAATTACAAACCCCAAAACCGCTAGGACCGGCGGTAGCAAATACCATAAGTACACATTATCGTAATACAGATCTGTATAGTCTATCGCCGCCCTGATTAACTTACCCCAGGTCTTAGCAAGGGGGGCACCTATGCCGAAAAAAGCGAGGGTCGTTTCATACATGACCGCCCTATTGCATTGTAAAACGAAGAAAGAGCCCCATATCGGCAAAACGTCTAGGGCCAAAGCCTGAGCAACATCCAGGAAGTTTCCTTTCAAGCTTAAGGTATACATGACTCTGTTCTTCTTCATACAATCCATTAGCTTGGCACGCATGATTTTATACACCCTCACCCAGGAGAAAAATACTATGGCCAAGATCGTGTTGAGCAAATTAGGCTTTGCAAATACCGCAAAAAACATGATAACCACCAGTTCCGGTACCATTAAAAACAAATTGGCAGTGAAGTGCAGTATATCGTCTATAGCCCCACCAAAGTAGACGGAGATAAATGCCAGTACTGTTCCCAAAGTAGTGGATAAAAACCCGGCTATCAAGGCCATGAAAATAGTCAATCTGAAACCGTTTATTAAAAGAGAGAATATATCGTGCCCCAACTCGTCTGTTCCCAACCAATGAGTACCACTTGGTGGAGCCAAGTGAGGGTGGCTAAAGTCCTGGATCGAATAGGGCATAAGGACTGGTGCCAGCAATGCTACTGCAAAGTAGATAACCAAGATAAGCAGACATATCTTCTTATAAATTGGCAGCTTTGCAATATTGGCAGATAAGTTACTCATTGCGCCTTCTCCTTCAGTTAGTTCGCGTATACATTTTTAGCATGAGTTCAAAAGCGAAATTGACACAAATTCCATATAAGCAGGAAACAAGCAAGATTCCCTGCATGAGTGGATAATCTCTGTAACTCGTTGCCTGTTTCAAAAGCGTTCCTAGACCGGGGTACGAGAATACTGCTTCCACAAATAACGATCCAGTAACGCACGTGATAGTCTGTATGCTCAATTTGCCAAGTATCTCAGGCATGATGTTTTTAATTATGAACTTCTGCTTCACATCGTCTTGGCTGATACCAAGATACTGCGCAAATGAAACATACTGCTCTTTTTTAATGCGCAGCGTGCTATTATATGCAAATATAGCGGTCGATGGAATCTCCGAGACTACTAATACGATTAATGGCAACAGCAGATGCGTAAGGATGTCGATTGCATAGCCACCCGATTGCGCCGTTATACCTGGCGTGTAGGCACCACTGGCAGGGAAGACATGCAGCTTATAGCCTAGAAAAACCTGAGCAAGTGCCGCAATCAGGAAGGTAGGTACCGCTTGAACGGCCAATAGGGGTACCAAAAAAGTAGCGCCTCGCCCTTGTTTCTCGAGGCCCATCCTTACGCCAATCCAGATGGCCAACGTAGTACTGATTAGTAGCGAAGGAATAGATAAGAGCATTGTCCATTTGAAAGCTCCAGCAATGCGATCGATAACTGGGGTTTTATAGTAAAATGAATACCCTAAATCCAGCTTGGCAAGGTTCTTTAGATACAAAGTAAACTGTTCGGCTAAGGAGAGGTCGGGGGCGTAGTAAGCCGTAAACTGTTTCAGCAAAGCACTGGGCACATCTGT
>DIPA01000020.1:5774-8031 GCA_002427055.1 Firmicutes bacterium UBA5500 | reverse complement strand
GCGTAATCTCCGGCTAGAAAGAACAGCGGGTTTCCAGGTATCAGCCGCGGCAATGCAAAGCTAATGAAGACAACAACCAACAGGTATATGACGTATTTCACGATTGTTTTTAGAACGAAGTTCTGTTCCACTGCCTGCTCCTCCTCGTATAACAGATAACAGAGGGAAGAGTTTGCGCTCTTCCCTCTGCCCCATACCGAGCCACTAAGCAGCTCACCGCAAACACTTCCCTAACTATTTGCCCTTCCATTCACCAGTGATGAGACAGAGCTTGTTGTAAATAAAGGGAATGCCGCTAGCTATGCCGTCAGCAGTAAAATAGAAGCCGTCAAAAACAGTATTATTGTAGACGGCAGCGTTAACAGGGAAATAGATAGCGAGAGTAGGTAGTTCTTCTGCCACTATTTCCTGACACTTAGCAATAAGTTCTTTCCTCGCAGCCTTATCCTGCTCTTGTAGAGACGCATAGAACAACTCATCGAACTCCTTGCTCTGCCATCTCTTCCCCCCAGGAATCGACACCTTGATGGCACCGGCAGTGTCAGTTGCCAGACAGGCCATATACTTAGGATCTCCGCCAAAAGTCCCGTGCCTGTTGAAAGCGATGTCAAACTTCCCTTCCGAGATATTACCCTTAACGGTACTATCATCAGCCGTCTTTGCAGTACAACCAATACCGATAGCCTGCAGATAGGAAACAATCATCTCGCACACTTTAACATCTTTATCGCCAACTAAGAATTCATAAGCTAGTTTCTTACCTTTGTATTCGGCAATGCCGTCACCATTAGTATCTACGGCACCAACAGAGGCCATTAGCTCCTTAGCCTTGTCGACATCATAGCTATAAACAGCAACATCGGGATTATACCAAGGGGAATCGGGGTGAACAAAGCCGGCAGTACCAACAATTGCCGAACCTTTCATGGCCTTATCGACAATTGACTGACGATCAATTGCGTAAGAAATAGCCTGGCGAATCTCTTTTACAGCAAGTGCTTCATCAGCGAAATTTAAGTGCAAGCGCGCCACCTGAATGCTTTGACCCTCAATGAAAGTCATGTTTTCGGTGTCTTTTAGAGATGCCGCAGTTACATACTTCATACCGGCTGCCGCATCAATTTCCCCAGCCAACAATGCTTCTTTGGAATCTGAATGAGGGGCTAGAACGAGCTTGTCAATCTGAACTTCTCCATAATAGTAATTTGGGTTCTTCACCAATATGTAAACGCTAGTATCGGGATCGTAGCTTTCCAGCATCAATGGTCCTGTACCAATGAGTGCTTCCTTGTCAGTAAATAGGGTAGGATCAGAGACATTTTCATAGATATGCTTCGGAAGCATAGGAAGATTACCGGCGACGTCGGTTATGAAAGGTACATACGCTTTTTTTAGTTCGATCTCTACTGTCAGGTCATCAACGACGCGGACTTCCTTGACCATAGTTGTAGCAGTCCACTGATAAGGATGCAAACTAGTATAATCAAAGGTGAATTTGACGTCTTCAGCTGTAAAGGGTGTACCATCATGGAAGGTAACATTTTCGCGTAGCTTGAAAGTATAGGTCAGCTGATCATCAGAAACAGAGTAGCTATCTGCTAGCAGGTTCACTTCACCTTTGTCATCTTTCCAAACTAAAGTATCAAACATGTAGCTCATCATGACATATCCGGGTCCATTGCTTGCCGTGGTATACATAGCGGGGAACCCAGTATTGCCAGAGAAGTCCATTTTTAGTATGCGTTCCGCTCTCGGTCCTGCGGTGCGCGAACAGGCAGCCAAGGTTAACACCATGGCCAAAACTAGAGTCAGAGACAAAGCACGAGAGAATATAGTGTTATGTTTCATGTTGGTCCTCCTTGATGTTTGTATATCTGCATATCTGCGTCATTACCTTACCGGCGAAGTGGCGGGCACAGACGGATGTACTGGCCAATGGTATACATGCGCAAAAGCTCTCTGCCAGCCCCCAATGACATAGGCTTCATGAGTTCATGGCTCTTATCGTTAAAAGAAAGAGTGCCTAACGCGGTGAGGCCGCTATCACGATAAGCATCTGGGTAATACGGCAACGAGAAACCAGATAGCACTATATCTGTGGCCTTAGTACACATAGATAGAATATGTTCGGTAGTGTGGTTAATCATTGTGGTCCCTGTTATAATGACTTTGTCGCATAGAGGCAACAGCTCAGGCTGCCGGGATACCGGATAAACCACGGCGCCTTCCACAGTTCCCTGCATATCGATAGCCCGAT
>DIPA01000020.1:438-5621 GCA_002427055.1 Firmicutes bacterium UBA5500 | reverse complement strand
TATGCTTGACTCTGTCGCCTAACTGCTGAAATACTGGCGGCATATACCCTATAAGGCCAAGCGTATCGTCTGCATGGATATTCGCATAAAAATCTTTTGAGGTGCGCTCATTACTGGCTGTGTAATAAGGAGAAGCCGCGTTCAACGCAGCTATACCCAAGCCGCGCTGTAAATCCTCGGCCCCCGTCAACGCCCACTCCGCAACCTCCCAAGCATCCATGCCAATCATCTGGCGACCATAGGAGAAAATCATGTCCCCGGAAGGTATAGCCTCACGCATCAGATATACGAAGTGGCTCCTGCCGTTACTTAATTGAACACCTACGAAAGAAATGCCGATAACGCCATCAACGACTGTCAATCCTTGTAGGTGCGGGTATGCCTCCTGTAAGACTTTTTCCATCAACTGCATCTGTCTCACCTCTTTTGCTAATTTGGTCCTTGTATAGTCTAGTGTATTTAAAAATCTAAATCAACATATTACAATTTCTTATACACACATGTCTTCTACGAAAATTTAAGCATAAAAAAACAGAGGGTGCTCAAAGTAACACTCTCTGTCTTATAGGGTGTTTGTATTTCTTCTGCAGATCATACCAATGATCTAGAATATCAGTGTCATGCCAGAACGTTCGGCCATGTTTCTAATATGCTCCAAACCAAGTGTAATACGGTTGTCGACCACACTGAAGTTTCTAGCGAGCGCCAAGGGCAGCATGTCCGCAAACAGCATATTTGCTCCGACATTAAGGGCGTTCAAGTTGCCCTCGGGATCGGCAAGACCGTTAGCGAGATTCTTTCCAGGCTGTTGGGCGGTTATATTGACACTGGGCATCATGATGCGCAGTAGCGAAATCTCTTTCAGTGTTTTTTCTAGGCTCCCAGGGCCACCCTCGGACGCCAGCGGCGTACCTTTGGCGGGAAGATAAGGTATGATCGGTGCCCAGCTAATCTCAAGCTGCTTCATCAGCAGTATATCCTCAGCTATTTGCTCATCTGTCTGCCCCGGGTAGTCAATAATGTTTCCGGATGCAAGGCGCATCCCACTTTGCTTGATCCAATCAATGCTCTGCATACGTTTCTTAAAGTTGGTTGATGGGTTCAGACGGTCGAAAATGTCTGCTTGCGACATTTCGAACTTCAGAACATACTCATCCGCACCGGCTGCCCTCAGTTCATTATACTGTTCCAGGGAGAACTCACCGCAAGCGAGGCTTATATGGAAACCAAGAGCCTTGATTTCTTCTACTATATAAATAAGATTATCAAACCCATATTTCGGATCCTCACCCGAGATAAGGAATATGCGTCTTAAACCGGTTGCCGCAGCGGCCTTGGCCGAGGCAACGACGTCCTCCCTAGCAATGCGATAGCGTTTTATATTAGTGCTACCTGCGCGCATCCCGCAGTAAAGGCAACGATTTTTGCATATGTTATCGTAGCCGAGCATGGCAGTAGCGGTGAGCGCGTTCTGATTGTTCTCTTCATGAATTCGCTTGGCATAGGGCGCTACGATATCAAGATATCGATCATACGGCATTTGGAGAACGTCAACTATATCTTGCTTTGTTTCAACTATCATTGCTCTTATCCTTTCCCTTCATAGTTACCAGCTGAGCCGCGAACACTCGCGCCTCCTCGATGTTATGGGTAACCAGAATAACCGTTCGTCCCTTGATATTATCCCTGACATACTGCATGGTCGCCCGCTTTGTCTCCTCGTCAAGACCTTTGAAGGGCTCATCAAGAAACAAGATATCGCTTTCAGCGAGGATTGCACGTACTATCGCAACCCTGCGCTTCATGCCGCCACTAAGCTCACTAACGGGCTGCCTTAAGCTGTCCTTAAGACCGATGTCTTCCAGATGTTTGATGATCAGGCTATCATCTACACTCTTATCGCACACCAAGCGCACATTGGCAACAGCATTGAAGTTTTCACAAAGCCGATCCTCCTGAAAGACGGCACTCTTTAGCTGAGGCACACCCTGTACCGTACCACTATCGGGACACGTTAATCCCATAAGGATATTCAGCAAGGTGGTTTTACCACAGCCGGAAGGCCCCATAAGGCAAGTTGTCTCATGCTCAGGGAAAGTCGCATTGCACTTGTCAAGTACACGGTTAGTACCAAAGCTCTTTGTAAGATCTGAGACGACAATATCCATACTACGCTCTCTCCAATCTTGCAAACAGCCGCTGCAGAAGTAGCAAGAACAGTTTTTCAAACGCGATGCTAACGACAACTATAATAACTGTCCAAGCAAAAAGGTCACTAGTACTTAAATAGACTTTTGCCTCATAGAGCTTTTCACCGATAGAACCATCTGGGATGCCGATAACTTCAGCCGCGATACCCGCTTTCCACGACAATCCAATCGATACAATGCAAGCAGAAAACAGATATGGTTTCAGTTGCGGCAGATGGATATATTTCATTCGCTTGAGCCAGCCCACACGAAAAAGACCGGCCATCTCGAGCAGCTTGCTATCTGTGCTCTTAATTCCCTGAAGCATGTTGGTATAGACTATCGGCAGCACCATCAGGAACGCAATGAATACCGAGAGACTCCTGGAACTAAGCCAAATCAGACAGAGAATGATAAACGAAGCCACGGGTACAGACTTAATAGCTGCCATAAAAGGCCAAAAGATAACCTCCGCTAGGTGAAATCTTCCGGCAATGACCGCCAGAGAACTTCCGGTTATCAGCGCCAGCAAATAACCAGAAACTATCCGTACAAAGGAGAAACGTACTGCCCTAAGAAAGTCTACCTCAGCCAAGAGGCTAGATAGCCTCTTGGCTACAGCTATGGGCGAGACAAGCAGCAAGTCCTGCCCCAGTAGCATTGCGCCTATCTGCCAAACAACCAGCGCAAATACTACTGCCGCGGCTCTTTCCAGCCGATGCCTATCTGGCATAATAGAAATCATCGCCAGGCAATGCCCCGCCTACGGCTTTGGGATTTTGCTGGAAGAGCACGTCAAGGTATCCTTGCATCGCTGTCTTCATTTCTGCGCCTTCTAAATAGGTGATATTGCAGTAAGGAACTGCCTTTTCAGCAACTGCGGCCTTAACTATCCCAAATTTCTCGATCAGCTGTGCAGCCTCAGGGATATTAGCATTTACATATTCGGTCGACACCTTGTACTCATCTAGGAACTTAGCAACTTGTTCTGGATGTGCATCAGCGAACTCACTTCTCACAACCAGCACACCGGTTATTAAAGTACTGCCGTTGTTCAAGTCATCCCACGCCTTAGTGAGATCGATGGCAATGCGTAGCCCCTCAAGCTGAGTTTGCGCGACAGTAACATAGGGCTGAGGCAGCATGGCAACGGAATTTGGGGTCTGGGCCAGTAAAGCAACCGTTTCGCTCGGCTCGGCCTTCCAGCTAATAGTTACGTCAGTATCCGGGTTAAGTCCATTTTCTGAGAATAGATACCTGAGAACATATTCCGGTGTGGAGCCCTTGCCCGTTGCGTAGATCGTTTTGCCTTTAAGATCTGCAAATGACTCGATCTCATTACCATTTTCCACGATATACATGACACCAAGTGTGTTTACAGCCAGCAGTTTGACTGCCTTGTTCGTGTTGTTGTAGAGGACCGATGCGAGGTTAGCGGGCACGGCAACAATATCTAAATCACCCTGAATGAGCTTAGGGGTTACTTCATCAGCAGAGCCGGAGATAGTGAATGTATAGTCGTTTGCCGCAGTGCCGGCTTCAGCCGACTCCATCAGCTGCACCATACCCATCGAAGTCGGCCCCTTAAGCCCGCCAATACGGATCTCAGCCGGCTCATAAGCTGGCTGCTTCGGTGTTGTCTGACACCCTACCAACATTAAAGTGGAGAGAGCAACTATCAGTAATATAGATAACGTTTTTTTCATGACTATCCTTCTTTCTTTGGCTGCTGTTTAGCAACTATTGTTTTTGCACTAACACCCTTCAACATCCCTAGCTTGCCTGAAAGCGAGCTAATCACATCTCCCGGGGCATCCATCACTATACAGATAATAGAAACACCGCGATCACGATACGGTATCCCCATCCTGCCCACGATACATTTCCCGAAAACATGTAGCAGCTCATTTACCTCGGCAGATACGTCGGTATCCTCGATGATAATGCTTATAATCGATATCCTGCTTTCCACGTAATACCCTCCTTTATATATAAAATAATCCGCGCCAAAAGGCGCGGACATTTACTCCGTTATCATCCGTCACCTTCCCATCCGGGGCGTACCCAAATATGTCAGGATCGACAATATGCATTTCATGTTTATTATAATCGGCCTACTGAGTGAAAGCAACTGCTTTCAAGCACGGCAGCCCTAGGATAGCAGCTCATCAAAAAACGGTCTTACGCCTGCTCTGTAAAGCTCAACTATCCGTTTCTTGTTTTGAGCCAGAAATAGCTTACCGCTGATGGCAGCGAACTTGTCCCAATAGCTCCCTGCATTGCAGGACACTAAATAATCCTTTTGTTCGTTCTTGTCAGCAGCTGAAAGCGCCTCAGTCAATGTCTTGATCGACACCTCAAAATGAGCTTCTACCAGTTCCCTGAAGTCCAAACTCATTATATCTTCAGCAAAAGCCAGGATATGCGCAAAGCCTTCATCGAATGTAGTGTATTTTAGGCGCTCTATATATTCCTGATACTGAATAGGAGGGTAATCTTCATGGATACATATATGAGCCAGCTCATGGGTTAGCAATTGGCGAATAATACGCTCGATATCGTAGCCGGAGTTACTGTATTCTAGAAACCTTATCAAATCGAAAATGACATACTCTTTTCCATCTTTCATTCGCACCATTGCATCATAAGGGGCAGGAGAACCTACAGAAAGTATTACTGTCGTATTCTCTGTTATTGTTCTCCATTGTGGAAATAACACGTTATAAAGATCAGAATTGAAAGGGCGAAAGTCCTTAACTAGCCTTGTAATCTGCTTCAGCAACAATTCTACTTCATCGCGTTTTGAGCAATCAGGTTGCTCAAAAGCCTTTTCCCCGGGAACGATTTGCGAGAAAATCCAGTGATTCTCCAAACCAGCTTCCTGCCTCAAGAACTTCTCAACTATAGTTTCATCAATATTCATAGCAACCTCCTCAGCTCAAGGCTCCTTCGGCTATCCAACTTGGCTCCCCCTTTCGCAACACAGAATCAATC